>JAUREI010000155.1 GCA_030827515.1 Prosthecobacter sp. | reverse complement strand
GCGGATCATCGGCAGCAGGTGCGGCTGGCTCATGACGCCGCCGCCGAGAATGATTCGGCGCGGGCAGAGGCTGAGGGTCAGGTTCATCAGGGCCTGGCCCATGATGAGGGCGGTCTCCTGCCAGGCGGGATGTTCGGGCGCCAAGGTGTCGGCCGGCGCCCCCCAGCGCTTGGCGAGGGCGGGTCCGCTGATGTAGCCTTCCACGCAGTGATCGTGAAACGGGCACTGGCCCTGCGGGTTTGGCGCCTGACTGGCGACCGGGGGTGGAATGAGCAGGTGACCGGCTTCCGGATGCAGCAGGCCATGAAGGAGTCGGCCGTGCACGAGCACACCTACGCCGACGCCTGTGCCGACAGTGAGGTAAACCAGTGGGTCGAGTCCGCGGCCGGCACCCCAGAGATGCTCGCCGAGCACGGCGGCATTGACGTCAGTGTCGAGCGTCACCGGGATCTGGAGCCGGTCGCGAAAGTATCCCAGCAGGTCGGTTTGCTGCCACCCGGGTTTTGGGGTCGTCGTGATGTGACCATAGCCCGGACTGGCGGGATCGAGGTCGAGCGGACCAAAGCTGCCGATACCGAGCGCGGCGAACTGGCCGTGCTCGGCGCGCTGCTCCTCAAACCAGTCGGCGCAGGCCGCGAGGGTTTCCCCGTGTGTCGTCGTCGGGATGCGTGTCGTCGCCAGCACCTCGTCCGGTCCGCGGCCGATGCCGCAGACAAACTTGGTGCCGCCGGCTTCAATCGCGGCGAGGAGCGGGGCGACCTGGTTCATGCGCGGCGGACGGCGGCGGAGTCGCGGATGCCCAGGCTGGCGTAAATCTCGCGCGTCGCCTGCGACTTGTTCAGGGTGTAGAAATGGATGCCGTCGACACCGTTCTCCAGCAGGTCGCGGCATTGCTCGGTGGCGTAGTGAACGCCGACGCGGCGCACGGCCTCCTCATCGTCGCCACAGCGCTGGATGGCGCGCAGCAGCTTGGCCGGATAACGCGCGCCGGCCGCCAGTTCGGCCATGCGGCGCATGCCGCCGGCACTGGTGATCGGCATGATGCCGGCAATGATCGGGATGTGGATGCCCGCGAGCTGGCAGCGGTCACGGAAGTCGAAGAAGTCGTGGTTGTCGAAGAACAGCTGCGTGCAGATGTAGTCGGCACCGGCGTCGCACTTCGCTTTCAGGTATTCCATTTCCAGCACGCGGTTGGGCGTCGTTGGATGACCCTCCGGGAAACCGGCGACGCCAATGCCGAAGCCGCGCGGGTCGGGGTGTCCGCCGCGCTCGTTGAACCGGCGGATGAAGCGTACCAGGTCCGCCGCATGCTGGAAGGCATCCTTGTTGCGGTCATAGCCGGCGAGGTCGCGTGGCGGGTCGCCGCCCAGAGCGAGGATGTTGCTGACGCCGGCTTCGGCGTAGCGCTCAAGGATGACCCGAATGTCGGCCTCGCCGTGGCAGACGCAGGTCAGGTGTGGGATCGGGTCGAGTGAGGTCGTCGTTTTCAGTCGCACGACCAGGTCATGGGTCAGCTCCCGGGTAGATCCGCCGGCCCCGTAGGTGACACTGACAAAGGAGGGTTTGTAGGCTTCGAGTTCGCCGATGGTCTGATACAGCGCCTCGGACGCCTCCGCAGTCTTGGGCGGGAAGAACTCAAAGGACAGCGTCGGCCGCTGCTGGGAAAGGATGTCGGCGATGTGCATTCGGCGTGAAGGGGAATAGAGACCGGGCAGGAGTCACGGGCAAGCGCAGACATGACTCAGGACCCGGCCAGCAGCAGGGTCATCCAAGCGTCGGCCCGCCAGAAAATGAGGGCCGTCAGCAGGCCTGCCAAGGTGAGACCGAGCGCACTGATGAGCAGAATCTCCAGCAGGCGCGTGCGCAGCAGCGCGCCGCGGGCCACCCCGAGGTCATCCAGTGTGCGAAACTCGCGCTGGCGCAGGCGGAAGGAGAGGGCGAAGACCAGCGCCGCGACCGCCACGGCCGAGACCGCCACCACGGCGAGCATGGCGAACGCCAGGCGCTCAACCCGGAACAGGGTGGCCATGAGGGTCTGGAACTCGTCGAGGGGCCGAATGAGTTGCGCGGGCAGCTTGGGATCCAGAAAACGGCCTGCCAGGATCGCTTCCGCCTTGGCGTTTCGCGGCTGCACCAGCACGGCGCTGACCGGGAAACCACCGGGGTCCCCGTGGAAGTGGAAGCTTTCGAGGTTGTCCGCAGTGACTTCGTTGAACAGGCGCACGCCGGCGTTGGCGATCGTGGTGTCGGCCTCGCGCCGGAGCACGGCGTTGCCGGTCACGTCCTCGTGTCCATGAGCGAGCCCGGCAATGAGCCAGGCGGTTTTGATGTCGACCACCACCGCGCGGTCGTCGGCCGTGCCGGTCGGTGCCAGCACGCCGGTGACGCGCATCTTCAGCGGGTAGGCGCCTGCGAGGTCGAAAACCTGCTCCTGCGTGGAGAAAACGGCGTCGCCCGGCTTGAGCCCGCGCGACCGCGCCACTTCCGCTCCCAGCACACAGTCACCCAGTCTCGCAAACGGCCTGCCGTCGATGAACTGCAGGCCGCGGAAGCCGAAATAGTCGAGCTCGGTGCCAACGATGGCAGCCCCCTGAGCGTGGAAGCGCAGGTGCAGGGGGATGGCGTTGGCCAGGCCGTCGGTTCGCAGTCGCTCGACCGCATCCATGCCGAGCGGCGGCAGCGCCTGGCGCTTGAAATACAGGGCGGCCAGCATGAGGTCGAGCGAACTGCCACGGGCCCCCAGGACCAGCGGGGTGCGCTCGGCGCGCGCGCGCAGGCCGGTTTCGGCGGCGCGCAGAAACAGCCGCAGCGACAGCGGCACGGCGAGCATGAGGGCGAGCGCGCCGGCGAGAAGCCAGGTCTGCAGGCGATGGCGCGCCACGTAGCGCAGGGCCAGATGCAGGCTCGGCGTGTTCATGACCGCACATCCTCCATGCGCAGTTGCCGAGGGCAGCGTGCCGCCACTTCGGGGTCGTGGGTGACGAGGATCAGGCAGGCGCTGCTGCCGGCTTCCAGCAGGAGGTCGATCACCCGGCCGCGTCGGTCGGGATCCAGCGCGGCGGTGGGTTCGTCGGCGAAGAGGAACTCCGGTTCATGGACGAGGGCGCGTGCGACGGCGACGCGCTGGCGTTCCCCCTGCGAAAGACGGCCGGCCGGATGCTGCCAGTGGTCGGCGATGTCCAGTCGCTCGGCGAGGTGGCGCGCGCGCTGCCCGGCGGCCCCGGGTTCCAGTCCCAGAAAGCGACCCGGCAGCAGCAGGTTTTCCGCCACCGTCAGGTAGTCGAGCAGAGCGAAATCCTGAAACACCAGCCCCATGCAACGCAGGCGCAGGGCACGCAACGAGTCGGCGGGCAGGGAGCCAAGGGGTTCGCCACCATTGAGACGCACCTGGCCGGCCTCCGGCAGCAGCAGGCCGGTGAGCAGACGCAGGAGAGTGGTCTTGCCGCCGCCGCTGGAGCCGAGCACGGCCAGTGCCTCGCCGGATTGCAGTTCGAGGCGTTCGAGTTCAAGCCCGAACCCGCCGCCGGGGTAGCGGAAGCTCAGGTGTTCGGCGAGCAGGGTGGCCATGGCGGTCGCTGGGCAGGGTCCCGGCGCGCCGGACTCAGGCGAGCGGCGCGTTCAGGCGGCGCAGCATGGCGTCGAGCATGCGGCCGTATTTGAGGTAGCTGTCATACTGCAGCTTGGCCTTCGCCTCGGGCGAAAGGTCATCGGCGGCGCCGGCCCCGTGGAAGACGACGGCAACGTGCGGTTCGATGCTGATGTGGCCTGCGTAGCCGGTTTCGACAAGGTCCTTGAGGATGCGCTCGGTCTGGCCATCACCCTCGCCGGGGAAGGTGTATTCTGCATCGCCCTTGTCCTGAATCCAGCGGCCGTCCTTGACGTGCACGTGGACCATGTTCGGCTTGATCGCCTGGTACATCTCCCACGAGTCCTGCTTGTGGCCCGTGCGGTCGCGGTCGTCGATGAAGACCGGGTTGCCGGTGTCGAACACCCACTTCATGTCCGGTACGGCCTCGGTCATGCGGCGCACGTAGGTCGGGCTCATGCCGCCCCAGTTCATGCAGTTCTCATGGACGACGGTCAGGCCGGCGTCGGCAAAGCGCTGGTTGATCTCGCGCATGCGGCGGATGCGCTCGTCGACGTGCTGTTCGGCGGCGTCGCTGCCGTCCTCGTTCTTGCAGACCGCATAGCTCATGACGCGAATCAGCTTGCTGCCAAGGCGCTGCATGCGCGGGATGGCGCGCGTGATCTCGGCCTCGGTGATGCTGAAGTCATCGGTGATCTTTTTGGCCCAATTGCCGATCAGCGAGCCAAAGCCGCAGACGCCCATGCCGGCCTCGGCCAGCGTTTCGCAGACCTTGTCAAAGGTCGCCTCGGGGATCTCGTGCAGGTTGCCTTTGACGCCGTCGAGCTCGACGACGCGCATCTCGATGCTCTTCCAGCCGAGTTCCTGGTGGGCGCGGATTTGCACATCCAGGGATGCGCCTGCCTCGTCTGCGATTCCGGTGAGTTGGATCATGGTTCGGGGTGGTTCGGGTTGGGGTTCATTCCTCCTTAGGCTGGAAGTTCGCGGTGGCAAGAAGGAAGGCGGCGGCTTGCCAAGACCGCCGTCGGGCGCTTTGCTGGCCCATGCTCTTCCGCCTTCTCCTGCTCCTGCTGCTGGCCGCGCCGGGCATTGAAGCCCGTACGATCCGCCTGCTGACGATCGGCAACAGCTTTTCCCGCAACGCCACCCACCACCTGGGTGACCTCGCCAAGGCGGGCGGCCATGAACTGATCCACCGACCCATCATCGTCGGGGGTGCCTCGCTGGAAGTGCACGCCGAGAAGGCCCGCCGCAACTCCGAGGATCCGAAGGCCAAGGAGGGGCGCTACACCGATGGAGCCAGTCTGGCCGAGTTGATCCAGGCCGACACCTGGGACGTGGTGACGATCCAGCAGGCCAGCTTCAAGAGCCACAACCTCGCCACCTACCAGCCCTTTGCCGACCAGTTGGCCGACCTCGTCCGCCGTCTGGCGCCGCAGGCGCGGCTGCATGTTCACCAGACTTGGGCCTACCGCAGCGATGACCCGCGCTTCACCAAGCCCTCCGGTCAGCCCGGCGAACCCACCACCCGCCAGGAGATGCATCAGTGGCTCAGCGCCGCCTACCGCGCCACGGCAGCGCGACTCCAGGCGGTCCTGCTGCCGGTTGGCGATGCCTTTGACCTGGCCGACAGCGATCCCCGGCAGGGATTTCACCCCGACACCGCCTTTGACTTCAGCAAGGCGCAGCAGCCGGCTCTGCCCGACCAAACCCATTCCCTCCATGTCGGCTGGCGCTGGGTGAAGGACAAGAGCGGCAAGTCCGAGCTGAAAATGGACGGGCATCATGCCAACCTCGCCGGCGAATACCTTGGCGCCTGCGTCTGGTATGAAATTCTGTTCGGTGACAGCCCGGTTGGCCTCAGGTTCATTCCCACCGGCCTGGACCCCGGCTACGCCCGTTTCCTCCAGGAGACCGCCCATCGCGCCGTGCAGGGCAGGTGAGGAACCGAGAACAACTTCCACCATCCCTGCTCGCTCCGGCATCGTTCCTGCTTATAAATTTAGCTCCTTCCATGACTGTCACCAACCCGCTGCGGGAGCACGGCTTCCACCTCCTCGAAAACGAGCTGAAATTCCTCATGCAGGCCTTTGCGGCCGTGCTGCGCCGCCTGGGTGAGCCGGAACTGGCGGAACACCTGCCTTGGGCGGGGGAATGCCGGGCCGAGGCCGCCGCCGGTCGCCCCCTGGGTCAGGCCTGGTCGGTCGCCTTCCAGATGCTCAACATCGTCGAGGAACGGGCGGCGGCTCAAGTGCGGCGACTGCTCGAGAAGGAGCGCGGCCCGCAGGCGGAAAAGGGCCTCTGGCATGACAACCTTGCCCAGATGCGTGAGCGAGGCCTCGGCGAGGCGGAAATCCTTGGCATTCTGCGCGAGGTCTGTGTCGAGCCCGTGCTGACGGCGCATCCGACCGAATCGAAGCGCGACACCGCCCGCGAGTTGCACCGAGAGATCTACGCGCTGATGAACCGGCACGACAATGCCGCCTACACGCCGCGCGAGCAGGAGCGCATGCAGCGCCTGCTGGAAATTCACCTCGAGAACCTCTGGCGCACCGGCGAGATTCATGTGACCCGCCCGACCATCGAGGCCGAGCTCGACAACGCGCTGCATTACCTGCGCGAGGTCTTTCCCGAGGCGCTGGCGCGCGCCCACGTTCACCTCAACGAGGCCTGGGCCGCGGCCGGCTTCGAGGTCTCCGCGCTCGACAATCTGCCGCCTCTCATCCGTTTTGGCACCTGGATCGGCGGCGATCGCGACGGTCATCCCTTTGTCACTGCCGAGGTCACCGCGCGCTCACTGCGCGCGCTGCGCCAAAACGCCCTGCGCATCCACCGTCGAGCCCTGGAAAAGCTCGCCTATCACTCGCCGCTGAGTTCGCTCTTCCAGATCACGCCTGAAAGCCTGCGGGAACTCAATGACCGCCTCGCCGCCGAACTCGACGGTCAGGCCGATGTCGCCTACATCCTCGGCCGCAATCGCGAGGAACCCTGGCGCGCCGCCGCCTACCTGATGCGCGCCAAGGTGCTGCTCGCCATGGAGCAGCCCGACAGCCGCGCCGGCTATGCCGCGCCCGACCAACTGGCCGCCGATCTTGGCCTTTATGCCGGCGCTCTGGAGCAGGTCGGTGCCCATGCCCTGGTGCGCGAATTTCTGGTGCCCTTCCAGCGGCAGCTCCAGGCCTTCGGGTTTCATTCCGCCGTGCTGGATGTGCGCCAGAACTCGGCCTTCCATGAAAAGGCCCTCGAACAGTTGCTTGCCGCCGCGGGCCTGCTGGGCGGTCGCCCGCTCGCCGAATGGAGCCGCGAGGAAAAGCGCGAGCTGCTCGATCGCGAGCTGCGTTCGCCGCGCCCCTTCCTCGCCCCCGGTCTTTCCGCCGGGCCGGAAGCCGACACTGTGCTGGCCTGTCACCGTGTGCTGGCCGGGCACGTCGCCCGCCACGGCACCGCCGGTCTCGGCGCGCTGATTGTGTCGATGACCCGCAATGCGGAGGACCTGCTGACGGTCTACCTGCTGGCCCGCGAGGCCGGCCTCGCCGAATGGTGCGACGGAGGACTGCGCTGCCCGTTGCCGGTGACGCCGCTGTTTGAGACCATGGCCGACCTCGAGGCCGCACCCGGCATCGTCGAGGACTTCCTCGCCCACCCCGTCACCCGCCGCAGCCTGCTGCCCGGCGACGCCACCTTCCAGATGATGGTCGGTTACTCGGATTCCAACAAGGACTGCGGCATCCTCGCCAGCCAGTGGGCCCTGCACCGCGCCCAGAGCGACCTGGCCGAGACCTGCGCCCGTCACGGCGCCCGCGCGGTCTTCTTCCATGGCCGCGGTGGCACGGTGGGACGCGGTGCCGGCCCGACCCACTGGTTCATGGAAGCCCTGCCTCAGGGTTCGCTGGGCGGTCGTCTGCGCATGACCGAGCAGGGCGAGACGATCGCGCAGAAATACGCCCACCTGAATTCGGCGGTCTACAACACCGAGCTGCTCATGGCCTCGGCCGCCGCCGCCACCGCCCGCCACGCCTGCGGCCAGGGAGCCGCACAGGCGGAGATCCGCCCACTCATGGACCGCCTTGCCGTCTGGAGCCGCGACGCCTATCGCGGCCTGCTGCATGCGCCCGACTTCATGCACTTCTACCGGCACGCCACGCCGATTGATGCCCTGGAACACTCGCGCATCGGCTCGCGACCCTCGCGCCGCACCGGCCAGGCCACGCTCGAGGACCTGCGCGCCATCCCCTGGGTCTTCTCCTGGACCCAGTCGCGCTTCTACCTGCCCGGCTGGTTCGGAGCCGGCTCCGCCTTGGAGCGATTGCGCCGCGAGACCCCCGAGGATTTTGACGGTCTGCGCGACGCCCTCCGGCGCTCGCCCTTCCTGCGCTACGTCCTCACCAACATCGAGAGTTCGCTGGTCAGCTCCAACACCCGGCTGATGGCCGACTACGCCGGGCTCGTGCCCGACGAGACCGTGCGCGCGCGGTTCCTGGACATGATCCTGGCCGAGCATCAGCGCACGCGCACCCTGCTCGAGGAACTTTTCCAGGGCACCTTCGAAGCACGCCGCCCGCGGCTGGCCTACACTCTGGCCATCCGCGAGGAACCGCTTGGCGTCCTGCACGCCCAGCAGATCGCCCTGCTGCGCCGCTGGCGCGGCTTGCTGGCCGAAGGCCGCAGCGAGGAGGCCGAAGCCCAATTGCCCGACCTGTTGGTTTCCGTCAACGCCCTCGCCTCAGGCCTGCGCACAACAGGTTAACGCCCAAATCCGGTTGCCGTCCACGCCTATGGCGGGTAGGATAAGGGCTCGCCAAACGCCGGGTTAGCTCAGTGGTAGAGCAGTTGATTTGTAATCATCAGGTCGTCGGTTCAAATCCGACACTCGGCTCCACGGTAGATCGTCCACCCACGACCAACCTGCTTTGAGTGGAGAAGACTTCGCCCGGGAGATGTCCTGTTCGAAAAGAGGCGCCATCACGGAATGGG
>JAUREI010000167.1 GCA_030827515.1 Prosthecobacter sp. | reverse complement strand
TGAATCCGCACCGCGGATCCCAGCACCCCTAGCTCAACGGATTAGAGCATCTGACTACGGATCAGAAGGTTTCAGGTTCGAATCCTGAGGGGTGCGCCACATGGCTTCCTGTACCGTGTTGATACATAATCTTCCATGCAGTCGCCCCGCGCCGTGGCCGTGCCTGGTAAAGCCGCACCCCTGTTCCAAAATCCGCGTGATTTTCCCTTTGCCCCCGACCGCCGGAGGCGGCTCGGTGCAGCACCATGCAAACGCTCTCCGTCCTCATCGGCCTTGTCTGCGCCCTGCTGCTCCTGCCCGGCCTGATCCCCTTCTTCGGTTGGACGCTCTGGGCAACCCTGCTCGGCAGTGTCGTGGGGATCATCTGCGGGGCCTTTCCGAAGCGCAAGATCGGCCTGACGATCAATGTCGCCGTGGCCGTGGTCGCCATCCTGCGCCTCTTCCTGGGCGGAGGCATCATCTGATGCACCCGGCGGGCGCTGGCGCGCCACGCCGGGCCGGGAAGGCTCAGGAGTTGTAGGCCGCCTCGCCGTGTTCGGCGAGGTCAAGACCCTGCGTTTCCTCGTCGGCGGTCACCCGCAGCGGCACGAAGAGGGCGATGCCCTTCAGGATCAGCCAGCTTGCCACGCCAGAAAAGACGGCGGTGTACAACGCCGCCAGACACTGGGTGCCAAGTTGCGGCAGGATGGCGAAGTCGCCGAGTCCTCCGGCGAAGGACTTGGAGCCCACCACCGCCACCAGAATCGTGCCCACCAGACCTCCAACTCCATGCACGCCGAACACGTCGAGCGAGTCATCGTAGCCATACTTCCGTTTCAGCTTGGCGCAGGCAAACCAGCAGATGAGCGCGGAAGCCGCGCCGATGACGAGCGCACCCTGCGGGCCGACCTTGCCGGAGGCCGGCGTGATGGCGGCCAGGCCCGCAATGCAGCCGGTGGCAACCCCGAGTGCACTCGGCTTGCCAAGCATGCGCCACTCGACCGCCATCCACACCAGCGCGGCCGTGCACGACGACAGATGGGTGACCAGCAGGGTCATGGCCGCGGGCCCGCCGGCGCTGAGCTGGCTGCCCGCGTTGAAACCGAACCAGCCGACCCAGAGCATGCCGGCACCAACCAGCGTCAGCGGCAGATTGTGCGGAAGCATCTGCACGGAGGGAAAGCCGCGGCGTGGGCCGACAACGATGCAGAGGACCAGCGCCGCCATGCCGGCCGTGATGTGGACAACGATGCCGCCGGCCAGGTCGATGACCCCGCTCAAGCCAAAAAATTCACCCGCCTTGTGCCAGACGCCATAGCAGCAGGGCACATACACCACCAGGCTCCAGATCAGGCTGAAGGCCAGCATGGCGCTGAATTTCATGCGCTCCGCAAAAGCCCCAACAAAGAGTCCCGGCGTGATGAGAAAGAACATCATCTGGTAGGCGCAGTGCAGGAGTTCAGGGATCGTCGGGCAGTCGGCGCGCACCGAGTCCGTGCCGATGCCGGCCAGGAAACTTTTGCCGAGGCCGCCAATGAAGGCCCCCCCGTCCGAGAAGGACAGCGAATAGCCGCACACCATCCACAGCAGGCTGAGCGCACAGGTGAGCACAAAGCACTGCATGAAGATCGACAGCACGTTGCGCGCGCGCACCAGACCCGCGTAAAACAACGCCAGACCGGGCAGCATCATGAACAGGACAAGGGCCGTCGAAGTCAGCATCCAGGCGGTGTCGCCGGATTGAATCGTGGCTTCCGCCGCACGCGCCGGTGCGGCAAGGCTGAAAACGGCAAATGCGGCGGCAGCGCCAATGCTGGCGCGCCGCCCCTGCGGTAGGGATGGTTGGGTCATGGTTGGTTGGATTGGTGCGATAGTTTGGAGCAGGAATCGTGCCAGGTTGACCTTCATCCTCGCTCGCATCGCGTGCGAATGACCTCCAGGATTGATCCCTGGATCTGGTGCATCACCCACTCGCTCCACCAACCCGCGTAACGATTGAAACGGGTCGACAGACGGTGCGTGCTCGACAGGTGCAGAACGCACGACCCGCCAGCACGGGGTTCGATCGTGTAGGTGCCATCCAGCACGTCGTAAAAACGCCCCCCGACGATGATGTGTTCGTCGAACGCCGTGCGCGGAATGAAGGCCGGATCGGCGCGAATGGTGAAAGCCAGCCGCACGGGAGGCTCCCAAACTGTCACCTCCTCATAAAAGGAAACGTTGCGCTCGAAGGTGGCCAGGCGCCGCCCGCCGACCCCCTCACGATCCAGCGTGGCCGCCAGGGGTCGCGGAAAGCCTAGCCCGTAAATCCAGCGCCAGCGCAATTCCTCCGGGCGGATGGTGGGCACCTCGCGGATCTGCTCCCAAATCCGTTCGGCCGGTGCACGAATGGCAATGGCATCCTCGATGACGCGCCATTCATCCGGCTGTCGCCAAGCCTGTTCGAGCGGCGACACTGCATAGGGCAACAGCAACCACGCGGCCATCTGCAGGCGACCGCGGTCCCGTCGCCGCAGCAGCAGACCCATGAGCCAGCCGCCAAGCAGGGCGAAGATCATCACCACCGGTGCCGCCACCACCGCGCAAAACAGGGCTTCAAGCTGAAACAGAACACTTCCCATCAGCAGCACCAGCATCGTCAGTGGCGGAGCCGCCAGCGACCAGAACCGGCCGGGCCGATCGAGTTTCCAGCCCAGAAAGCAAACCAGGGCACCCAGACTGAAGGGCATGCTGTACATGAAGGCCGCCGAGACGATCTGCAGCCAGTTCTCCAGCGGTTGAAACGCAAAGATCAGGCGGCAAATGAGGCCATAGGTGGCAGCGCATCCCAGGATGATGCAAAAGGCCCGCAAGCGAGGTGACATGGCAGACGCTTGCGACCTGTCCCATCGTTGTCAACGCGCAAGACGCCGTCAGCGCGGGGGCCTGACCCGCCCCAGCGGCACACTGACATGCGGGCTGTCCGGTGCAAGAAAGCGCCAGGGATACTCCGCCGCCTGTCGGATGCCGACGCGGACATCCGCGGCCACAATTAGTGCCGCGGGTGCCTCGCGAAGCCCGCAGCCGGCCGGGCGCCCGTGACCGGCAAGGGCGGCACCGTGGTGCGCGCCGGCGATGCCGAGCGCCATGGCGAGCTTGCCCGGTCCCGAGCAGAGATCTTCGAGGCGGTCGCGGCCGCGCCGTTCCCGCATGGCGGCAACCCCGCGTCGCGGCTCAAGTGCGCGCACCAGGATCAGACCCTCGCGCCCGCCGCCCTTCACCAGCAGGTTGAACAGCCAGTACATGCCGTAGTTGAAGTAGACGTAGGCGGCCCCCGGAGCCTGCCGCTGCATGAAATCGCGCGCACTCGGCCGCGAGGCCGTGTGGCAGGCCGGATCCCCTTCCGCGGCGTAAGCCTCGGTTTCGACAATGACCCCCGAACAGCCCTGCCAGACTAATTCCGTGCCGACCAAGTCGCGCGCCACGACGAGCACGTCGCGCTCAAAGAAATCGCTACCAAGAAAAGCCATGGCCCCATCGCTGAAATCTGAATTGTTGAGATCGCCCCCTCAAAGCCCCGTCGGGTGATCGACAAAGACCCAGGACAGTCCGAAGCGCTGTTGGAGGTCGGCGGCCAGGGCTTTGACGCCAAAGGTCTCCGTGGCGTAGTGACCACCATAGAGGACATTGATGCCGAGCTCCTCGGCCAGCGTGTAACTCCAGTGCGGACCCTCACCCGTGACAAAGGTGTCGACGCCGGCCTTGGCGGCGGCGGCAACTTCGGAGCCCGAGCCGCCGGTCGAGATGCCGACGCGCCGGCAGACGGCAGGCCCACCGGCGCAGAGATGAACCCGGCCGCCACCGAGGGCGGTCGTGAAGCGGGCGACGAGTTCCTCACGCGGCAGTTCGGTCGTGCAGGTCAGGCCGACATCGAGTCCCTTGTAATTCAGGAAGCCACCGTCGGGGCTCAGTCCCATGGCGGCGGCAAGGCGGGCGTTGTTGCCCAGTTCCGGATGGGCGTCGAGCGGCAGGTGGGCGCTGTAGATGGCAAGACCCGACTCCACGGCCAAACTCATGCGCTCGAAGGTGGCGCCGGTCCAGGGCTGCAGGCCGCTCCAGAACAGGCCGTGATGGACGATCAGCAGGTCGGCCCGCTGCTCAACGGCCTTGCGCACCACCGGCAGGGTGGCGTCGACGGCGGCGGCGATTCGTGTCACCCGCCCGCTGCGATTGGCGAGCTGCAGGCCGTTGACGGCATTGGCGTAGTCGGGCAGTTCGCTGACGCGCAGTTGCGCGTCGAGATGGTCGGTGAGGTCGTCTAGCAGCATGTTCGAATCTCCACCGGATCGCAACGCCGGCAAGCACGGGCTGTCAGCGCTGGAGCTCGGCGAAGATGAGCCGTCCGGCGGTGGTCGGCAGGCTGCCCGAAATCGTGACGTCAACGTTTTGGCCGATAAAGGAGGCGGCCTGGTTGACGACAATCATGGTGCCGTCGGCCAGATAACCCACCGCCTGGTGCTTCTCCTTGCCCGGCTTGACCAGTGTGAGCTGCAGTTCGTCGCCGGCTTGAAACTGCGGCTGCAGGGCCTGACTGAGTTCGTGGAAACTCAGCACCGGAATGCCGCGCAGGCGCGCCACCTTGGCGAGGCCGGCGTCGTTGGTGAGCAGGCGTGCATTGAGCTCGCGCGCCAGGCCGACCAGTTCGGCGTCACCTGCCTCTGCGCGCGAAACCGTGCCTGGCGGGTCCTCGTGAATCGACAGACGCTGGCCTCCGAGTCCGCGAAGTTTCTCCATGACTTCCATGCCGCGTCGGCCACGCAGAGCCTGGGCCGGATCCGCTGACTCGGCCAGGCGACGCAATTCGTCGAGTACCGAGCGTGACACCACCATCGTGCCGCCGAGAAAGCCGGTCTGGGCGACTTCAACGATGCGCCCATCGATGACGATGTCCGCGGCGAGCAGAAGCGGCTCGCCCTCGGAGCTGTCACGCCGGAAGCGCACGTAGGGAATCAGGAAAGCGAACTGGTCACGGTCGCTGCGCAGGGCGAAACTGACACCGAAAAAAGCGAGCGACGCATAGACAAGGATTTCCACGACATTCTGCACGGCCTCGCCGGCGGCCATCGACTGAAAGTAACCGAGCTGGAAGATGCCGATGCGGGTGATCAGCCAGGCGCAGAACAGGCCGATCGCCAAACCGAAGGTCGCATGGGAAAAATCGCGCAGGGTGAAGCGCGCGAACAGGGTGTCGAGCAGCAGCAGCAGGCCCATCACCGCGGCACCGGTGAGCGCGCCAGTCCAGGCAGGCAGCTGCAGACCGAGGGCAATGGTGAGGCCGGTGAAGACGAAGAGGGCAAAGAACAGGGCCCGGACCAGGCGGATGGACCACGCGGAATTCATGGAGACACCATCTTAACCGGCAACGCGCACGCTGACGAGGCCAAAGCTCAGGACTTTTGCCCGAGCACCCAGGCGGAGACGCAGCCTTCGTGCGCCTGCGAAGCGGTGGCGGCAAAATCGGCCAGGTAGCCACGCCCGTGCACCGGAGCCGGCCAGTCCGCCTGACGCGCCGCAAGATCCGCCTGCAGCTCGATGGTGCCCTCCAGCAGGTCGAACTCGATGACGTCGCCATCGCGCACCGCCGCGATCGGACCGCCGCAGGCGGCCTCGGGCGAACAGTGGACCCCGATGGCTCCGTGGGAAACGCCGGAGACCCGCGTGTCGGAAAGGAAGGCCACTTTGCCGTCAAGTTCCGGCACGGCGAGTGCGGCGCTGGCAACCAACACCTCGGGCATGCCGGCGGCAACGGGGCCAAGGCCGCGCAGGACCACAAAATGCCCGGGTTGAATGAGTCCGGCAGCGGCGGCCTCAGAGACAGCGCGGGCATCGCTGAAGCAGATGGCGCGTCCCTTGAAGCGCGGGTTCTGCATCGACGAGACCTTGAAGACCATGCCGTGCGGGGCGACGTTGCCAAAGCAGATCTGCATGTCGGCATAATCCTTGAAGGGTCGGCCGAGTGGCGCGACCAGTTCCTGGTCCTCCGGCACGTCGGGCAGACCGGCAACATTTTCTTCCAGGGTTTGACCGGTGACGGTGCGGCAGGAGCCGTCAAGTAGACCAGCGCGCCAGAAATGCCTCAGCAGCATGGCGGTGCCGCCAATGCGGTGCAGGTCGGCCATCGTGCCCTTGCCACGCGGGGCGAAATTGCAGTAGACCGGTGTCTTCCGGCAGATCGCCTGGACATCGCGCAGGGTGAAGTCCACCCCGGCCTCGCGTGCGAGGGCCAGCAGATGCAGCACGCCGTTCGTCGATCCCCCGGCAGCGGCCATCGCCGCCATGGCATTGCCCAGCGCCGCCTTGGTAAGGATGTCGCGAGGTCGCAGGTTGAGTTCAAGCAGCCGGCGCATGGCGGGACCGGCTCGCAGGCAATCCGTCTTTTTGCCGGCATCCACTGCAGGAATGGACGAGGTGTCGGGCAGGCTCAGGCCCATGGCTTCCAGGGCGATGCCCCAGGTGTTGAAGGAGGCGGCGATACCGCAGCCGCCGACCCCTGGACAAGCCGCGCGGATGACGGCCTCCGACTCCTCAAAGGACACGGTGCCGGCGTTCGCCTGAGCCTGGGAATCGTAGGAATCGAGAATCGTCACCGGCCGGCCGCGATGACAACCCGGAAGAATGCTGCCGCCGTTGACGATGAGCCCGGGATAATTCAGGCGCGCCAGTGCCATGGCAAAGGCAGGTCCGTTCTTGTCGCAATGATGCACGCCGATGAGACCGTCGTAGCAGTGCGCGCTGCACACCATCTCGGCGCCGTTCGCCATGAGGTTGCGCGACACCAGCGAGGCGCCACCGCCCTCGTGGCCCTGGGTGATGTTGTCGCTCACCGGCGAGACGCCAAAGGGAAAGGCTGCAAGGCCGGCGTCGGCGCAGCCTTCCCGGATGTGCCCGGCCAGTTCGTAGGCATGGCGGTTGCACAGGTTGCCGTCGAGCAGGGGCGTGGCGATGCCGATCTGCGGCCGGTCAAAGTCGGCCTCCTGAAAACCCAGACCCCAGTAGAACGATTTGACGCCGCGCTGCCAGCCGCGGGTGAGGGAGCTTGAGTTCCAGTTCAGGGGAAGGGTAGCCATGCCTGCCCTATACGTCGGACGGCTGCAGGCGTGCAAATGAAAACCCCCGATCGCCGCGAGGCAACCGGGGGTCGTAGGAATCCGGTTTAAGCTGTCGGAATTAGAAGGTCACGCCGAGCTTCACGCCGCCAAAGATTTCGCTGTCCTGAGTGTTCAGGGTGTTGCGAGCTCCCAGCGAGATGTTGTAGGCGATGTAGGGCGTCAGGGTGGCGCTCTTGGTCAGCTTGATCGGAGCCGCGAGGGTCGGCAGCACGTGGGTGAAGCCGCTCGGGGTGGAGGCACCATTGACACCGCTGGTGTAGTAGTCGATGCCGTAGCCAACCTTGACGGAGGGCACCAGGCTCAGCCAGGGGGTCACTTCGATCGGCAGGTCAGCGCCCACTTCGAAGTAGGAGCCGCCAATGCGCAGGTCATAGAAGTAGCCGCCGGACAGGTTGACCGGGCCGACCGAGGTGGCGACCGTCAGGCCGAGTTCGTCAGCACCGGTGATGTTGCCTTCGCCAGCGCCGTTCGGGACACCAGCGTTGGTGCCGGAGAAGCCGTCGAAGAACTCATAGTGCGTGTAAACGAAGCCGTAGGTGGCGTAGCCGGCGTCATAGCTGAGGCTGGCACCCAGGTCGAGCTCCGAGTAATCGAAGTCGCCCTGACCGGTGGGGCCACCGTTGCCGGCGGTCGTTTCCACCGTGCTGGTGTAAAGGCTGGCGAAACCAAGGGTGACCTGCTCGCTCAGCGGAACGCTGAGGTTGATGCCGGCCCAGGTGGTGTTGTCGGCGAACCAGAGGCCGCGGAAGTAGTAGCGGGTGTCGTAGCCGACGGCGAGTTCAGCGCCGAGGGTGTCGAACAGCGCGCCGTCTTCTTCAGGCAGCGGGGCCACGGGGGCCTTGGCACTCGGGGTGCCGGCGAAGGCGCTCAGGCTGGCGCAGGAGGCCAGGACAAGCGCCGACTTCGTGATGACGGAGGTCATGCTTTTCAATTTCATG
>JAUREI010000102.1 GCA_030827515.1 Prosthecobacter sp. | reverse complement strand
TACCAGGTAAGGCCGGCTGTCTCAGCCGGCCGTGCAGGATCCCCGTGCAGCCCCCGAACTCGGCGCTCTGGGACAGAGCGCCCTACCTTAAGGACCCTACCCTCAACCCGCCTGTGGCATGAGGAAACCCTGCTCGTCGAGCTGCACGCCGGGCAGCTTCAATTCCAGGCCGCTGGCCAAACCGAACAACCGGACGCCGTCGGTCTCGGGCTCGTAAGCGATGCCCGGCAGCAGGCGCCCCAGGGCGCCCTCGCGGTGGCCGAGCTGACCGCCATCCTCCCCCTCGGGCATGGCCGGATTCGGGACACTCACGGCGAGCAGTTCGCCGCTGTCGGCATCGATCAAGCCGCGCAGCACGCCGTTCGGCACCAACACGTTCTGGGCGCTCGTCCAGAGCAGAGTCAGCCGTGCCCCGGCCGGGGCGGTGGCGAGGTCTTCGACACGGGTGGTGACAAAAATCCAGGAACCGGTCGCCGGCGGCTGCGTCGCCACGCGCACACCGCGACGTTTGAAGGCGGCGAACCCGCGGAGCGATGCAACGAGAGGTTCGTCGACGGAGCCGGCTGTCACGATCGTCTCGCCGGGGCGCACCCATTCGATCTCGCGCAGACGCAGGGCATTCGCCAGCACGACCCGGCGACGCGGATCCGTTTCGCGCGCCAAATCCCGTCTCGCCAGCATGGCCTCGGCGCTGAGCGACAAGATCTGCCGACGCACCGCCTCGGTGCTTGCGTCGCGCGCGGCGAGGGGCGTGCCATACCAGGCTTTTACCGGATAGCGAAGACGGCGCGGCCATTTGCTGAAGAAGTGACCGCCCTCGTAGGAAGTGAAGGAACCGTACAGACCGTCCAGATACACTGGGACAACGACGGCATTGCCTTGTCGCGCCATGATTTCATAGCCCTTGCGCAGGTCGTTGACCATGCCGTGCCGGGTGATCTGACCCTCCGGAAAAAGCGCCACGATGCGTCCCTCCTTGAGCAGGGCGCTGACCGCGCGGATGGCATCCTTGGCACGGGTTGGCGAGATCGGCACGGTGCCGACCACGCGCAGCAGCGGCGTGAACGGCCAAAGGTTGTACAGGGCGTCCCACATCACAAAGCGCACCGGCCGTTCGCAGGCGGCCCCTAAGACAAAGGCATCGATGTAGCTGACGTGGTTGGCGAGAAGCAGGACGCCCCCCTGTTTGGGCAGCCGTTCCTGATGCACCGAGCGCACCTTGTAAATCATGCGCACCGCCAGCAGCAGGACAAAGCGCAGGAGGTAGTGCGGCAAGAGGCGCACGACATACACGGAAGCGACGACCATGAGCACCGCCAGCACCCAGAACTGGGCGCGAAAACCAAAACCGAAGCCTTTCAGAACCGCCAGGGAAAGGACGGCGAGCACGCCGGCCAGACTGTCGAGCAGGTTCATCGAGGCCAGCACGCGACCGCGCTTCTCCGGTTCAGCCTGATCCTGAATGAAGGCCTGGATGGGCACCATGAAGCAACCGCCGGCAAAGCCAACCAGCGCCAGCGCCTTCTCAAAATTCGCGGACTCCACCGGCATCCACCCGGTCCAGAACAGCGCGCCGGCCAGACCAAGGGCACCCACCGGAATCAGCCCCAACTGGGGACCCCGCCGGTTGACCCAGGCAACAAACAGACTGCCGGCCACCGTGCCAAGGCCAACCATGAGGGTCATGCGCGAGGAGGCTCCCGCAGCACCGCCAAGCGTTGGTTCCGGATGCAGGGCCAGGCCGATGTCGACAAACATCGCCGCCGCCATGCTGGCGACGAACCAGTAGGTCGAGTTGCCCAGGAAGGCGCGCCTCATAGGAGGCTGGGCCAGGCACTCCCGCAGATGGGTGAAGTGCTCCCACCAAAGCGAATGCCGGTATCGGACCTGCGGATGCGCCGGGGTCGACTGGATCCAGCGGCCGGCCAGCAAGGCCACCATGGCCACCCCGAACAACCACCAGATCGGCGTCGCCGCCGCCTGCCAGGGATTGCCGGTCGCCCGAAACTGTGCGTCGAACCAGGTGCCACCGATGCCGAGTCCCGCGAGGATGCCCACCATCGTCACCAGTTGCAGGGCTCCCACCGCCACTCCAAGCCGCCGCGAGCCGGCGACCTCCTTGAGGATGCCCATCTTGGCCGGGCTGTACACGGTCGACTGCACCGCCAGCAGGAAAAAGGCGCCGAGCGAGAGGGCAATCCCCAGACTGCCGGCCTCGGATTCAAAACAGGCGCCGGCAAGCAGGAGAATGACCGCCTGAGCCATCAACATGGCCAGGATCACCGAACGCTTCGAGTAGCGATCGGAAAAATGACCGGCCATCGGCGCGAACAGAATGAAGGGCAGCAGAATGATGCCGCCGAGCCAGACCCCGATGTTCTCCCCGAGCATGCCGGACACCGCCTTCGGCGCCAGACCGACAAGCATCATCTTCAGGATGTTGTCGTTGAAGGCATTCAGCAGGGTGACGGCCAGCACCAGCCCGAGCGAGGTCAGGGCGCGGCGCGGCAACCGCGGCAGACGGTCAAGATGTTCAGTATCGGAGGTGGGAGCAGACATGGGGTGGCAGCCGCACACCCGCCGGTTCTGTCACCGGCCGTGCCCGACCCCGGCTTCCTTAGCGCATTCCAGACAGCTTGCACCTGCCAGCGAAGGAAAAAACCCACAAGCCACCCCCACCCCCTCCACGCAGCCCTCATTCAACCCGCTGACGCCAGTCTTTCAACACACGCGCGACAAGCCCGGGCGACTCCAACCCGTCAGTCCGGATAGGTCGCCAACCAGTCGAGCCGGTGTTTCAGCTTGGCGCGGCGGGCGGCATCGGGCTGGGGATACAGGACGGGGTACCAGGCGCACATCACCGCGGCACGGGCCACCAGGCACTGGTCCAGCACTTGCTGATCCAGGGTGCCACCAGCCGCCTGATACCCGGCCAGCATGGCCTCCGCAGCCGCGGAATCCTGGTCAAGCAGGCGGGCATTCCAGATGAGTGAGGCCAGATCCCACTCGACGGGTCCGGCAAAGGCATCCTCCCAGTCCGACCAGAGCAAGCCATTGCGGGTGACCATCAAGTTGCCCTCATGGGCATCCCCATGCAGCGGCTGAACCGGTGCCTGCTCCAAACCGCCAAGGGCGGTGCTGAGACGTCGATGCACCAGCGACTGCGCCTCCGGGGGCAGCAGGTCCCGCCCCTCCAGCATCGCCTGCGCCTCCCGCAGGATGGCAAGCCTCGGCAGGGGCTCGGCAAGGTCGGTCAGGGCTTCATGACAGCGGCGCAGGGCGAACCCCGCCTCGTGAGGATCGGCCGGGCGGTCAACGACCTCGACAAAACGCCAGAAATTGATGGGATAGCCGTCGCGCAGGTGAGGCCCTGAAGGCAGGGCCTCATGCAGTGGCACCACCGGCGCACCGCGCCGGGTGAGGTGCATGGCAACCGCATTCTCGCGCTCGAACCAGGCAGTGCCCGCTCGCGGACCGTCCAGATCCTGAACCACGCGCGCCACCAGGTCCGCTGTCAGGCGCACGACCAGAGTGTTGGCATCCTGGAGGATGTCGCAGCGATCCGGTTCGAGGCCGTGGTCGCGCAGCGTGTCGAGAGCGGCGCGCAGGGCGGACTGGGAACAGGCGGAGAGCAGGTCTGACATCACGCGCGCGGTTGGTGCTGGGCACTGCGGATCCAACGCCGGGTGTCATAGCCCTGGTCACGGGCGAGTCGCAGCAGGCGCTGCAGCGTCGCTTCCGGCAGGGCCGGATCACGCGCCAGCACCCAGAGGTAACGTCGATCCGGCGTGCCGACCAGGGCCGTTTGGTAGTCCGCGTCCACGTGCAGGATCCAGTAGTTGCCCTTTTCCGGCTGCGGCATGAAGACTGAAAACCACTCGTTGAAACGCACCAAGAGTCTTGAGTTCGCCCCGGGATTGAGCACACGGGCCTGGCCGCGAACCTCGCGGGTCATGCCATCCGCGCGCACGGCGATGTTGCGCACCGACACTTCGCCGTCCGAGCGCAACCCGTACTCCGCGATGGCCGCCTCCTGCTCCTTTTGGAAGGGCATCGGCAGGCGGGCGATTTCATGCCAGCGGCCGAGGTAACGCGACAGCTCGACGCGTTCAGCCGTGACCGGCGGGTCGACTTCCGGGACTGAGCCACAGGCAGTCAGGAGCAAGGCTGCAATCCGCAGGCACCAATGACAGTTCAGCATCCGTCAATCTAATCGCAAAGCCTTCTTCTGCGCTGAAAATCGGCCGGAATTCCGCTTCTTCTTTGCCAAGTCAATGACAGGTGAAGCCCGGGCCCAGATCGCGGACCGGGCGAAGGCAAAGCTCACTTCTCGGTCCACTCCACCACCAGCTTGTTACCCGACCCCGCCCCGACGGCGGCGGTGCCTTTTTGGATCAGCTTGCCGTCGGTGCCAAAGAGAAAGAACATGGGGCGCGTCTGGCTTTCGTCGCCCACCTGGTCACGAATGTTCCTGTCCTTGAAATCGGTGAGGACGATCAAAAAGTTGTCACGCACCAACTGGCGGTTCTGCTCGAGATCGAGCATGCCCTCGATGTGGAAAGCCTGCCCGGGCTTCTTCGCATCATAGGCAAACACCAACACCCTCTTCCCGTCCTTTTCGCCACGCTTGATCGCCGCACCCACATTGTTGCCGGCACTCATGCCCAGGAAGGACTGCGCATCAAAATCATCGGCGATGGCCGTCGTGCACCCCACCGCGATAAGCGTCAGGGCAAAAAGGGGTCCGCGTGCGTTCATCAAGTTTTGGAGGAATTCAGGGCCGGTCCATGCAACGAAACGCCAGTCTTCGTTCTTGCCACGCCTTCATCCGACCACCCGCCAGGTCAGCTCAAGTCCGAGTCCAAGCGGCAGCGGCGTCACCGGCCCGGCCGGTGTTTCCAGGATAGCTGTCGTCGCGGACGTCTTCTCCATCTCAAAGCGGGCCGACGACACCGGGAAGCCGTAGAACGCCGGGCCGTTGCGGCAGAGAAAGCGCTCGAAGGCGTCGCGACCGGAGTCCGTGCCGAGATCGGCCCCGGCCTGCTCGAAGGCCATGGCATAGAGCTGCGGCGCGCAGCCGCCGGTGAAACAGCCGGCGGCACAGCCGCAGGCGGTCGCCTTGGTGGTGTGCGGGGCGCTGTCGGTGCCGGCAAAGAACTTCCCCTGCCCGGCTCGGAGCACCTGCTCGCGCAGCGCGGCGCGGTCGTCCTCAAACTTCACGACCGGCAGGCAGTAAAGGTGATACTTCAGGCCCTGGATCAGATGCCCGAGAGTGAACAGCAGATGCTGCGGCGTGATCGTCGCACCGACGTGAGCCGCGGCCGCGGCGACGAACTCCACCGCCGTACGCGTGGTGATGTGTTCGCAGACAATGCGCAGGCGCGGGTGCGCCTCAAGCAGGCGCGGCAGGCGCTCGCGGTAAAAACGCGTCTCGGCATTCTGACAGGCGTCGAGGTAGTCCGGCCCGCTGAGCGCGTGCTGCTCGCCATGGATGCAGAGCACAATGCCACGCTCCTCCATGGCTCGCAGCACCTCGCCACCGATGAGGTCGTCCATGGGCAGACCGTGCTCGGCATTGGTGGTGCCGTGCGGCGGGTAATACTTGCAGGCGCGCAACAGTCCGGATGCCGCACCCTCATGGATCATCTCCGCGGTCGTCTGGCGTGTCAGGTAGAGCGGCACGATCAACTGCTCGAAGGCATCGGCCCCCGCGGCGCGAAGGTCGGCCGTGTAACTCTCGATCGACCAAGCCGTGTCCTTTGCCGGGCCGAAGACCCGGGCCACAGGGGGCTGGGTGTTCGGCATGGCCAGCGCACCGGCGCAGCCCATGTCGAGATGCGCCTTCACGTAGGCGGCCACGGCCGGCCCCTGGCGGAAGTGCGTGTGGAGGTCGAACCAGCGCGGCAGATCAAGAAGCATGCGCCTCTGTTAGCGCGGCGCGGGCGGGGGTCAACGGCGAGGTGCAAGCCTCACCGCGGGCCGGCCGCCTGCCGGCGCATGATCTGCATCAGCGCCTTGACGGCCTTGCCCTGAAACCGTGCCGGGTTCCACATCATCGCCACGGTTCGTTCCGGTCGTTCGCCACTGAAGGAACGATACACCCGGCGCTCGCTCAGGTCGAGCCGGCGCGCCATTTCCGGGACGATCGAAACGCCGTGCTCGAGAGCCACCAATTCCTGCACGGTCGTCAACTGGCTCGTGCGCTCGACCGTGATCGGCTGCACCGACTGCTGTCGACAGAAGGAGGCAATGTTTTCCGACAGGCAGTGGGCCTCGTTGAGCATGACGAAGGGTTGCTCCTCGACGCTTTCCAGGGTCAGTTTCTTTACCTTCACCAAGGGATGGCCTGCCGGCAGCACGAGCAGCAATTCCTCGTTGAACAGCGGCTCAACCTCCAGGTGACGGTCTAAAATCGGCAGCGCCACAATGGCCAGGTCCATTTCACCGTTGCTGCAGCGCTTGATCAGCACCTCCGTCGTATCCTCCTGGACGGCAACCGACACCTCGGGATGCAATTCGGAAAAGCGGCTCAGCAGTCCGGGAAGATAATAGGGGGCAATGGTCGGGATTGCCCCGAGGCGGATGCGTCCCCGACGTCCAGCTTCGGCAAGTTCGGAAAAAGTGTCCTCCATCAACTGCAGAATCTCCCTCGCACGCTCCAGCAGCAACTCCCCAAGATCGGTCAGCAGGACCTCGCGCGGCTTGCGCTCAAAAAGGGGTTGCCCGAGTTGATCCTCCAGCTTTTGGATGGCCCGGCTCAGGGCCGGCTGCGACAAATGCAACTCCTCCGCGGCCCGGGTGAAGTTCCGGGTACGCGCCAGGGCAACAAACTGTTCAAGGGCATGCAGGCTCAGTTCCGTTCGCATGCGGCAATCAATCATGCGTCGCGTGCATTGCAAGCATTCTACCATTGCATTGGATGCATGGCCACATCGCCTCCACGTGTCGTCTGTCGGAACCCTCTGCAGGGCACTCCGACTTGACACAGGAGACCCAACCCCATCAAGCTATGAAAACCATCAAACACACGGCGCTGTTCGCCATGCTGGCGCTGACCCCGGTCGCGTTGACTGCAGCCAAGCCACAGACGGCCACGCCCCCATCGGAGAACCCAACCATGGACAACACCAGCAAATGCCCCGTCATGGGCGCGCCAGCGCCCGCCAACCGTCACACCGCCGCCGCAGCCATGTCGAATCGCGACTGGTGGCCCGAGCAGCTTAACCTTAACATTCTCCACCAGAACTCGCCCAGGGGCAATCCCATGGGGGGCGCCTTCAGCTATGCGGCGGAGTTCCAAAAATTGGACTACGATGCCCTGAAGGAAGATCTGCGGCAATTCATGACGAGCTCGCAGGACTGGTGGCCGGCCGATTACGGTCATTACGGCCCGCTGTTCATCCGCATGGCCTGGCACAGTGCCGGCACCTATCGCGTCAGTGACGGACGTGGCGGCGCCGGCTACGGCACGCAGCGCTTCGCCCCGCTCAACAGCTGGCCGGACAACGCCAACCTCGACAAGGCGCGCCGCCTGCTCTGGCCGATCAAGCAAAAATACGGCAACAAGATCTCCTGGGCCGACCTCATGGTGCTGACGGGCAACGTCGCGCTTGAATCCATGGGCTTCAAGACCTGGGGCTTCGCCGGCGGCCGTGAAGATGTCTGGGAGCCCCAGGAGGACATCTACTGGGGACCGGAGACCACGTGGCTGGGCGACAAGCGCTACAAGGGCGACCGCGAACTTGAAAACCCGCTTGCCGCCGTGCAGATGGGCCTGATTTACGTCAATCCCGAGGGTCCCAACGGCAAGCCCGACCCGCTCGCCGCCGCCAGAGACATCCGCGAGACCTTCGCGCGCATGGCGATGAACGACGAGGAGACCGTCGCGTTGATCGCGGGCGGTCACACCTTCGGCAAGGCTCATGGCGCAGCCAGCGCGGACAACGTCGGTGCGGATCCCGAGGCCGCACCGCTTCAGGAGCAGGGCCTGGGCTGGAAAAACAAACATGGCAAGGGCAACGCCGGTGACACCATCACCAGCGGCCTCGAAGGCGCCTGGACCAGTGTCCCCAACCGCTGGTCGCACATGTACCTGTCCAACCTCTTCGCCTATGAGTGGGAGCTGACCAAAAGCCCTGCGGGCGCCTGGCAGTGGAAACCCAAGGACGGGGCCGGTGAAGGCACCGTGCCCGATGCCCATGATCCGGCCATGAGCCATGCGCCGATGATGTTCACCACGGACCTCGCCCTGCGCATGGATCCCGCCTATGAGAAGGTCTCCCGCCGCTTCCTGGAGAATCCGAAGGAGTTTGAGGTCGCCTTTGCCAAGGCCTGGTTCAAGCTCACGCACCGTGACATGGGTCCGCTGGCGCGCTACCTCGGCCCGGAAGTCCCGAAGGAAGCCCTGATCTGGCAGGATCCCCTGCCCGCGGTCGACCACGCCCTCGTGGATGCCGGTGACATCGCCGCCCTCAAGGCAAAGCTGCTCGACTCCGGCCTGACCGTCTCCGAACTGGTCAGCACCGCCTGGGCTTCGGCATCGACCTTCCGTGGCAGCGACAAGCGCGGGGGTGCCAACGGCGCCCGCATCCGCCTGGTGCCGATGAAGGACTGGGAGGTCAACAACCCCACCCAGCTCAGCAAGGTGCTCGGCGTGCTCGAGAAGGTGCAGCAGGAATTCAACGCCGCCCAAACCGGCGGGAAGAATGTCTCGCTGGCCGACCTCATCGTGCTCGGCGGCTGCGCAGGCGTGGAAGCCGCCGCCAAAAAGGCCGGCCGCGACATCACCGTGCCCTTCACACCAGGTCGCGCCGACGCCACTCAGGAGATGACCGACGCCGCCTCGTTCGCGGTGCTGGAACCCAGGCAGGACGGTTTCCGCAACTACCTCGGCCACGAACTCGACCGCCCCGCTCCGGAAACCCTCGTCGACCGCGCCCAGTTGCTGACGCTGTCGGCGCCGGAAATGACCGTGCTGGTCGGCGGCCTGCGCGTGCTCGGCACCAACACCGGCCACCCCGACCTCGGCGTGCTGACGAAGAACCGTGGTGCCCTGACGAATGACTTCTTCGTCCACCTGCTCGACATGGAAACCGAGTGGAAGGTCTCGCCCCGCTGCGAGCACTTCTACGAGGGCACCGACCGCAAGAGCGGCGCGATGAAGTGGATGGCGACCTCGGTTGATCTCGTCTTTGGCTCAAACTCGCAGTTGCGCGCCATCGCCGAGGTCTATGCCAGTGCGGACGCCGGGAACAAGTTCGTTCAGGACTTCGTCGCCGCCTGGACCAAGGTCATGAATCTCGACCGCTTCGACCTGAAGAAGTGACCTGCGGCCACAGACCCCCACACAATCCCGAGGCCCGCTCCGGTTCACCGGGGCGGGCTTTTCGCATCCCGGAACGCGTTTCCTCCATGGGGGAATCGCTGACAGAGGGATCCAAGACCACCCCCTGCTTGGACCCTGCGTCAAAAACCCGAGAACCCTATCCAAACTCGCCGGGCCGGTTTGAGTAACGTCGCGTTTTGCATTTTACCGCCATCCCGCCACTGTCTCCCTCCATCCATCACGCACCCTCATGGAACTCGATCTCACCGGCCCTCTTCGCGACAACGCCTACGCCATCCTCTCCGGCTTGGTCACACCGCGGCCCATCGCCCTCGTCACCACCCTTGATGAACAGGGCCGCGTCAACGCCGCTCCCTTCAGCTTTTTCAACGTGCTCGGCGACAGCCCGCCCATTGTCGGCTTCTGCCCCGGCGACCGCGCTCCCGGCGTGCCCAAGGACACCGCCCTCAACATTCGCGTCACCCAGGAATTTGTCGTCAACCTCGTCGATGAAGCCCTGGCGGAGGCCATGAACCAGTGCGCCGCTTCCCTGCCTCCCGGCGAAGACGAAACCCGGCACGCCGGACTCACCACGCTGCCCTCCAGCGCCGTCAAACCGCCCCGACTCGCCGAGGCGCCCGCAAGCCTGGAATGCCGAAACATCGGCATCTTCGAGATCGGTGAAAACCGGCTCGTCATCGGCGAGGTCCTGCGCGTGCATGTGCGCGACGGCATCCTCGATCCCAAGACCTGGCTGGTGAGCCCGGCGAACTACCACCCCATTGGCCGCATGCAGGCCCCGAACGGGTACTGCCGCACCCGCGACCAGTTCGAACTGCAGCGACCGCGCTGACCCGGAGAGCCGCCACGCGTCCGGCTTGCACCCAGCGCCCCAAGCACGACCCTATCCCGCCCATGCCTCTGCGCTCCGCCCTGCCCCTTGCCCTCCTGGCTTCCCTGCCCTGCGCCCATGCCGAGCGGATGAGCTGGCTGGAGAACGCGCAGATCAAACTCGGGGTCGATCTCAACCGCGGCGGCGCCATCACCTTCCTCGCCGCGCAGGCCGACGGTGCCAACGCCATCAACAATTTCGACCTCGGCCGCCAGGTCCAACTGTCCTTCTACGCCGGCCCGGTGCCCTTCGAGGCCAACGGCCAGAAGCCGGCCAAGCACTGGCTGCACCTCGGCTGGAACCCGATCCAGAGCGGCGACGACTTCGACAACCGCGGCCAGGTGCTGCAGCATGAAAACGACGGCCGGCGCATTCGCCTGCTCTGCCGACCGCTGCAGTGGCCGCTCAACGGTGTGCCTGGCGAGTGCACCTTCGAATCCTGGCTGGAACTCGACGGTGCGGTGGTCAAGGCACGGGCGCGACTCAACAACGCACGCACCGATCGCACCCTCTATCCGGCGCGCCTGCAGGAACTGCCGGCAGTCTATGCCAACGCGCCCTTCCACCATGTCGTCAGCTACCAGGGCGATCGCCCGTTCACCAACGCCCCGGTGACACCGGTGCCGCCCGTCACGGGCAGCCATCCCTGGTCCTTCTGGACCGGCACCGAAGGCTGGGCCGCCCTGCTCAATGACAAAGACTGGGGACTGGGTCTGATCACACCGGGCCGTGTGCACTTCACCGGCGGCTTTGCCGGTCAACCGGGACCGAATGACACGCTCGGCAACAGCACCGGCTACCTCGCCGGCCAGGGTTTGGAGTTCCTGGATGCCAACATCGTCTACGAGTTTTCCTACGAACTCGTTCTGGGGCCGCTGCAGGCCATTCGCGAACGCGCAGCGCAGGCTCGACCGCAGGACCCGCCCTTCTGGCAGTTTCAGCGCGACCGCCAGGGCTGGCATCACCGCAGGCTGCGCGACTCCGGCTGGCCCATCCATGACCACCTGGAATTGCATTTTGAATCCGACGACCCCCATCTGCTCAGTCCCCTCACCTTCTGGCGCGCCGAGGACGCGACACACCTGGTGATCGAGGCCGCCTTCTTGACCCGGCAGACGCACGCAACCCTCTTCTGGCAGAGGCATGGTGAGAGTGATTTCAGCGGCGAGTGCAGCCTCACCTTCCCGATTCAGGGCGATGGCGCCTTTCACCGCCAGGTGCTGTCACTCGCCGATCATCCCGGCTACCGAGGTGGCCTGATTCGTCTTCGCCTTGATCCGGTCGGCCAGGCCGAACCCGGGGGCTGGCTGAAGCTGCGGCGGGTGGAACTGACCCGCGATCCCTGAGCCTCAGCGCCGCTCGCGCTCCCAGTAGGCAAGCTCGGTCGCCAGCATCAGCGCCATGGCACCACCTCGATCATCACGACCCAGAATGGCGGTGCGATCGTAGTAGTCGCGCAGCGATTTCATCTTGCCGGTGCCGGTGCAGACATCGACGAGCACACCCTCGGGACCGATTCGGCTCTTGATGGCTGTCCAAGCCCGATCCACCACCGGTTGCCATTCCGCCGTGTCCAGCCAACCGCGGCACATACCGCGGATGATCGAGAAAGTGATCATGCAGGTGCTGGTAAACTCGCGATAACTTTCCTCATGATCGATCACCTGATGCCAGGCGCCAGTCGGATCCTGGTGCTTTTTCAAGGCCTTGAGATGGTTGCGGTAACTGGCGAGAAAGGCCGCATGCTCGGCCGATTCGGCCGGCAGCGCACTGAGCGACAGTGCATGGCCCAGGGCCGGAAAACCGTTGCCGCGCCCCCACGCCGTTTCATCCAGCGGCGAATGCCGGTAGATGCCATCCGGGCGCAGGCAGAGCTGTTCCATGAAGCGCAGGTGGCGCAGGCACTGCTCGAAATACTTCTTCTCGCCCGTGAGCGCCCCGACCTCGGCGAGGATGGCGCAGCCCATGAAGACCGAGTCGCTCATCTCGCTGTGAAAGGGCATTGACAGCTTGGGCTGCCCCGACTCATCGAAGCCATAATCGGCCGCCTTCTTCGCCAATGCCGTCCATCCCGCATGCCCGGTGCGGCGGGCGAGCTCGGAGAAAATCAGGTGGCCCGAGATCGTGCTGCCATTGCCGTTCGCCGGCATCGACTCCTTGACGCCATTGCGGAAAGGCGCGCCGATGCGCTCGGCATCGGCCAGTGCCGTGGCATCGCCGGTCAGTTCCCCGAGACGTACCCGGCCCACCACCGCCAGCGCCGGGATGTACATCACCGGATCCATTTTTTGGCCGTAGACTGCGGCGAGTTCGGTGGCCACTTCGACCGGCGTGCGCGCCACCCGGCGACGCCATTCTTTGCGGGCCGGCGACGGCGCAATCGTTTCCGGCAGGGTCACCGCCGAACCCGTGGCGATCACGGTCGCCGGGATCGTTCCCATGCCGCAAGGGGCGGTCTCGCCCAGGGCCTTGGCCAGCGAGGCCGCCGAGGCATCGCCCGCCTCCGCCACGATGAGCACGAGGTCCGGCGCCTGCATTCCAATCCAGCGCCAGAGGTAGTGCGAGGCATCCGTCTCCGGCTTCAGATACGCCTCACCGGCCGGCGGAAAGATCGGCGCCAGCGCCGAGGCATCGGGACGTGCGTTCGGCACCGCCGCCACCGCCACGCGCGGTCCGAACTTCGCATCGGCGCGCATGGCCTGCAGGGTCGCCGTCACCGCCGCCACCGACTCGGCCCGGCCATCGAGCCCGCCGATCAGCAGCACCCGCGGCTTGGCTGAAGCGGGGGCCAGCGACTCGGGCGCCAGCAGGGCGTCGATCTGCGTACCCTGGCGGGTGACACCGAGGGCGGAACGAACTTCATCGGCCTGGGCCAGCGCAACAGAGAGGAACAGGATGAAAAGCAGAGCGGAAAAACGCATGGCAAACCTAAGCATGCAGCCGCCGCATCTATCGCGAAATGTGGCGAGGCGGAAGATGGCGATTCCGCGGGTGAGTGGATGACTGCCTACGTTGTTTTTGGATCAAGGAATCTTGAGCAACTCCTGTTCCGTCCAGGAATCGGTGCGGCGCGCTTCCTTTTCGCGG
>JAUREI010000247.1 GCA_030827515.1 Prosthecobacter sp. | reverse complement strand
TGATGTCGCTCATGCCCGTGAGTCTACGCGCGGGGCAAAATCACGCCAGCGAACTTCCGAGCATTTCTCGGTGGTTCACGGCAATCTACTGTGGGTAGAGCGTCACTCAGGAGCGACGGTGATTGCGGCCCGATACTCGGCCTCGCCAATCTCCACCACCTGACCGCTCGCCAGCAGGCCCGGCAGGATGGCCGCCGCATCCGGGAACTCGGTGAACTCCTGCCGCACCGCCAAGACGATCCGTCCAGCGTCATCACGCGGGGCAACGTCGGCTGGGTCTATACAGGTGGTCGGCGGAACGTGGCCCCAGGCAGCGTCCAGCCTGAGGCGTACTTGCTCGTACAAGGCAGCGTCAGGGACGCGGAAGAAGCGGTTCATGTGACGGCGATCCCCCATTTCTTTCCGAGATACGCCTCTACCTTCTGTCGCTCGGACGTACTCAGCGCGGCGGCATAAGACAGCACCTCAGCGATCCACAGGTTGCCAAAGTTGCCGAACTGGAAGCGTCCGATGTAATGCGTTCCGGTGAGAATCGGCCTTGCAGTGTTGCCGCCGACGCGCGTCCCGCCGTTGATAAAAGCATCGCCAGAACCGGACGCCGGCAACACGCAGGTGGCAATGACGTTCGTCCCGGAAACATCAGACGGACCTTCGGCGAACGTGCCCCCGTTGAACGACCACAGTACCTTTCCGGTGGTTGACGATTGGCCGATGTAGTTATAGCCGGTCGCGGCGTATGTCATTCCGAAATCCACTTTGGCGACGATTCGATGGACGATGAACAGCGTCATCGGCATCGAAGTCGAAAGCGGAGCGACTGAAGACAAAGCATCGTTGGTGCCGTCGAACACCAACACGTTTTTGCCGTTCATAGACTGCGTGCCGGTGGCCGGCTGATTGTTGGCCGTCGCCTGCACCCACTTGCTGCCTGTAGAAGACTTGTCCCGCCATTCGGAAACGCCTGTGCCTGTGCTGATAGTGGACGAATCAGCAGCGTCTAGCCACAACTGAAGGCCGGCGATGCTCTTCGGGCTGAATCCCGAGGCACGCGGGCGAAGCAGGCGGGGGTTCATCGCCATAGGAACGGCTCTCTAGTGTGGCTCAACGACCGGCGATCAGGACGGCCCGTCACCGCAACGAATGGCAATGATGTGCGAGCCAGGCACAAGGTGGGCGTTGTCGGGCGGCGCGCCGGAGTTAAATCGCACGGCCAGCGTGGCCGCTGCGGAGGTGGCATACACAAACGCCGCAGACAGCGCCCCTGACGTGGAGGCCGTCATTGCTTGGGCTGTGCTGCCCACCAATTCAGCGCCGCCGTACAAGGCGTAGCCAGACGGGGGCGAAGAGCCCACGTAGGACGTGCCGTTAATGGCAACCAGCGCGCCGCCTGAAACGGCGCTAGTGCTGGCGCCAACCAGCACCACCCGCACGTCGTAGACGCCAGCCGATGCGAGGCTCACGGCCATGCCCTGCACGTCGTAGTAATCGCTGCTGGATGCGCCCACCGTTGATGTAAGGGCACCAACAGAAATCGCCGGCAAGCCGACCTCGCCAGCCGTGTGGGTGTGGCCGGGCGACGAGAAACTGAGGCTCACGTTGCCGGTCTGGCCGTTGACACTGGATACGCCAGACGCCAGCGTTCCAAGCGTTCCATTCGGCTTGCGGTAGTAGAGCTTGCCATCGGCGCTATTAATGGCAAGCTCGCCCTCCAGCATCTCGGCAGCCTTCGGTTCCTCGGCAGCGACAACGGATTCACGCAGGCGAACCGGGCCAGCACCGCCGGGAGGAAATTCAAACGCCATGACTCACCCCTTTGCCATTACGGTCATTGCACAAGTCGTTCCGCCCACCACAATGGGGACGGCGTAATTCACCGCAAAGGCAGCGTCCGGAACCGGCATGATGCCCACCGTCACCGCAGTGGTCACTGCGGCGCCGTCGTTGTAAATCTGACGCGGGGTCACGGAAGGATCCACGGTTCCGTGCCAGTTGATCTGCGTGCAGGAGTTGGTCGCGGCGATCATGACACACGCCCCGCCAAAACGGCCGAAAGGAAACATGCCCGACGTGGTGGCGGCCGACGAGTTGGCCGTGACCACAGTGCCTGGCGAAAAGTGACGCGCGATCTCATTCATCGGTTCTTGACCCTGTAGGCGTGTTTCTCAATGATCTTCTCTCGCAGCTCCCCGTCCTTGGCCTTGGGGTTCTTGCGCTTTTCCTTCTTCAGTTCGTCTTTGATGATCGACTCGGACAGCAAGACTCGCTTGGGCGGAGCCTCGCCGGGTTCGTAGTTCACGTTGCCGGTGACGTGCAGGCGTCGCTTTTGGGCGACTCGGAGGACATCGTCGTTGGACGTTACCCACGCCTCGGGATCCCTCCAGCCGCGCTTGTCGGCAATGCCCGCGCAGTAATACTTGCCGGAAATGGAGATCCCCGCCTGGCGGGCCTCTTTGGCAACATAGGCAGCCTGCCGGCGGGGCATGTCGTTTAATTGTTCGTTGTTCTGCCGGCCCTCCAGGAAGGCGCGGTCTGTGCCGCTGGTCCCGGGAGGCTGCTGAAGGGCGACCATGGTTGCCCAGCGCTCGCCATAAGGCAGTGCTTTTTCGTACAAACTCAGGGCCTTGGATCCCGCAGCGATAACTTCAGGAGGGTATTCCATATAGGACTATTGTTCCGGGGGCGGCTCGGGCGGCGCTTGCTCTTGCGGTGGCGGGCCAGGGGGAGGCGGCGGGACGATGTACTTTGACACGTCCACGTTCATGCTCTTCCCCCAGTCCTCCAAGAGTGCGTTGAAGATTTGGGGCTGACCGGCTTGGAGCAGCCCTTGTGCGACTGGCATCATGATCTGCATGGAGTTGTTCATGTTCTCAATGCGGGTCGCAATGTTTGGCTTTCTCGCAGACCCAGCCTCAACGCGGTAGGAGTACTCCCGCACCACGGACTCGGGATCTTCTCCCTGGACGTGCATCTGCCACGCCTGGGCGGCCATCGGCCCGAGAATCGGGGCCACGTCCTGGGGATAGACCAGCCACCGTGCCAGGAGGGCTTCCTTCCTGGCGACCTCGGACAGGGCGTCCTCCAGAATCGAAGCGTAATCGTCCGGCCGGACGCTGATCTGCTCCGCCTTCACGGTGGCCTCGGCAGCGGAGCGGAACTGGGACCGCGTCATGCCGTAGATCAGCTCGGTCAACCCGACCCGCCTGTCGAACAGGTCCGTGACTTGGGCGATAATGTTGTACATATCCTGGGTCACGCCAGGCATGTTGAAGACAGAGATCACGTCGTTCACCGAGCGGCCAACCGCTTCGGAGATTTCCACAATGTTGAACCCGCCCTCGTTCTTGTCCAGGATCTTGGCCTTCAGATTTGGGTCGGCGTGCTTGGCCACGCCAATGAGCGTCTGGCTTGATGTTGCGATTCTGGTCGCCAAGAACGACATCGCCCAATTGAT
>JAUREI010000140.1 GCA_030827515.1 Prosthecobacter sp. | reverse complement strand
GGCCTATTATTATGCCCAGGCCGCCATTGCCTTCGCCCGCAAGGACGAGGTCAAGGCGAAGGATTGGCTCGCCCGCGCCGACGGTATCTTCAAGCCCGCCGAACGCAGTCCTTATGAGGACAGTTTGATGGAGGCACGCTGGCTGCCCAGTCTGGCACTGCCGCCGGAGGTGGAGAAGTAGACAGTGGGGACGGTAGGGCCCCGCTGCGCCGGGGCCGTGGCTTGAACCGGGAAACGAGAACAGCGACTCGGCTCGATTCACCTTTGCGATCCCAGCGGGTGCCGGTATTTTCGCGGGCATGACGGCATGGCGAATTTCGGCGGACACGGGCGGCACCTTCACGGATGCCTTTGCCGTGGATCCGCAGGGGCGGGAATCGCGCTGCAAGGTGCTGTCGTCCGGTGTCCTGCGCGCCCGGGTCGCGCCGGGGCCGGTGCCGGAGCAACTGGTTTTGGAAGGCTTGCCAGCCTTGACGCAGGACCTGCTGCGCGGGTTTCGAGCGAGGGCGGGTGAGCAGGAGCGCCGTGTGCTGGGTTGGGACGCGGAGGCATGCCTCCTGACGTTGGAAGCGCCTTTCACGGCGAGGCCGGAACAACTCGATCTGCTGACCGGCGAAGAGGCTCCCGTGTTGGCGGCGCGACTGCTGACCCGGACGCCGGGCGATCATCCGCTGCCGCCGCTGGACCTGCGCCTGGCAACCACGCGCGCCACGAACGCCTTGCTGGAACGCAAGGGGTCCCGGGTGGCCCTGTTTGTCACGGCCGGTTTTGGCGACCTGCTGCGGCTGGGCGATCAGCGTCGGTCCGATTTGTTTGCCCTGCGCCATGCGCCGCGGCCGCTCTTCTTCGAGGCGGTGGCCGAAGTGAGCGAGCGAATCGGGGCCGATGGGGAGCAACTCCTGCCGCTGGATGAAGTCGCCCTGCAGCGTGAGGCGGAGCGGGTGCTGGCCCTGGGGATCCGCCATGCCGCCGTGTGTCTGCTGCACAGCCATGCCCATCGCGGACCGGAGCAACGCGTGGCGGAACTGTTGCGGGCTGCCGGCTTTGAGCAGGTGGTGGCATCTTCAACGGTCGCGCCCTTTGCCAAGATCCTGCCGCGTGCGCAGAGCGCGGTGGCGGATGCCTATCTGACGGGACCGGTGCAGGCTTTTCTGGCCGGTGTCGCCGCGCCGCTGGGCTCGGGATCGCGTCTGTCGGTCCTGACCTCGGCGGGGGCGCTGGAGAAGGCGGAAGAGGTTCGGCCGAAAGACCTGCTGCTGAGCGGTCCGGCCGGTGGCGCGCTCGGCGCGGCCAACGCCGCCGCCCGCGCCGGCTTCCCGCGCGTGCTCACGCTCGACATGGGCGGCACCAGCACCGACGTCGCCCGCATCGATGGCCGACCCGGCCTGCGCTTCAGTCAGGAGGTCGCCGGCCTGCGTCTGCTGGCACCCTGTGTCGCCATCGAAACCGTTGCCGCAGGCGGTGGCTCGATCTGTCACTGGACGGCGCAGGGGTTGGCGGTGGGACCGCAAAGCGCCGGTGCCGATCCCGGGCCGGCCTGCTACGGTCGCGGCGGACCGCTGACGATCACTGACGTCAACCTGCTGCTGGGTCGCTTCGATCCGGCGCGCGCGCCCATCCCGCTTGATGTAGAAGCCTCACGCCGCCGCCTCGCCGAACTGCACGCCGTGTCAGACGGTCGCTTCACGCCCGACGAACTGCTGCAGGCCTGCCTTCGTCTCGCTGTGGAGCACATGGCGTCGGCCATCCGGCGCATCTCGGTGGCCGAGGGCTATGATCCGCGCGATCATGCGCTGCTCGCCTTCGGCGGTGCCGGTCCACAACATGCCTGCGCGGTCGCGGAGCGACTCGGCATGAGCACGGTGCTGGCACCTAAACATGCGGGCATCCTCAGTGCGGTCGGCCTTCACGAGGCGCTGCCGGAAAAGTTTGCCGCCCGCCAGGTCCTGCAGCCGCTGGCTGACTGCGCGGGCGATCTCGAATCCTGGCTGGACGATCTCGTGGCTCGCGCGAAGGGCGACCTCGGGCATCCAGCCAGCGTTGAGGTGTCGCACCTTGCGGAACTGCGTTTGCAGGGGCAGGACACGCCGTTGCAGGTCGGCTTCGAAAAGCCCGGTGATCTGCCGGACCTGTATGCCTCGGCCTACCGGCGTCTGTTTGGTTACGTCCCGCCCGCCAGCCGCGTTATCGAAATCGTCAGCCTGCGCGTCGCCGTGCGGACAGGAGCGGCGCCTGTCGCTGGGGTGACCCCTGCAGCCACACAATCGCTTGGCGAAGGTCCTCAGTTGATTCAGGACGCCTTCAGCACCCTCGTGGTCCCGGCGGGCTGGCAGCTGGATCGCCTGGAGGGGTTCGGTCATGTCCTGCGCCGGATCAAGGGAACGGCCTCGTCCGGGGCGGGCTTCAGTCGCGACCTCGTCCGCCACCGCCTGCATGGCGTGGTGACCGAGATGGGGGCGCTGCTGTGTCGCACGGCGATTTCCACGAACATCCGCGAGCGACTCGATTTCTCCTGCGCCCTGCTCGATGCCGGGGGGAGACTCGTGTCGAGCGCGCCGCACATTCCGGTTCACCTGGGTGCGCTCGGAGTCTGTGTGCGTTCTGCGGTGCAGGGCTTCGATCTGCGGCCCGGCGACACCCTGATCACGAATCACCCCGCCCATGGCGGTTCGCACCTGCCGGATGTCACCCTGATCACGCCGGTGTTTGATGCCGATGCCACGCTGCTGGGTTACGTCGCCAACCGTGCTCACCACGCCGAGATCGGCGGCTTGACGCCGGGGTCCATGCCCGCCACCGCCGGCTGCCTGGCTGAGGAAGGCGTGGTGCTTGAACCGCAGCATCTGGTGCGGGTGGGGGAATCCTGTTTTGAGGCGGTCGCGCGCCGGTTGCAGGAAGCGCCGTATCCCACCCGCAACCTGGCCGACAACCTCGCCGACCTGCATGCCCAGCTCGCCGCCAACCAATGGGGGGCCGATCGCCTGCGCGAGCTGGCGGGTGCCGACAGCCGGTCGCTGCGCGCGGCCCTTTCGGATATCCTCGCGCACAGCGCCGCGGTCATGCGCGCCTTCCTGCCGCGAGTGCAGGTCGGTGTCGCCAAGCAGACGCTCGACGACGGTTCACGACTCTGCGTGCAGGTTGAGGCGACGGCGGATCGCCTGCGTCTCGATTTCACAGGAAGTGCGCCCACCCATGCGCGCAACCTCAATGCCACCCGAGCCATCGTGCACAGCGTGGTGCTGTATTGCCTGCGCCTGCTGCTGCGCGAGGATCTGCCGCTCAACGAGGGGCTGCTGGAATCGGTCGACATCGTCCTGCCCGAGGGCTCTCTGTTGAATCCGGTCTTCACCGGGGATCCGGCGCGGGATCCCGCCGTCGTCGGCGGCAACGTGGAGGTCAGTCAGCGGCTGGTCGACACCCTGCTGCTGGCCTTTCAGCTGCAGGCCTGCAGCCAGGGAACGATGAACAACTTGTTGTTCGGCGACGGTCGCTTTGGCTACTATGAAACCGTGGCCGGCGGCACCGGCGCGGGCCCGGATGTCGAGGGTGCGGATGGCGTGCACAGTCACATGACGAACACGGCGATCACCGACCCGGAGATCCTCGAGCAACGTTATCCCGTGCGCCTGCTGCGCTTCGCCCTGCGCCAGGGATCCGGCGGTGTTGGACGCCATCGCGGCGGCGAGGGCGTGGTGCGCGAGTTTGAATTTCTCGCGCCCCTCACCGTTTCGTTGCTGACCCAGCACCGCGCCAGCGGGCCCTACGGCCTGGCCGGCGGGGGCGACGGGTTGCCCGGTCGTCAGACGCTGATTCGCGAGGGCGAGACCACGGTTCTCCCGGGCTGTGCCAGTCTGGAAGTGCGGCCTGGCGACCGTCTGCGGCTGGAGACCCCGGGCGGCGGCGGCTGGGGCGCGGTCTGAATCAGTTGTTCAGGGGTGCCGGCCGGTGCACGGGAATCTGTGCCTTGAAATCGCCGAGGCTGTTCCAGTGGGCGCGCTCGTTGAGATCGACCTCCGCGACTGCGAGGGTGCCCCATTCGGTTGCGCGCGCGAGCACGTTGCCGTAGTGATCGAAGATTCCCGAGATCATCCAGTCGTGCCGTGAGGTGTCAGTGTAGGTGCTGCTGACGACGTAGGTGTGGTTTTCGCAGGCGCGCGCCGCGGCGAGCAGGGGATTGCAGCCCCAGACCGGCCAGGCGATGACCTCCGCGCCCTGAACGGTGAGGGCGCGCGCGACTTCAGGGAAGAAGCCGTCGTAGCAGATCATCATGCCGACCCTGCCGAAGCGCGTGTCGAAGACCGGATAGTCGCGCCCGGGTGTGATGCCGGCTTCGATCTCGCTGCGCGGCAGGCTGACCTTGCGATACTTGCCAACCAGGGTGCCATCGGGGCCGATCAGGGCGGCGGTGTTGTAGAGGGTATGGCCGTCGCGCTCGACAAGGCCGGCGACGAGGTAAAGGCCGTGCTGTTTGGCGAGCTTGCCGAAGTAGTCGGTGCTGGGGCCGGGAACCGGTTCGGCGCACTCGTGCATCTTCTTGCCGGTGCCATAGTAGGTGAGGGTTTCCGGCAGCACGAGCAGGTCGACCTTCCGGCGGGCGGCCTCGGCGATGAGCGGGGCGAATTGCGGCGGTTTGTCGGCGGGTTCACGACCCTCGCGCGGTTGCAGGTGGGCGGTGGCGAGCCGGACCTTGCGGGGCGGCGGCGCTTCGACGAGCGTGAGTTGGGCCTCGCTCCAGGCAACGCGGGCGTTGGCGGCCCATTGCAGGTAGAGTTCGATGCGCGCCTGGCGGGCGGCGGTGGGGGCGCGCAGGGTTTCGCGGACTTCCGCCCAGACGCCGGCGGGCGAACCGGAATCGCGAGGATACTCGGGTTCCGCGCGCGGGATCTGGCCCTTCGCGTAGCCGGAGGCGGCGGGCGTTTCCCAGGTCACGGGCCTGCCTTCGGCATCCTGCCAGAGCACGCGGGCGACAACGCTGCGGCGGGCCTCCGGCACCTGCTCGAACCGGCGCCAGGCGCTGAAACGGTAGTGTTGGCCACCCTCGACCGAAAGGGTGGTGGTCCAGCAGCCGATCCAGTGTTCACCGGGGCCGGTTTCAAGAATCAGGCCGGGGGCGCCCGCGTGGCCGCCGGATGGATCCTCGCGGTGGGCGGGGGCCGCTTCGGGGCGGGGCGATTCAAAGGTCCAGGGTGCGGCCGTGGCCAGAACCGGCGCGAGGAGCAGGGGAAGAAAGCGTTGCATGCCGCAGAGCGATACGCGGCGGAGCCTGCGGATTGATCGTCGGCCCGGCCCTTTCAGGCCGCCCGGCACTGGCCAAGCAGGTCGTGCAGGTAATCGGCGATCTGCTCGAAGGCAGCCTTGTAGGGGGATGCCGCGAGGCAGACGAGTTCGGCACGCGCCTCGGCAAGCATGTCCTGCGCGTAGCGAACGGCCTTCTCGATGGCGCCCTCGTAATCAGCGATGCCGGCGAGGATGCCGGTGTCCATGGGTTCACCCTTCAGCAGCATCTTGTTGAGCTTCTGCTTCTGGGCGTCGGTGGCCTCCATGAGCAGGAACAGGACCGGCAGGGTGAGCTTGCCCTTGGCGAGGTCGGTACGCAGGGTCTTGCCGGCCTTAGCTTCGTCGCCCACCAGATCCAGGCAGTCGTCGTAGATCTGGTAAACTGTGCCGAGCTTCATGCCATAGCTGAACAGGGCCTTTTCGACACCTTCCGGCACGCCGTTGAGACGGGCGCCGAGACCGGAGGCGGCGGCGAACAGGGCCGCCGTCTTCATCTCGATCATGCGCAGGTAGTCCGGCACCGAGAGGTTGAGATCGAATCGGCGCTGCGTCTGCAGGATCTCGCCGCTGCAGACATCGCGTGAGGCGCGGGCGATGCTGCGGCAAACATGGGTGTCGTCGAATTCCGTGGCCAGTTCGAGGGCGCGCGCAAAGAGGGCGTCACCAAGAAGCACGCTGAGGGCGCTGCCCCATTTCGCGGCGGCGGTCGGCAGACCGCGGCGGGTGGCGGCGCCGTCCATGATGTCATCGTGGACGAGCGAGGCGATGTGCACCATCTCGAGAATGACCGACAGGCGGGTGTGTTCCTCCGTTTTGCCGCCGGTGGCACCGCCGGCCATCAGTGCCAGAGCCGGTCGGATGCGCTTGCCCGAGGCCTGGCAGACGTAGGCCACGTAGCCCTCGACGGCGGGGTCGAACGCGCGCGCCTGATCCCGGATCGCCGCCTCCACGACCTCAAGGTCGGCGCGGATGAGCTCGAAGGGAAAAACCGGGGCGCTGGGGGAGGGGGCATTCATGAAACAAGGGCGTGGGCTGACGGCGCCGTTGGAGGAGTTACGTCGCGCACCCCTCGTTCGGAGTCAAATGCGAGCTTCGGGCGGACCTTTTAGTCCCTAGGTGAAGGCGGGGCATGCTTTTTTAACTTCTTCTGGAATTGCCAGTCTGACTTGGCCCGCCGGCTGCTCTTTTCCATTACGGGGCGCATGCTCCACCACAACGAGCCGGGCTGTTACTTCATGGTTGGGGACAGCTTGGTCAATCCAGGCCCGGCGGGATAATGGTTGGATCCCGCCGGGCCGCCTTGTTTTGCGGAGGATCGGCTGCCAATGACCGATTTTGCACAGATTTCGTCGGGTCATCAAGCTTGACGCAAATCCGCCCACGGGCTCCAGTACTGTCCACTACCATGAGCGAAGCCTTCCCCGACATCCCCAAGATTCCATTTGAGGGTCCGAAATCCAAGAACGCCCTGTCCTTCAAGCACTACAACCCGGACGAGGTTGTTGCCGGCAAGAAGATGCGCGATCATCTTCGTTTCGGCATCGCCTACTGGCACGCCATGCGCAACAGCCTCGCCGATCCCTTCGGTGTGGGCACCGCTCAGCGCCCCTGGGACGATGGCACGGATTCCATCGACAACGCCAAGCGCCGCGTCTGGGCCTGCTTTGAATTCATGGACAAGCTTGGCGTGGACTACTACTGCTTCCACGACCGCGACGTCGCCCCTGAAGGCCGGACGCTGGCCGAGAGCCATGCCAACCTTGACGCCGTTGCCGACGAACTTGAGAAGGCCCAGAAGGCCACCGGCAAGAAGCTGCTCTGGGGCACCGCCTGCCTGTTCGTGCATCCGCGCTACAACCAGGGCGCGGCCACCAGTCCGAACGCGAATGTTTTCGCCTATGCCGCCGCGCAGGTGAAGAAGGCGATTGAGGTGACCCACCGTCTCGGCGGCGAGGGCTACACCTTCTGGGGCGGTCGCGAGGGCTATTCGACCCTCTGGAACACCGACATCAAGCGCGAGATCGACCACTTGGCCGCCTTCCTCCACATGGCTGTCGAGTACAAGCAGAAGATCGGCTTCAAGGGGCCCTTCTACATCGAGCCGAAGCCGCGCGAGCCGACCACCCACCAGTATGACAGCGATGCCGCCGCCTGCCTCAATTTCCTGCGCGAGCACGGCCTCACCGAGCACTTCAAGCTCAACCTCGAGACTAACCACGCCACCCTCGCCGGTCACAGCATGTGGCACGAGATGGAGGTCGCCACCGCGGCCGGCGCGCTTGGCTCGGTCGACGCCAACACCGGCGACGAACTCATCGGCTGGGACACTGACCAGTTCCCGACCGACATCTACCTGACCACGCAGATGATGCTCGTCCTGCTGCGCAGCGGCGGCTTCACCACCGGCGGCCTCAACTTCGACGCCAAGGTGCGCCGCGAGTCCTTTGAGCCGGTCGACCTCTTCCACGCCCACATCGGCGGCATGGACGCCTTCGCTCGTGGACTGAAGACCGCCGCCGCGATCCTCGAAGACGGACGCTGGGAGGCCTTCCGCAAGCAGCGCTACAGCACTTTCGACAGCGGCATCGGCGCGAAGATTGAGTCTCGCTCGACGAGCTTCGAGGAACTCGAGGCCTACGCCCTCCAGAATGCCGAACCGACCATCGGGTCGGGTCGCCAGGAAATGCTGGAGAACCTGATCAACGAGTTCATCTGAGAATCGGCGCCATCCGGCAGCACGGGGGCGGACCTGCGGGTCCGCCCTTTTTTGTCGCTTCATCCGGTCGACTGCGACTTGTGCTTTGGCCGGCACCCGTCCAGAATCCGGCCTCATGCGCTACACGCCGCTTCCCGCTGAACTGTTCACCGCCAATCGTCGGCGCCTGCAGGCGCTGTTGCCGCCCCGCGCCCTTGTCGTGGTGCAGGCCAATGACATCCTGCCCTCGAATGCCGACGGCACCTTCGGTTTCATTCAGAACAGTGATCTGTATCACCTGAGCGGCATCGACCAGGAGGAGACCATCCTGCTGATCTTCCCGGACGCCCCCGACCCGCGTCAGCGTGAGATCCTGTTCGTGCGGGAGACCAATGAACTCATCGCCCTGTGGGAGGGGGCCAAGCTGACGTGCGAGCAGGCCGCCGAACGTTCGGGGGTCGCCCGGGTTTGCTGGCTGCACGAGTTCGAGGGCGTCTTTCGCCAGTGCATGTGCCAGGCCGGTCCGGTTTACCTGAACGGCAACGAGCATCCGCGCGCGGTCGTCGAGATGGAGACGCGGGAGTTGCGTTTCGCCCGCCGCTGCCGTCGCGAGTATCCGCTGCACGACCTGCGCCGCCTCGCGCCGCTGCTGCATTCGTTGCGTCTGGAGAAGCAACCGGCCGAGATCGACGCCCTGCGCGAGGCGATGCGCATCACGCATGATGGGTTCCGCCGTGTCTGCCGCTTTGTCCGGCCCGGGGTTCACGAGTTCGAGGTGGAGGCGGAACTGGCCCATGAGTTCTTGCGCCAGCGAGCCGGCGGCTTTGCCTACCCGCCGATCATTGCCTGCGGGGCCTCCGCCTGCGTCCTGCACTACCACAGCAACCATGCCGAGTGCCGGGACGGGGAACTGCTGCTGCTGGACGTTGCCGCCAGCTACGCCAACTACAATGCCGACCTCACCCGCACGATCCCGGTCAATGGCCGATTCACGGAGCGCCAGCGCCAGGTGTATGACGCCCTGCTGCGGGTCTTCCGCGCCGCCTGCGACCTGCTGCGGCCGGGCGTGCTGCTGCGGGAATACCAAGACGAGGTGGGCCGCCTGATGACCTCGGAACTCATTGGACTGGGCCTGCTCGACCGCGATGCGGTCGAGAAGCAGGATCCGGAGAACCCGCTCTTCAAAAAGTATTTCCCGCACGGGACCAGTCACCACCTGGGCATCGACGTTCACGATGTCGGCGCCACCTGGGAGCCCCTGCGTGCGGGCATGGTGCTCACGGTCGAACCGGGCATCTACATTCGCGAGGAAGGCATTGGCATCCGCCTGGAGAACGACATTCTCATCGGCGAGAAGGCCAACATCGACCTGATGGCCGACATCCCGATCGAGGCTGACGCCATCGAGGCGCTCATGGCGGAAGGGCGGGGGGACTGACTGAATTTGCGATTTGCGCTTGCATTTGTCGGCGCTTCGGGAACATTTTCACCAGTCACCTGTTTGAAAGTCAGGTCAGAAGATTCATCAGGTGAGTGCATCGTCGGTGAGGTTTCTGGCGGCTCCAGAGAGGGGGCACATCCAGCATCATCGACAATGAACACGAAAATGTATGTGGGGAATCTCCCCTTCAAGGCATCCGAGGCGGACCTTCGCGACCTCTTCGGCCAGTATGGTGGCGTCACCGACGTCTTTCTCCCCATGGACCGTGAGAGCGGCCGCCCGCGCGGCTTTGCTTTCGTCTCCATGGACACCCCCGAGGCGATGACCGCCGCGATCAACGGCCTGAACGGCCAGGAATTCGGCGGCCGTGCACTGACCATCAATGAAGCGCGCCCGAAAGAGGAGCGCCCGAGCTACGGCGGTGGCGGCGGCGGCGGTGGCCGTGGCGGCGACGGTGGTGGCGGCGGCGGCGGTGGCCGTGGTGGCTACGGCGGCGGCGGCGGCGGCGGTGGTGGCGGCTACGGCGGCGGCGGCGGCGGTGGTCGCGGCGGCAAGGGCTGGGATCGCGGCAGCAAGGGCGAGCGCGACGGCGGCGGCTGGTAATCTGCCCATTCCATTCACGGCGGAACCCCGATCTCCGGGGTTCCGCTTTTTTGTTTGCG
>JAUREI010000069.1 GCA_030827515.1 Prosthecobacter sp. | reverse complement strand
CTGGCGCTTTATGACGACCTGCCCGCCAAATACACGAAGAAGGTGAAACTCACCTCGAACGAAACCGGTGGACCCACAACGCGCCCGCAGGGTGAAGTGCTGCGCGAGCGCTATGCCGAGATCACCGCCATGGACCGTGCCATCGGCAGCCTGCGCCAGCATCTGGCCGCCGAGGGACTGCGCGACAACACCCTGCTGTTTTATTGCGGGGACAACGGCACCTCGCCGGAAAGTGCGCTCGGCCACCCCCATCGCGGTGCCAAGGCCACCTTTTACGAGGGCGGCACCCTTGTTCCGGGTCTCATTGAATGGCCAGCCCGCATCCCGCAACCACGGAGCACCCGCGTGCGCGCCAGCACGAGCGACCTCTTGCCAACCGTCGCCGCCCTCGTCGGCCAACCCCTGCCTGACCGTCCGCTCGATGGCATGGATCTGACCCCCGTGTTCGAAGGCCGACTCGACGCGAGACCGACACCGATGGCCTTCTGGGAATATGACACTCGCTCTCTCAACGGCCAAAAGGGCGAGCCCTACCTCGCTCCCGAACTTCAGCAGGGCACGACGCCTCTGGTCAAGAAAATGGGCGGCAAGGCCACGCGCGATTTCACCAACTTCCGTCATCCCGACATCCGCGATGAGGATCACCGCGGCACCCGCACCCTCATCGAAGGCGACCTCAAACTGATCGTTCAGGAAACCAAGGCAGGCACCGAGAAGGTCGAACTCTACGACCTGCAGGCCGACCCCGCCGAGACCACCAACCTCGCCGCGAATCAGCCCGGGCGCGTGACCGAACTGCGCGCCAAGCTGCGCGACTGGCAGGATTCCGTCCTTCACAGCCTGACAGGCGCGGATTACGGGAAATAAAATCGGTTCAGACTGGGTCGCTCCCTTTTGCTTGGAAGTCTCCGCGCCCCCTTTCTGAAATCGTCTCATCCGCGGGTCAGCCCACGGAAACCCGAGTTCGCTGAAATCGGCCGATTTCCACGGCGTTCCCCTCTGGATGTCCATCCGCCGACTCGCCGCCCTGCTCTTCTTTCCCGCCCTCGTCGCGGCGAAGCCTAACCTGCTGGTCATTTACACGGACGACCATTCCTACCGCACCCTGTCCTGCTACGAGGGCGCGGAGTCCTGGGCGCACACGCCCAACATGGACCGGCTCGCCGCCCGCGGTGTTCGCTTCACCCACGCCTACATCGGCACCTGGTGCATGCCCTCGCGCACGACTTTTCTCACGGGTCGCCAACCCTACGGAGTCGCCACGATGCACATGACGCCGCCCTACCCGGGCGCGGCCTATGACCCCGAACAGTGCCGCTTCTGGCCGGCCGAACTGCGTCGCCACGGCTATCACACGGCACAGATCGGCAAATGGCACGCCGGCAACGACGCCGGCTTCGGCCGCGACTGGGATCACCAGATCGTCTGGAACCGCCCGCGTCATCCCGACAATGCCCCCAACTACTACCACGACCAGCTTCTCTCCTTTGACGGCGGCGAGCCGCGGGTGGTGAAGGGCTACTCGACCGACAACTACACCCAGTGGGCCGTGGAATACATCCGCGGCAACAAGCGGCCGGCGGACAAGCCCTGGCTGCTCTGGCTCTGCTACGGCGGCGTGCACGCGCCCTACACGCCCGCCGAGCGCCACCTCGAAGACTACCCCGGCGCCGAGGTCGCCACTCCGGCCGACATCTACCCGCCACGCCCGGGCAAGCCCGGTTACATGCAAAAGGTCGCCGCTTGGCAAAAGGGCGCCGACGGCCAACCGGTGCTCAGCGACAAGGCCATGGGCAGCGAGGTCGGAGATGACGCACGGCGCGACAACGGCCGCAGCCTGTCGTCCTGGTCACGCCAATACCACCAGGCCGTGCGCGCGCTCGATGAGGGCATCGGCCGTGTGCTCGCCGCCCTCGAGGAGAGCGGGCAGCTTGCCAACACCCTCGTCGTGCTCACCGCCGATCAGGGTTACGCCTGGGGCCAGCACGGCTTTCGAGCCAAGCTCGCCCCCTACGACGCCAACCTGCGCTCTCCGCTCATCGTCTCCATGCCGGGCACCCTGCCCGAGGGCAAGGTCTGCCGCACACCCGTCGGTGGCGCCGACCTGCCCCCCACTCTGCTGCGCTTCGCCGGCCTGGACGCGCCCTGGGAACTGCATGGCCATGACCTGTCGCCGCTACTGGAAAATCCCGATGCCGCCTGGCCGCACACGATGCTGATGCCGTTCACCGCCGACAAGTTCGGTGCCGACTGCGATGTCGTACCGCCGCCCCCCGGCAACCATCACAAGACCGGCATCCCTTGGTACCTCATGGTCGTGCGCGAACGCCACAAGTACATCCGCACCCTGGAAGCCGGTGAACCCGAAGAACTCTACGACCTCGCCAACGACCCCGACGAACTGACCAACCTGGCCGGCCTCCCCGAACAGGCCGCCCTGCTTGAACAACTGCGGGCTGCCGCAATCGCCGAACTGAAGCGAACCGGTGCCCGCATGATCGATTCCCTGCCACCCGTCCAACCCTGATTCAACATGTGCCGCCCCATCCTCACCGTCCTGCTGCTCGGCCTCTTCGCCACCAGCCTGTCCGCCCGCGAGCGTCCAAACATCGTCTTCATCATCACCGATGACCAGGGCTATGGCGACCTCGGCCACACCGGCAATCCGATCATCAAGACTCCGCACATCGATGCGCTGGCCGCCGAGTCTTCCAACCTGACGGACTATCACGTCGCGCCCACCTGCTCGCCCACCCGCGCCGCCCTGCTCACCGGCCACTGGACCGATCGCACCGGCGTCTGGCACACGGTGAACGGTCGCTCCATGCTGCGCGAGAACGAGGTTACCCTCGGCCGCATGCTCCATGACGCCGGCTATGCCACGGGCATGTTCGGAAAGTGGCACCTGGGCGACAACTACCCCTACCGTCCCGAGGACCGCGGCTTCAGCGAGGTCTACCGCCATGGCGGCGGTGGTGTCGGTCAAACCCCGGACCTCTGGGACAATGCCTACTTCGACGGCAGCTATCACCACAACGGCAGGATTGTTCCGGCCAAGGGTTTCTGCACCGACGTCTTCTTCGACGCCGCCCAGCGTTTCATCCGGGAGCAGGCCGCCGCCAAGCGACCCTTCTTCGCCTACCTTGCCCTCAATGCGCCGCACGGACCACTGCATGCGCCGCAGAAATACATGGACCTATATGCGGACCAACCGCCGCCAATCGCCGCCTTCTTCGGCATGATCACGAACATCGACGACAATGTCGGCGCCACCCGCAGCCTGCTGCGCGAACTCGGGATCGACCAAAACACGCTGTTCATCTTCACCACCGACAACGGAACCGCCAGCGGCGCTCGCGTCTTCAATGCCGGCATGCGCGGAGCCAAGGGCAGTGAATACGAGGGCGGCCACCGGGTCCCCTTCATTGCCCACTGGCCCGCCGCAGGCTGGAACCGCAGGCACGCCAGCCACCAGCTCTGCCATGCGGTCGACATCGTGCCGACCCTGCTGGAAGTCACCGGCGCGCCGGCTCCGACCGGCCTGCGGTTTGACGGCCGCTCCATCCTGCCGCTGCTCGATCCCGCGGTCGACACCGCCAACTGGCCGGGCGAACGGATTCTGGTCACCGATTCCCAGCGCGTGCGCGATCCCATCAAGTGGAAGCAGACCGCGGTGATGTCCGGGCCCTGGCGACTCATCAACGGCAAGGAACTTTACGACCTCCGCAGCGACCCCGGTCAGGAGCGCAATGTCATCGGGGAGCATCCCGCCGAGGCGGACCGCCTGCGCGCCTTTTACGATCTCTGGTGGCAGGAACTGGAACCGACCTTTACCCAGACCACGGAGATCCACCTTGGTCATCCGCAGCATCCCGTGGTCAGCCTGACCGGCCACGACTGGATCCAGGAGGCCCTGCCGCCGTGGAACCAGCAGCACATCCGCGAGGCCGACGGCTACGCCCGTGCCCCCCAAAAAGCCACGAAGGGCAAAAAGGCGGTGCCTGCATCCATGAACCCGCCGAAGTCCGTGCATCGGGGCCACTGGGCAGTGAAGGTCCTTCAGGCGGGCGAATATCGCATCCATCTGCGCCGCTGGCCGGTCGAGGCCGACCAACCCATCACCGCCGCCCTACCCCCGGGCGAGGACGTGCCCGGCGCCACGCGCGCTTACCGAGCCCGGCCGGGCACCGCCATTCCCGCAGTCCAGGCCGTCCTGCGCTGGGATGACCGGGAGATGGCGAAGCTGCCTATCCCTAATGACGCTAGGGAGGTCGTTTTCACAACCGCACTTGAAGCCGGCTCCCACCAACTTGCCCCGGTGTTTCTCGACGCACAGGGCAACGAAATCGGCGCCTACTACGCCGTCATCGAAAAAGTCCGCTGAGCTCCGCTCTTATCCCTCATCCTCATCCCTTGCCCTCCATGCTCCGCCTTGCCCTTCTCTCCGCCCTCTGCCTGCCCCTTGCCGCGGCCGATCCGATTTTCACCGACGACTTCACCCGCGCTGACCTCGGCGAGTGGAAGGTGGTCATTCCGACCTTCAGCGTCCAGGATGGCGTGCTCAAGGGCCTGCAAACCCGTGACGATCACGGCGCGGTGGGGAGAATTCACCGGTCCATGCGCGACGTCCGCGTGGAGTTCAGGTTTCGGCTGGCCGGATCGACCACCTTCAACGCGGTGTTCGACGACCAGAAGCACAAGGAGTCGCATGCAGGCCACATCTGCCGTGTCGCCTTCACGCCGAAGCTCATCCGCCTGGGCGACGACAAGGAGGGGGTCATGCGCAACGACATTTTTGCCATGCGCAGGGATCCGGCGCGGAAGGCCGAGGCCGACAAGTTGATCGCCGGCCGCATTGCCAGTGCGCCGGTGCAACTCGAACAGGACCGGTGGTATCAGGTCGCCATCACGATTGTCGGCGACGACATGCAGGTGAGCCTCGACGGCCAACCGGGCGGCCAACTCAAGTCGCCGGGTCTGGCGCATCCGACCAAGACCAGCTTCCATTTCACCGTCAACGGTCCCGGCGTCCTGTTCGACGACGTGCGCATCACGCCCCTCTGAGCCTCTTTCATTCAACCGCGGGGTCCCTGTCCCTGCCTACGGCCGACCCAACCTTAAACACGACCCTTCCATGCCCCGCCTTATCCTGCTCACCGCGCTCGCCACCGCCCTCGTCAGCACGGCGGTCGAACCACCCGCCACCACCCTCTGCAAACCCGGTGACCTCATTGTTGCCACCCCGTTTGACCAACCGACCCCGGCGACCCGCAAGGGCTCCGTTCAGGGCTGGCAGGCCGGCATCGGCGAATGGCGCATCGAGGACGGCGTCCTGCACGGCGACGAACTGCCTGAGAACCATCACCCCTCCTCCTGCACCTATCGTTTGGAAGCGACCGATCTCATCCTCACCGCCGAGTTCCGCCTTGGCGAAGCCGAGCAGATCGCCTTCGGCTACCGCGACACCATTGCACCGAACCATCATCTTGGCCGCACCTTCATCAGCAAGGATGGCATTTGGATTCAACACATGAGCGGGATTGCCAAGACCACGAAGGCCCAAAAGGTCGCTGAGCTGAAAAAACCGATCGATCCCAATGCCTGGCACAAGCTGACCCTGGAAATCTGCGGCGATCGCTACCGCGCAAAAATCGACAACCATGTTCTGGAGGCCAGGCACGATCGCTTCAAGGATGCCAAGGGCATCGTCGCCCTCATCAGCAAGGGCCAGGGCGCCCAGTTCCGCAACGTCGCCCTCTGGCACGCCGCCCCGAAATCCTGATCCGTCATGACCGCCCGACTGCTCGCCCTGCTCCTCCCGTTACTCGCCTGCGCCACCGGCGCCAGCCAACCGAACATCGTCCTCATTCTCTCCGACGACCTCGGCCACGCCGATCCGGGCTACAACGGCGGCGACCCGGCCCTGATGCCGAACGTCGACCGGCTGGCATCCCAGGGTGTGCGCCTGACGCAGTTTTACGCCACACCCGTCTGCGCCACGACGCGCGCCGCCCTGATGACCGGCCGCTACCCGTTTCGGCAATGGATGGACTGGCGTTCGGAAGACTTCGGCAAGCCCGACTACCTCGAACTGCTGCACATCCCGCTGGCAAAACTGCCCGACGGCACACCGACGCGGCGCATCCACGGGCTCGACACCCGGGAGCGAACCCTGGCCGACGCCCTGCACCAGGCCGGCTATTTTACCGCCGTGCTTGGAAAGTGGCACCTGGGGGAATGGCTTCCGGAGCACCTGCCGATGGCACGCGGCTTCGACCACCAGTACGGTCACTACGCCTGGGGCATCGATTACACGAACCACACCATCCCGCACAATGCCCCGGCGGTGTTCTGCGTGCACGACTGGCATCGCAACCAGAAGCCCGTGCTCGAAAAGGGCTACAGCACCGACCTGATTGCCGATGAGGCCGTCCGCCTCATTGAACGCCAGTCAACGGACCGGCCGTTCTTCCAGTATGTCGCCTTCAATGCGATCCATGGCCCGCTGGAGGAAATCCCCCGCCATGTCGACCGCCTCGGCAAGCGTGGCGCCGCCATCAAGTGCCTCGACGAGGGCGTCGGCCGCATCCTGGATGCGCTTGACCATCGCGGACTCAGCGACAACACGATCGTCATTTTCACCAATGACAACGGCGGCCTGACCGACGAGGTCAACCGCCCCTGGCGCGGCCACAAGGACACCACCTTTGAGGGCGGCATCCGCGTGCCCTTCGTGCTGCGCTGGCCGGGCAAAATCCAACCCGGCAGCCGCAATGATGCGCTCATTCACATCACCGACCTCTTTCCCACCCTCGTCGCCCTGGCCGGCGGCTCAACCCGGCAGAATCTGCCACTCGATGGCATGGACATGAGCGCCGTCCTCCTGGAGGGCCGTTCCAGCCCGCGCACGGAAATTGCCATCGATGTCGCCGGCAGCACCCGCCTGCCGACCCTGCGTCAGGGCGACTTCAAGCTGATGCGCAACGAACTCTACGACCTTGCCAACGATCCCGGCGAAACCACCGATGTCGCCCAACAGCATCCGACACTGGTGGCTCGCATGAAGGCGCGGCTGAACGAACTCGCCGCCGGGCGACCGCCGCTCGGCGATTTTCCGGTGCTGATGGACCCCGCCCTGCCCTACGTTTACGGCCGCGACGAAAACCGCGATGTGCCGCAGGCGATCAAGGACCATGTCAATGCGATTCGCGCCACCCAGCCGCAGTCCTGGCCCCCCGGACAGACCCCATGGCCGCCGGCGCCGAAGGACGGCAAGATTCGCTTCACCAACGACGGCCGCTGACCGCTGCGCAACACCGCGCCGGCTGACTCAGGCGAAGATTTCCTTCACCACGTGACCTTCAACATCGGTGAGTCGGAAGTCGCGCCCGGCATGGCGGTAGGTCAGACGTTCGTGATCGAGTCCGAGCAGGTGCAGCAGGGTCGCATGCAGGTCGTGGATGTGCACCTTGTTCTCGACGGCGAAGTAGCCGTAGTCATCCGTGGCCCCGTGGGCATGACCGGCTTTCACGCCGCCGCCGGCCATCCACATCGTGAAACCTTCGGGATTGTGATCGCGGCCGTCGGCCGTGCCCTGGGCGACCGGCGTGCGCCCAAACTCACCGCCCCAGAGCACCAGGGTGTCCTCCAGCAGGCCGCGTGACTTGAGATCGTGCAACAGGCCGGCGATTGGCTTGTCGACCTCCGCCGCGTTCTTGGTGTGTCCCTTGATCAGGTTGCCATGCTGGTCCCACTGCACTTCGGCATCGCTGTGGGTGACCTGGATGAAGCGAACCCCACGCTCGGCAAAGCGCCGCGCCATGAGGCACTGGCGACCAAAGTTTGCGGTGACCGGCTCATCAAGGCCATACAATTTGCGGGTCACCTCCGTTTCGCCGCGCAGGTCCTGCAGTTCCGGCATGGCGGTCTGCATGCGGTAGGCGAGCTCAAAGGAGTCGATGCGCGCCTCAAGCGCGGCGTCCCCGGCATCGCCAAGGTGATCCCTCCCCAACTTGGCGGCCAGATCCAGTTGCAGGCGCTGAACCGCACTGACCGAATGCGGACCGCGGATGTGTCGCACCACGGCCTGACCGGCCGGAACGCTGGCGTTGCCCAGCGGCGTCCCCTGGGCCCAGGCGGGCAGGAAGGCCGAGCCCCAGTTGTTGACTCCGCCATGCGCCAGCGTCGGGCAGATCGTGACAAAGGCCGGAAGGTCGGCGTTCTCGGTACCAAGACCGTAGCTGACCCAAGCGCCCATGCTCGGACGAACAAAGGTGTCGCTGCCGGTGTGCAGCTTGAGCAGGGCACCCCCGTGCGCGGGATTGGTTCCATGCAACGAGCGCACGATGCAGAGGTCGTCGACGCAGCGCGCCACGTGCGGAAAGAGTTCGCTGACCGGCAGGCCACTTTCCCCGTGCTGCTTGAACTTCCAGGGCGACTTGAACAGCGTCGTCGTCTTCGCGAAGGTCACCCGCGGCAGGGCAAAGGGCAACGGCTTGCCGTGATCCCGGTCGAGCAGCGGCTTGGGGTCGAAGGTGTCGACATGGGACGGCCCACCCTTCATGAACAGGAAGATCACCCGCTTCGCCCTTGCCGGAAAATGCGGCTGCTTCGCCGCCAGCGGATTCGACACCGACTCGGCACCCAGCAAGCCGCGCAGGGCGAGCATGCCAAAGCCGGCCGAAGCCTGGCTGAGCATGGCACGGCGCGTGTGAAGAGGCTGCCAGGGGAAACTCATACCGAGGGAGAAGCTGTCTGAGTGGAATACGCCCGACCCGGAATTTTCCTTTCGTGACGACCGCCCGCCGCAGGGCTATGCTGGCCCATGCCCGAACTCACCCATCTCGACGCCGCCGGTCGCGCCGCCATGGTCGACGTCTCCGCCAAGCCGCCGCTCGCCCGCGAGGCGGTTGCCGCAGCCTTCCTGCATCTGCAGCCGGAGACCCTGCGCCTGATCCGCGACAACGGCCTGAAAAAGGGCGATGTGCTCGCCGTCGCCCGCGTCGCAGGCATCCAAGCCGCCAAGCAGACTTCCGCGCTCATCCCGCTCTGCCACACGCTGCCGTTGTCCAAGGTCGCCGTCGACTTCGAGGAACAGGCCACAGGAATCGCCATCACCGCGATCGTGAAAACCGTTGCGTCAACCGGTGTTGAAATGGAGGCACTCACCGCAGTGTCGGTCGCTGGCCTGACGATCTACGACATGTGCAAGGCGGTCGATAAAACGATGTGCCTCACCGACATTCGCCTCGTCTCAAAGACCAAGGAAGTGCCGACGGCCTGACAGCGCTCCTTCCTCAAACCGGTTCAGCCGCCGCCCATGCATCCCGCCCTCGCCTGCCTGCTCCTGCTTGCCTGCCGGGCCGCCGCCGGCGAAAACTGGCAGGTCGCGCCCGACTGGCCCAGGCTGCCCGCGGGTGATCGACTCGGCGTCTGCGCCGGAGTCGGGGTCGATGCCAGCCACCGCGTCTTTGTCTTTCATCGCAGCGGCCGCAAATGGTCCACCCCCTTCCCCGCCGAACCCATCGCCGAGCCCACCGTCAGTGTCTTTGACGGCAACACCGGCACGCTTCTCGACCGCTGGGGCTCGGTTCGCTTCATCATGCCTCACGGCCTCAGCGTCGACCGCGAGGGCAATGTTTGGCTGACCGACGTTGGCCTGCACCAAGTCTTCAAGTGCTCGCCCCGCGGCGAGATCCTGCTCACCCTCGGCGAGGCCGGCGTGCGCGGCGCCGATCGGACGCATTTTAACCTGCCCTCCGATGTCGCCGTGCTGCCCGACGGTTCGTTTTACATTAGCGACGGCTACAAGAACACCCGCGTGGTGAAATTCAGCGCCGACGGCCGCTATGAATTCGAATGGGGCAGTCCCGGCAGTGGCCCGGGGGAGTTCAACCTGCCGCATGACCTGGCCCTCGATGCCGATGGCCGTGTCTACGTCTGTGACCGGGAAAACCTGCGCCTCCAGGTCTTCGACGCCCGCGGTCACTTCCTCGCCCAGTGGCAGGGTCCGCAAATCGGCAAACCCTACGGCGTCGATGTCGCCCCGGACGGACGTCTTCTCGTCATCGACGGCGGCCAACCCTCGCTCAAGCCCGAGGCCCGTGGCAAGGCGGTCATCCTCGATGCCGAAGGCCGCGTGCAGGCAACCTTCGGCGGCCCGGGCAACGCGCCCGGCCAGTTCCAACTCGGGCACGACATCGCGGCCGGTCCGGAGGGAGTCCTCTACGTCGCCGAAGGCGCCGGCGAACGCGTGCAGAAGTTTGTCCGCGTCAGCGCCCCTGCCGCACCTTGACCTTCCAGTCGTCCGGCATCTCGGCAATGTCGCTGTCGTCGGCGTATTGCGCGCGCAGTTCCTCAAGACGCTGCTTCAGCTTCGCAACCTCGCCGGCATAAACCGGGTTGTCATGCTGGTTGCGCATTTCCTGCGGGTCGGCATCAAGATCGTAGAACTCCCATTCACCGAACTGGTAGAAATGGATCAGCTTGAAACGGTCGGTGCGCACCCCGCGCTGGCGAGCCACCATGTGCACGCTCGGGTACTCGAAGTAATGGTAATAAATGGCGTCGCGCCAGTCCTTCGGACGATTCCCCTTGAGCAACGGCACCAGAGATCGGCCCTGCATGTCCGCCGGCACGGCCACGCCGGCGGCCTCAAGGAACGTCGGCGCGTAATCAAGGTTCTGAACCAGGTCGTCGTTGCGCGATCCGGGTTCGGTGACACCCGGCCACTTGACGATGAGCGGCATCTCCAGCGAGTTCTCATACATCCAGCGCTTGTCATACCAGCCACGGTCGCCCAGGTAAAAGCCCTGATCGGCGGAATACACGACGATGGTGTTTTCCGCGAGGCCGAGTTCCTCGAGGGTTTTCATCAGCGTGGCGACACTTTCATCGACCCCCTTCACGCAGGCCAGGTAATTGCGCAGGTAACGCTGGTGCTTCCAGCGGACCAGGGCCTCGCCGGTGGGTTGGGCCTGGTGGAAGGCGGCATCGAGCGGCCCGTAGTAGGCCCGCCAGGCCTGCATCTGCTCCGGCGTCATGCGCTTCATGTTCGCCCAGGCGGAGCGGTCCTGGGTCGCCTGAGAGGGCGGCTGATTGAAGTCGGCCGTCAGATCCACGAACAGGTCATAGTTGAGGTCCATGTGGCGATCGACCTCCAGCTCCTGATGGCGCGAGGGCGAGGCCTGGCTGCGGTGATCCATGAACAGGGTCGGAGGCTCCGGGATCAGCACGTCGTCATAGGCCCCCAGATGGCGCAGCGCCGGCATCCAGTTGCGGTGCGGCGCCTTGTGCTGGACGCGCAGCAGGAAGGGCTTCGAGGTGTCGCGCTTGCTCTTCAGCCACTCGACCGCCATGTCGGTGACCAGATCGGTGCAGTAACCCTCCCTGGTCACCTTGCCCGCAGCGGTCATGAAGTCGGGATTGTAATAGAGTCCCTGCCCCGGCAGCACGGCCCAATCGTCGTAACCCTGGGGCTTGCCCTCCAGATGGTATTTGCCATACAGCACCGTCTGGTAGCCGGCCTTCTGGAGCATCTTGGGAAAGGTGGGCTGGCTCCAGTCGAACTTGTCGCCATTCTGACGGAAGCCGTTCAGGTGGCTGTGCTTCCCGGACTCGATCACCGCACGCACCGGGCCGCAAATTGAGTTCGTGCAGTAGCTGCGACGGAACAGCATGCCCTGAGAGGCCAGCCTGTCGATGTTGGGGGTCGGATTGACCGACTTCAGCCAGCGTTCATAGGCCCCGATGGCATTGGGCGAATGGTCATCGCTGAAGATGAAAACGATGTTCGGTCGAGGATCGACGGCGGATGCCAGAGAAGCGGCGGCGAGCAGGGGCAGCAGGAATTTCATCACCCCCTTTATGAATGCCAATCGCAGGCAGGGCAAGCCGGCGTTTGCCGGGGTGCGATAGGTGCAAATGCTCCGGCCGTTATCCTTGCATGCGTCTCCTGCTGTTGCCCTTGCTCACCGTCTCGCTGGCCGCGGTCAGCCCGGAGATCCTACCCGGGAACGGCACGCCATGGCAGCGCCACGCGATTGATGCCACCTCGCGCGGCGCCGATGGCGTCAAGCTGGGCGACTTCAACGGCGACGGCCTCACCGACCTCGTCACCGGCTGGGAGGAGGGCGGGGTTGTTCGCGCCTACGCCAATCCCGGACCGGCCAAGGCACACGAACCCTGGCCACAGGTCACGGTGGGGCGGGTCACGGATGCCGAGGAAGCGATCTTCGCCGACCTCGACGGTGACGGCCGGCCGGAGGTGATCAGCGGGACGGAGGGGCGCACGCGCCGTCTGTTCTGGCACCGTCGCATCGGCGAGGACCCTTGGGTGGAGTCCTCCTGGGAAACCCTCGCCTTCCCCATCCCGAAGCAACTTTGGATGCAGGCGGCGGCCCTGCAACTCGATGGCGAACAAGGGCCCGATCTGGTGTTGGCCTCCAAGGGCGAGGGTGCTGCAGTCGGCTGGCTGCAGGCGCCCGCCCAGCCGCTGGACCTCGAATCCTGGCATTGGCACAGCCTGCGTGAATCCGGCTGGATCATGTCGCTCCTGCCGCGCGATCTCGACGGCGACGGCGATGCAGACCTGCTCTGCACCGACCGCAAGGGTTCGAACCGCGGCATCTTCTGGCTCGAGAATCCGGGCGCCGCCGGGAATCGGGTCGGCACGCCCTGGCGCGAGCGCTGGATCGGCGGTCGGGACCGCGAAGTCATGTTTGCCGACCTCGGGGATTTGAATGGCGACGGCCGCGACGATGTGGCCGTCGCGGTAAAACCGCATGACGTGCTGGTTTTCGTGCGTGAACCGGAGGCCGGGTGGCAGGAGACCCGGCTCACCCTTGAGGCGGGCGGGATCGGCGATGCCAAGGCCGTCAAAATCGGCGACCTCAACGGCGACGGTCTGGCCGACCTTGTGTTCAGTTGTGAGAACGCGCAGGGTGACCGCGCCGGCCTGGTCTGGCTGGAGCAACGGCAGGACGGTCCCTGGAGGCAGCACGCCCTCGGCGGCCCGGCGGGCGTCAAGTTCGACCTTGTGCAGTTGCTGGATCTGAACGCGGATGGAGCACCTGACGTGGTCACCTGCGAGGAACGTGACCAACTCGGCGTGATCTGGTACGCAAATCCTCACGGAAGACGTTGACTTGCCACAGGTTTCGACCAAGCGACCGCCGAATCCGACACAAGATTTGCGATGGGTCGCGACCCGCACCTCCGTTTCTGTCGCTGTGAACCAACCTGTTCGTCTCGCCTGCCTTCTGCTTGCCTGCGCCCCGCTGCAGGCGGCCGTGGATTTCAACCACCAGATTGTGCCACTGCTGAAGAAGCATTGTGGCGAATGCCACACCGGTGACAAGCTCAAGGGCGGCTTTTCCCTCAACGATCGCGCCGCCCTCCTGCACGGCGGCGAAAACGGTCCGGTGATCGATCTCACACGACCGGAGCGGAGCGAACTCCTCGACATCGTCACTACCGACGACGAGGACCGGCGCATGCCTCCCAAGGGCAAGGGCTTGACGAAGGACGAGGTCGAACTGCTGCGGCAGTGGCTGGCGGAAGGCCTGCCCTGGGAGGCGGGCTTCGCCTTCCGGGCACCGGCCTATGAACCGCCGCTGAAACCGCGCAAAGTCCCGCTGCCGCCCGCCGTCGAAGGCAGGGACCATCCGGTCGATCGACTCGTTGACACGCATTTGGCGAAACAAAAGCTGACTTGGCCGGAACCGGCCGACGACGGTGCCTTCCTGAGGCGTGCCCACCTCGACCTCATCGGCCTGTTGCCAACCCCGGAAGAGGTCGAGGCCTTCTCCAAGGATGCCGCTCCCGACAAGCGCGAGCGCCTCGTCCGCGCCCTGCTCGCCCGCGACATCGACTACACCGAGCACTGGCTGACCTTCTGGAACGACCTGCTGCGCAATGACTATGGCGGCACCGGCTTCATCACCGGCGGCCGCAAGCAGATCAGCAAGTGGCTGTATGAGTCACTGGTCAGCAACAAGCCCTTCGACCAATTCGCCCGCGAACTCATCGCGCCCCCCAGCGATGAGAGCCGCGGCTTCATCGATGGCATCAAGTGGCGCGGCGAGGTCAGTGCCGGCCAGACCGTCGAAATCCAGTTCGCCCAGAGCGTTGGCCAGTCCTTTCTCGGCATCAACCTGAAGTGCGCTTCCTGCCATGACAGCTTCACCGACCGCTGGAAGCTCGATGAAGCCTACGGTCTGGCCGCCATCTATGCCGACAAGCCCCTGCAGGTCCATCGCTGCGACAAGCCGGTCGGTCGCACCGCCACCGCTTCCTGGCTCTTTCCCGAACTTGGCCAGGTCAATCCCGCCGCACCGCGTGCCGAGCGCCTGAGCCAGCTTGCGGCACTGATGACGCATCCCGAGAATGGCCGTTTCAGCCGCACCGTGGTCAACCGACTCTGGCACCGCCTCATGGGTCACGGCATCGTTCATCCGCTCGACGCGATGCAGACCGAGCCCTGGAGCGCCGACCTGCTTGACTGGCTGGCGCTCGATTTCCAGCAGAACGGCTACGACATCAAGAAAACCCTCGAACGCATCGCCACGTCACGCATCTACCAGGCACGCAGCGAAACGGTCGGCGATTCCCAGTCGCCCTACGTCTTCCACGGCCCGCGCGCACGGCGGCTCACCGCGGAGCAATTCGTCGACGCCGTCTGGCAACTTACCGGCAGTGCCCCGTCCAAGATGGACGCACCCGTCTTTCGGGGCAGGATCGACCCGGAGGCCGCCAAAACCGTGAAACTCACCGGCCAGTGGATCTGGGGAGATTCCGCCGGCGGCGGCAAGGCACCGCCAGCGGGCGAAACGATCCTGCTGCGCGCCAACTGGAAGCTCGACGCCGCCCCTTTCTCGGGCACGGCCATCCTCACCTGCGACAACGCCTTCACCCTCTATCTCAACGGCCGCAAAATCATCGAGGGCGACAACTGGAATCAGGTCACCGCCTTGCCCCTGCACGACAAACTGCAGCAGGGCAACAACCAGATCGTCGTGGTGGCCGTGAACGCCGGCAATGGCCCGAACTCGGCCGGTCTCTACTTCCAGGCCGACGCCAAGCTCGCCGACGGCACGACAGCCCATCTTGCCAGCGGCCCCGGCTGGCAGTTCAGCCCGTCCGCCCCCGCCGGCAAGGAGGGCCGCCTTGGGGCCCTGCCGCAGAATTTTCAACCCGCCGTCACCGTCAAGGCCCTGCCGGTGTGGACCCGAGCCCTGGAACAGCAGGGTCCGTCGCTGCTGGCCAGGGGGGCGCAAAGCGGCTCGCGCGCGGTGCGTGCCGCCCTGGTGAAAAGCGACTTCCTGATGCGCTCGCTAGGCCGTCCCAACCGCGATCAGATTGTTTCGACACGGCCCGAGGATCTTACCACGCTGGAAGCGCTCGACCTGTCCAATGGCGAAACCCTGACCCGCGCGCTTGAACAGGGAGCCTCCCGACTGGTCCAAAGCCATGGAGCATCGAGCGAAGGCCTCGTGAGCCGGCTCTATGCGCACACCCTCGCCCGCGCCCCCACCCCCTCCGAACTCGCCGCCGCCCTTGAGGCCCTCGGCACCACCCCAACGGCAGGACCGGTCGCCGACCTGCTCTGGGCCCTCCTGCTGCAGCCTGAATTCCTCTACGTGCGCTGAGCCGCTCCAACCCACGCCTTTCCACGCCATGCCCGCCCTGCCCTTCGCACCCGATCCAGCCGCGCCGGAATCGATCGTCCGTCGCGACTTCCTGAAAAAGCTCGCCGCCGCCGGTGCCGCCGCCTGGGCCACGGGTGAACCGCAGGCCCTGTGGGCCAACGGCACCAAACTGACCCACCCCCCCGCGAAGGCCGATGCCTGCATCCTTCTCTGGATGGCCGGCGGCATGGCCGCGCCGGACACCTTCGATCCCAAACGTTATCACCCGTTCGAAAAGGGCCTCGAGGTGGCGAAGATGCTCAGCACCTTCCCCGCCATCGACACCGCCGTCGATGGGGTGAAGATCTGCCAGGGCCTGAAAAACATCGCCCAGGTCATGGATCGCGCGACGCTGATCCGCAGCGCCGTGCAACCCGACCTCGGCAGCATCCTCCACTCGCGCCACCAATACCACTGGCACACCGGCTATGTGCCGCCGCAGACGGTCGCCTGCCCGCACCTCGGCTCGTGGATGGCGAAGGTGCTGGGACCGCGCAACCCGGTCATGCCCGCCTTTGTCAACATTGGCCAGCGCCTGGAGGGCATCGGTGAAAGCGAGGAACTCAAGGCCTTCACGACCGCCGGCTTCTTCGGCAGCGAGTTCGGCCCGATGAACCTGCCCTTCCCCGAGGAGGCCGCCCAGTCGGTGCGCCCGCCGAAAGGCATGGACGCGAACCGCTTCTCCAGCCGCGACCGACTCTTCCGCAAGCTTGTCGACGCCAATCCCAACCGCGACCGCATGAGCGATCACCAGCAGCAGTCGCTGCTGCGCAGCCTCGACAACGCCTACCGCCTGCTCAGCAGCAGGGAACGCGAGGCTTTCGACATCACCCTTGAGCCGAAGGAGGTGCAGGCCAAGTACGACACCGGCCGTTTTGGCCGCGGCTGCCTGCTTGCCCGCCGCCTCGTGGAAGCCGGTGTGCGCTTCGTCGAGGTCACCACCGAATACGTGCCCTTCCTGTATTGGGACACCCACAAGGACGGCCACGAAACCCTGGCCGGACTGCACCGCGAGATCGACATGCCCATTGCCACGCTGATCCGCGACCTGGAGGAGCGCGGCCTGCTCGACCGCACGCTCGTTGTCATCGCCAGCGAATTCAGCCGCGACGCCCTCATCGAAGGCAAACCCGGTTCCACGGCCAATGACCAGGCCACCTTCAAGGTCGACCGCATCGAGGAAACCAAGCACTACGGACTGCACCGCCACTTCACCGGCGGCACCAGCGTGGTGATGTTTGGTGGTGGCATGAAGAAGGGCCTGGTTTACGGCGAGACCGCCGACGAACGCCCGCTCGTGGCGGTGAAGAATCCGGTCAGCGTCATGGACCTGCATGCCACCATGCTCACCGCCATGGGCATCAGCCCGAAGACCGAGTTCACCATCGAAGGCCGGCCCTTCTACGTCACCGAGGATGGCAAGGGCCAGCCCGTTGCCGAACTGTTTGCCTGAATCGCCCCATGAAGTTCCGCCTTCCCACCTTCCTCCTTCTGGCCGTCACGGCGCAGGCGGTGGACTTCAATCGCGATGTCCGTCCCGTCCTTGCCCAGCAGTGCTTCAGCTGCCACGGCATGGACGAGCATGGCCGCAAGGGCAACCTGCGCCTTGACCTGAGCGAATCCGCCCATGGTGCCGGCAAGTCCGGCGAAATGGCCATCGTGCCTGGCAAACCCGAGGCCAGCGAGGTGGTGCGCCGCATCCTGTCGACCGACGAGGACGAGCTGATGCCCCCGCCGCACACCAAGAAGTTCCTGTCGGAGAAGGAGAAAAGCGTCCTCCGGCAATGGATCGCCGAGGGTGCCAGGTATGAGGCGCATTGGGCTTACAGTCCGCCCAAACAAGCCGCTCCTCCCAAGGACGCCGTGCATCCCGTGGATGCCTTCATCCGGGCACGACTCGCCGTGGAGGGGTTGCAACCCTCACCACGGGCGGATTCCCACACGCTCGTGCGACGGGTTTATCTGGATCTCATCGGCCTGCCACCGACACCGCAGGAAGCGGACGCCTTTGTCCAGGACCAGTCTCCCGACGCCTACGAACGACTCGTCGACCGGTTGCTGGCCTCCAAACACTACGGCGAACGCTGGGCCCGGCGCTGGCTCGACCTCGCGCGCTACGCCGACACCAACGGCTACGAGAAGGACCGACCGCGGTCGATCTGGCCCTATCGCGACTGGGTGGTGAAGGCGCTCAACGAGGACATGCCCTTTGACCGGTTCAGCATCAAGCAACTCGCCGGCGACATGCTGCCGAAGGCAACAGCGGACGACCTCATCGCCACCGGGTTTCACCGCAACACCATGCTCAACGAGGAGGGTGGCATCGACCCCAACGAGTATCGCTTCTATGCCATGGTCGACCGTGTCGGCGTTACCGGCACCACCTGGATGGGCCTGACGCTGAATTGTGCGCAATGTCACACGCACAAGTATGACCCCATCCTGCACACGGATTTCTACAGCCTGATGGCACTGCTCAACAACGCCGACGAACCCACCTACGCCATCCCAACCCCGGACATTGAGCAGCAGCAGAAGGCGCACGCGCAACGGATCGCCAGCCTGGAAGCGCAACTGCCCGGCAAGTTTCCCGGTGGCGAGGCCGCGCTGGAAAAGCGCTTCGGCGAATGGATCGAGGCCGAGGCCAAAACCGCCTCGACCTGGCAGATCCTGCGCCCTGCCACGATGAAGACCACGATGCCTCACCTGGAAGCGCAGGCCGACGGCTTCATTCTGGGCAGTGGCGACATTTCCAAGAGCGATGTCTATGACCTGAACTTTCAGGCGCCCATTCGTGGAGTCACCGCCGTCAAGTTGGAGGTCGCCAGCCATCCCAGCCTCCCCAACGATGGCCCCGGGCTGACCAACTATGAAGGCCCCCTTGGCGGCTTTTTCCTCAGCGAACTGCAGGCCAGTCAAAACGGCCAGCCGGTGAAAATCGCCCGTGCCGAGGCCACCAACGACGCCGAGGAGGATCGCATCAGCGATGCGGCACCCGCCAAAAAGAAAAAACAGGCTGCCAAAAAAACCAACAACGCCTCCGCCGCCATCGACGGGGAGATGTCGAGCGGCTGGCAGGTGCTCGGCGGATTTGGCCAGCATCACGCCGCCGTCTTCCATTTTGAACAACCGGTGAACCTGAGCAACGGCTTCGCCCTGAAGCTGCTGTTTGAAAAGCACTTCGCCTGCCCGCTCGGCCACTTCCGCGTTTCGGTCACCACCCTCGATCACGCCAGTGCCACCGGTCACCCCTTCGAGGTCGAGCAGGCGCTCGCCACCCGCG
>JAUREI010000072.1 GCA_030827515.1 Prosthecobacter sp. | reverse complement strand
GCCCACGCCCTCCACCATCGCCGCCAGCTTGCGCCGGGCCGCCCAGCGGGCGGTTTGGCTGAGTCCGCAGTCGGGCGCAAAGACCAGCCGATCCGCCGGCGCATGCCGCAGGCAGGCGCGCACCGCCTCCGCCACCTGCTCCGGGGTTTCGATGTGATAACTCTTCACGTCGATGATTCCCACGGCGACGTCCATCCTCGCAGCGATCGCGGCAATCACCTCAAGCTCGGCATACTCGCGGCTCGCCATCTCGACGTGCATCTCATCACAATGCAGATCAAGAAAGGCCGGAAACAGCGGGGCATACCGGCGCAGTCCCACCGCCCGGCCCTTGTAGTTGCCAAAGCAGAGATGGGTGCAGAGCCTGGTTTGTCCCCGACCGGGTTCAACCGTGCGATTGAACAGGTCAACCAGCCGCCGCGTGTCCTCGCGGTGTCCGTAGCAGCTCATGCTCGGTTCATCGACGCAGATCTCCTCCGCCCCGGCGGCAACCAGCGCCTCGATCTCCGCGCGGACGATGGGCAGCAGGGCCTCGGCGATCGCGTGACGATCGGGATACTGACGATTTGGCACCAAACGACCGCTCAGGGTGAAGGGGCCGGGCACACTGACCTTGAGGCGTCGGCCACAGTTGCCGGCCAGCCGGCGAAGGCGCTCAAACTCCACCACGGCCCCAAGACCGCGCGGCGCCGCGAGTTCACCGGTGATCTCATGCCGCCCACGCTGGTCATGCGCCGGTGGTCCAAACCGGCGCAGACTTTCCTGCTCCATGGAAATGCCCGCGAGAAAACCATAGAACGACAGGTTGAAGTCGAGTCGCGTCTGCTCGCCGTCGGTGATGACGTCCAGCCCGGCCGTTAACTGGTCCTGGATCGCCACCGTGGCGGCATCGTCCTGCAGTTCGGCAAGGTCGTCCCGGCCAAAGGCGTCGAGCCGGCCGGCGGCGAACTCCAGCCAACCGGGAAACGGGTAGCTGCCAATGACCGAGGTGCGCAGGGGCTGGGATTCCATGCGGTCAGGATAAGCCCCGGCGGCAACCCGCGTCAAATTCGGGGCGCATAGTGCAATCCACGGGGCGGAAAAGACCAGCGGGCATTCCGCTTTGACTCGCCTGCACGCCCCTTCACAATGACCGCATGAAACGGTTGCTGCTCCTCTGCACCATGGTCCCCGCCCTGCTGGCCGCCAAACCCGCCAATCTTGTCATCCTGTTCGCCGATGACCTCGGCTGGGGCGATCTCGGTTGCCAGGGATCGCCGGTCATCCGCACGCCCAACCTCGACCGCATGGCGGCGGAGGGGCTTCGTTTCACCGACTTCTATTCCGCCGCCGAAGTTTGCACCCCGAGCCGGGCCGCCCTGCTCACTGGTCGCTACCCGCTGCGCAGCGGCATGTGCGCCACCACGGAGGCGCCGCGCCGGGTCCTGTTCGGTGATTCCAAGGGAGGACTGCCGCAAACCGAACTGACCGTGGCGCGGGCGCTCCGGCAGCAGGGTTACGCCACCGCGCACATCGGCAAATGGCACCTCGGCATCCATGAGGGAGGCCGTCCGCTTGACCACGGCTTTGAGCACAGCTTCGGCCTGCCCTACTCGAATGACATGGACGCCCGGCCCGGACTGCCCAAGGGTTCCTCGGGCTCGCCCAATCCGCCGGCCGATGGTTGGAACGTGCCGCTGCTGCGTGATGGCAAGGTCGTCGAACAACCCGCCGTCCAGACCACCCTGACCCGGCGCTACACAGAGGAAGCGGTGAAATTCATCACCACCCGGAAGGACAAGCCCTTCTTCCTCTACCTGGCCCACACCTTCCCGCACGTGCCGATGTTCGCCTCGCCCGCCTTCCAGGGCACCAGCCGCGCCGGCATCTACGGGGATGCCGTCGAGGAACTCGACTGGAGCACCGGTCAGATCCTCGAGGCCCTGCGCAACGCGGGACTGGCCGAAAACACCCTCGTCTTGTTCAGCAGCGACAACGGTCCCTGGCTGATCATGGGCAACCAGGGTGGCAGCGCCGGGCCACTCAGGGACGGCAAGGGCAGCACCTGGGAAGGAGGCATGCGTGTTCCCGGCATCGCCTGGATGCCCGGCCGCATCACCCCCGGCGTCACTTCCCAGCCGGCGAGTGCCCTCGACCTGTTCCCGACCGCGCTTGGCCTCGCCGGCGTGAAGCCACCGGCCGATCTGACTCTCGACGGCCGTGATCTCACCCCGCTGCTCTTTGAACGGGCCCAACTGCCTGAACGTCCCTTCTTTTACTACCGAGGCGATCAAATCTATGCCTGCCGGCTTGGCGAATGGAAAGCCCACTTCAAGACGCAGACCGGCTACGGCCAGCCCAAGCCCGACCTGCATGAAACACCCCTGCTCTTCCATCTGGGTCGCGATCCCTCGGAAAAGCGCGACCTGGCGGGCAGCCACCCGCAGGTCGCCGAGCGTCTGCGCGCACTTGCCGAAGCCCAGCGTGCCTCGGTGGTGCCGGGAGCGCCGCAGTTTCATTGATCGCGGGCAAGACCCCATTCCCCCAACCGTTTCCCCCTCATGCTCCGACGTTTCGCTCTTCTGCTAGCCACCCTGCTTGCCCTGCCCGCCGCCGCGCTGGAGACGCGCCCCAACCTGATCTGGATCATGGCCGATGACCTCGGCTGGGGTGATCTGGGTTGCTACGGACAGAAGGTCATCACCACGCCAAACCTCGACCGCATGGCGGCCGAAGGCCTGCGCTTCACCCATTACTACGCCGGTGCCACCGTATGCGCGCCCTCGCGCAGCGTGCTGATGACCGGCCTGCACCACGGTCACACCCGCGTGCGTGGCAATGCCGGGCAAACCAATCCGGCCGCGCAGGCGCTCAAGGAGGGCGACATCACCGTCCCCGGCCTGCTTCAGAAGGCTGGCTACCGCACCGCCCTCATTGGCAAGTGGGGTCTCGGCAATGTCGGCGCCGCCGAAAGCGGCCTGCCGCGCAAGCAGGGCTTCGACAGCTTCTACGGCTACCTCAGCCAGCACCACGCCCACAACCACTTCCCCGATTACCTCTGGCGGAATGAGACCAAGGAACCGCTCTCCAATGTCATTGTCCCGGTCGGCGAGGACGGAGCCGGCTATGCGACGGATGCCATCCACTTTGCCGACGACCTCTTTGCCGAGGAGAGCCTGAAGTTTGTCGAGGAAAACCGCGAACGCCCCTTCTTCCTGTATTGGAGCCTGGTCATCCCGCATGCCAACAACGAGCGCGCACGCCTGCTCGGCGACGGCGCCCACGTCCCGGACTACGGCCCCTACGCCGGCAAGGACTGGCCGAATCCGGACAAGGGTCAGGCGGCCATGATCTCGCGCCTCGACGGCTACGTCGGCCGCATGATGGAGCATTTGCACAAGCTCGGCATCGCCAACAACACCCTGGTCATCTTCACGAGCGACAACGGCCCCCACAACGAGAGCAAGCATGACCTCACCCGATTCAATCCCGCCGGACCCTACACCGGCATCAAGCGCAGCCTGACCGATGGCGGCATCCGTGTGCCCTTCATCGCCTGGTGGCCCGGCCAGGTGAAGCCTGGCGTGACCGATCACCCCGGCTACTTCCCGGACTTCCTGCCCACCGCCGCCGAACTTGCCGGCGCCCCACCGCCCGAACGGACCGACGGCCTCAGCCTCGTCCCCCTGCTCACCGGTCGCCCGCAGGATCAGAAAAAGCACGAGTTCCTCTACTGGGAGTTCCACGAGGGTGGATTCAGGCAGGCGGCGCTCTATCAGGGCCGCTGGAAGGGCATCCGCACCGGCGGACCGGACACCCCGGTGCAACTGTATGACCAGCGGAACGACGTCGCCGAACTCAACGACGTCGCCCCCGCCCACCCGGAGATTGCCGCCAAAATCGGCGAGTACCTGAAGACCGCGCGCACGGAGCTGGCCGAATGGCAGCCGCAATGGAAGGCACCGTCCAGGAAAAAGGCAAAGTGAAGTGAACGCAGTGGGCGCCCGGGGAGAGTCCCCTCAGCGCCCCTGCACGAACTCTTCCATCAGGTCCATCGCCTTGACGATGAGATCGGGCGCGGTTGCATAGCAGCAGCGCACGAAACCCTCGCCGGCGGTGCCAAAGGCGTTGCCGGGCACGACGGCAACGCTCTTCTTCTCAAGCAGGCCAATGGCGAATTCCTTGCTGGTCAGGCCAGTCGGTCGGACGTCCGGGAACACGTAGAAGGCGCCGCCTGGATTGAAACAGGGCAGACCCATGGCGTTGAGGCGGGCAACAATCAGGTTGCGGCGCTGCTCGTAGCTCTGGCGCATCTCCTCGTAGGCGGATGCCCCCATCTTCAGCGCCTCCAGACCCGCGGTCTGACTCATGATCGGCGCGCACAGCATGCAATACTGGTGGATTTTCATCATGGCCTCGCGCAGGGCCGAAGGCGCGCAGGCGTAGCCGAGGCGCCAGCCGGTCATGGCGAAAGCCTTGCTGAAGCCGTGCAGCAGGATGGTGCGCTCGCGCATGCCGGGATACTCCACGATGCTGCGATGCCGCCGCTGGTCGTAGAGCAATTCGCAGTAAATCTCGTCGGTGATGACAATGAGGTCGTGCTTGACCGCGAGGGCGGCGATCTTGGCCAGTTCCTCGTGAGGCATGATGCCGCCGGTCGGATTCGTGGGGAAGTTCATCGCCAGCACCTTGGTGTGCGGCGTGATCGCCCTCTCCACATCCTCGGCCATCAGCGCGAACTGATTTTCCTCGCGCGTCTCGACGACCACCGGCACGCCGTAAGCCATCTTGATGCCCGGGCTGTATGAGACGTAGCAGGGCTCGTGGTAGATGACCTCGTCGCCCGGATTGAGCAGGGCCCGGAAGGCAAGGTCAAGCGCCTCGGAAACACCGACCGTGACCAGGATCTCCGTCTTCGGGTCGTAACGGACCCGGAACTGGTTCTCGACGTACTCGCTGATGGCGATGCGCAGGGATTCCAGGCCGAGGTTGGAAGTGTAGCTCGTGTGCCCCTTCTCAAGCGAGCGGATCGCCGCCTCTCGGATCGGCCAGGGCGTCGGTTTGTCCGGTTCGCCGACGCCGAGCGAAATCACATCCGAACGGCCGATGACCAGTTCGAAGAAATCGCGGATGCCGGAGCGTGGGAGATCGCGGACCTGAGTGCAGAGTTTGCTGTCGTAGTCCATGTGGGTGTCAAATCACGGACTGACCGGCAGGCGTTCCTCGTCGTCGCTGGAGTGGACAAGGAAGCCGGACTGCTTGTAGGCCTTGAGCTGGAAGTGGGTGGCGGTGGAGAGGACGCCGCCAAGAGTGCTGAGCTTCTCGGCGACAAAGTTGGCGACATCGAGCAGGTTCTCGCCGTCGACGATGACCGCGAGGTCGTAGCCGCCGCTCATGAGGAAACACTCGCGCACCTGGTCAAACTTGGCGATGCGGCGAGCCAGGCGGTCAAAACCGCCCTCACGCTCGGGGGTGATGCGCACCTCGATGAGCGCCGTGACGCCACGGTGACCGGCCTTCTGCCGGTCGACCACGGCATTGTAACCCAGGATCGTGCCATCGGCCTCCGCCGCCCGCGTGCGCCGGATGACTTCGTCTTCGGTGAGGCCCAGAATCTGGGCCAGCTCGCTGGGGGAGCGGTTCGAGTTGAGATGCAGGAGTTGAATCAGGGGATCCATGTGAATTCCCACTCTACGCGGCCTTTGCGAGCTGGCAAGCGGCGCCGGGAGCAGGTCTGAGTCGCTCGAAGCCCCAACCAACCCTCAACCCCGGTCCTGTCGTCCGCTGCTCAGGCGAGTGAGGCCGAATCATACACCACAACACGGTCGAAGAAGACCTTGCAGGTGTCGACAAAGCGCTGGTGATCCGGACAGCCATTCTGGTAGAAATCGTGGTCGGCCATCGTCTTGAACTTCAGGCTGAGCGAGTAGCTGAAGCTGTGGTCGGTCACGGATCGTGGCTCCGTTGGCGCCGGCCTGCCACAGAACCCGGACTCAAGGTAGGTGATGCGGGTCAGGGCGGACAATTCCTCCTCGAAAAGGCGGATCTGATCGGCGCTAAGGTCGGCCTTCAGCCAGAAATAAACATTGTGCAGCATAGGACGCCCAGCTTGGCGGGCGGGCCCGGACTGGCAAGCAAAGTCTGTCACTTCGATTTGGCGGCAGGATCCTCCGCCCGACGAAACTGGGTCATCCGCGCCAGCCCGTAATAAAAGCCAAACACGCTCGCGAGCAGGAGCAGAAAAGCGACCAGGGCCCTGAATCCGGGGATCCAGGGGGGATGGAGGCGGCGGCGGGACATGATTCACCGTGGCGCGAACCAGCCCGGCCGCAAGATGCAAAGCAGGCCGACAAAAACCACGAGCCGCCGTCCTTGGCTTGACTCGCCGCCCGCCTTCCGTCAATTCTCCACACTTCCATGCCCGCCATTCCCATCCTGATGCCGCAGTTGGGCGAGTCCATCGCCGAGGCAACCGTCATCCGCATTCTGGTCGATCCGTATCAGGAAGTCACCGCCGGCACAGAACTCTTTGAAGTAGAGACCAACAAGGCCACCATGGCCGTCACCTCCCCCTGCGACGGCCGCATCACGCAGATCGGCGCCCAAGTGCAGCAAAGCTATGCGGTCGGCTCCAACCTCGCCGTGTTTGAAGTCAGCCCCGAGGATGCCGAGTCGCTCGGCTTCCAGGACACGCCGTCCGCCACGGCGCCTGACAGCACCCAACGCCCGAATGCCGGCACAGCCCCGGGCGAGTCCGTGCATTTCCACTTCAGCGAGGAGGACAACATCAGCGATTACCAGCCGCGCGTTGAACCCGTGGTCGGTGGTCTTCCCGTTCCGGCTGGAGCCACCGGCGCCAGCTACATTTCGCCGCGCATGCGGGCGCGCATGAACGAGCTAGGTCTCAACGCCTCCGACCTGGCCGGCATCGCCGGCACCGGCGCCGGCGGCCGTGTTACCGTCGAGGATTTCGAAACCTTTCTGCGCGCGCTCGAACAGCACCGCCTGACCCCTGCCTCGCCCATGCGCATCGCCGTGGCCGACTCCATGCGCCGCAGCTGGAGCCGTCCGCTCGCCACCGTTGGCAGCCCGGTTCTGCTCGATGCCGTGCTCGCCCACCGCCGCAAGGCCGACCCCAAGCCCGGCCCCGCCCTGTATGCCCTGCGCGCCCTGGCTCTGGCCCTCGCGGAAAACACCGCCGTCGCCGGCCGACTGATCGGCAGCCGCATCATCCATCCGCGCGCCATCGACATCGGGTTTGCCGTTGAAGTCGAGGACGGCGTGCTGGTGCCCGTGCTACGCGAGGTCGACAAGACTCCGCTTGCCAAATTGGTACCAACCTACAACAAGCTGGTCGAACAGGCGCGCGCACGACGCCTGCCCAATGACGCCAGCCGTCCCGGGATCGCCACGGTGACCAACTTTGGCACCTTTGGCATCGTTTGGGCCACGCCCATTCCCCTGCCGGAACAGAACCTTGTTCTGGGCTTGGGCGCCGGCAGTAAGGTGCCGCGCTGGAGCGAGGAGGTGAACCAGTTCATTCCGGTCACCGAAGCCGAACTGACGCTGAGCTTCGACCACCGCATCCTGGATGGCGGCGGTGCCGGCCGACTGCTGGCGCGCGTCGCGCAACTGCTCCAGCAGCCGGAAAAACTCTGAGGCAAAAGCCGGAACCGGCCCCTGCCCACCCCGCCTTACTGCTTGGCGAGGCTGAGGATCTGATAATTCTTGGCGTAAGTGCCAAGCGCCTCGGTGGCGGCTTCCTTGGTCAGGCCGTCCTTGTGCGTGACGATGATCAATTTCTGGGCCTCGGCTGTTTCTCCGGCCTTGACGTCGACACTGACGACATCCGGCAATTTCTGAGCGAGGGCGGTCGTGATATGGGCCTTGCAGGAGGCGCAGACGACGCCGGTGATCTTGCCTTCATAGGTGACGAATTTGCTGTCGTCGGCAGCAAGCAGAGTGGCGATGGCTAGGGCAACAAGAGCGGTGAACTTTTTCATGGGTTGGGGGTATTGGAATGAAAAACGCCGGGACGAGGACGAATCCTGCATCCCGGCGTGAATCAGGCGGAGGTCTTACTTGGCCTCGAGCTGTTCGCCCTGCTTCTTCCAGCCGCTGATGCCGGCCGAGAGATGCTTGACGTTGGTGTAGCCCAGGTCGGCAGCCTTCTGGGCCGCCTTCTTGTAGGCGCTGCAGGAGGGGCCGCCGCAGTAGGCGACCACGAGGGCGTCCTTATCGGAGGGCAGGGCCGAGGACAGGTCGCCGGCGGAGGCGAAGTCGACGGCGCCCGGGATGTGGCCCTTGGCGTAGGAGTTGGAGCCATTGACGTCGATGACGACGACCTTCTTCTGGGCGATGGCTTCCTTCAGGTCAGCGATGCTGATGTCCGGGAATTCCGCAGCCATGGCCGAGGCAGCGAACATGGAGAGGGCGAGCGCGATCAGTTTTTTCATGTTTTGGTTTGGATGGGTGGGTTGCTGTGGGACGCCTGGCCGGGGGTGAACCAGCCGGGACGAGAATAAGACGCTCGGGCCGTGGGAAATATTCCCACTGCCGTGCGACAACACATAAAACGCCCCAAACCCGGACTTCGTTGGAAAAATCAGCGCCACCAGGGTGGCAGCCCCGGCAGGGTCTCCTTGAGAATGGCCCGAATCGCCAGCTTTTCCTCCGGTTCCAGGTGCCGGTAGGCCGGGTTTGGGTTCTGCTCGCGCAGTCCCTCGGCCATCTTGAAATAGACCCGCTCCCGGAACACGACCGGCAGCTTCTGCCAGGAGTCGGTGTACAGCATGTAGCTACAGCGATGCTTGAAAATCCGTGTCTTCAGGTCAAAATCCTTGAGGGCCAGTCCACCCGCCGCCGGACGCCGATTGCGCTGGAAGTCGCGCACAAAGTCGGCATCGCCCTCAATGCCCTGCCCGGGCAACTTCGCCTCATCAACGAAGAGAATGTAGCGCGCCAGTTCCTCGGTCAGTTCCTCAAATTCCTCCTTCAACCGCATTGGCAGGTTGCCACGACCCTCCGCCAGCCACTGGCGCAGCAGATAGGCGGCATGGAAGACCCGGTTTTCAAAGCCCATCTGATGCTCGTGCACCAGATGCGGCAGGATGTCACTGGTCGGACGCAGATGCAGTCCCAGGTCCGACATCTGGCCCGGCTCAACCTTCTGCTTCTCAATCCCCCGCCCCGGAACGTTGGTGCCCATGAGGTTGGCGTGATGGTTCTTGAGGTTGTGCTCCCCTGTCAGGTGCCAGCCGCCAAAGCGGACCTCGAGGGGAATCTGATGCCCCTGTTCGTCGCGGCGGTAGGTCTCCAAGCTAGCTCCGCTGGCCATCGGCAGGAGGGATTCAGCGATCAGGCCCGGCACCCGGCGCGTGGCCAGGCCGGCATGACAGTTGAAGCACTTCTCGGAGCGCGTGATGGGCGGCACTCCACCCCCGGCGCGCAGCCGCTCAAAAATGTAGAAGATCCCGCCCATCTCGGGATCCATCGAAATGATCTCGACCTTGCCGCCCGGCACCCAGCCGACGTAGGTGTCCTCGTTGAAGTAAAGCGCCCGCGGGTTGCGCGGATTGATGATCTCGCTCTGCAGCGAACTGGCCGAGAACACCAGCAACTGCGAGGATTCCGGGACGTCGAGCGCCTTCAGGATCGAGGCCAGGAAGGCCTTGTCGTCTTCCAGATTCAGTTCAGCACGCCCCGCTTCGATCTGCTGGCGCAGCGCCGCGAAGCGATCCTTCGGCTCATGCTGCAGGTAGCGGTGGGGGGCCTCCCGAAACGCCACCTTCGACTCCAGCGCCGACAGCAGGGCGGGAAAGAAGAGCAGAAACGGAAAGGCAAAACGCAGAACCATGCCCTCACAAACGCCCGCCGAGGCCCGGTTGTTGAGTTTTTTCGCGAACTCAGGCCATCCTGGTTTGGCTGCGCGATGTTTGGTTCGATGCCCCTCCCTGTCGCTTCGCGGCCGCGGAGAGGGTGGGATTCGAACCCACGGTGACCTTTCGGCCACGCCGGTTTTCAAGACCGGAGCCATAAACCACTCGACCACCTCTCCTGGTGCGAATCACAATCTACCTCCGCGACGCGTCTTGCCAAGGGCAAGTTGAAGCCCGGGAAAAACCTGTCTTGCCTTCGGCGGCCGACTGGCAAAGACTCGATGGCCATGAGTTCGAACCCGCAACCCATCACGCGCCTGCGCGACCTCTCGTCCCACCAGAAACGCTCGGGCCTGGCCGCCTGGCTGGGCTGGTTGTTCGACGGGCTCGACATGCACATCTACACCCTCGTCGCCACGCCCTTCGTGGCGGCGCTGCTGATGCAGGACGGGATTGCCGCGGAACCCAAGGACGTCGACACCAAGGCCTCGATCATTCAGGCGGCCTTCCTGATCGGCTGGGCGCTGGGCGGCGGTTTCTTCGGCCGACTGGGCGACGTCTTCGGCCGCAGCCGCACTCTTGTGCTGACCATCCTCTGCTACGCCGGCTTCACGGGCCTGTCGGCCTTCTGCACGGACTGGACGCAGTTGCTTGTCTGCCGTTTCCTGTCCGCCCTGGGTATCGGCGGCGAGTGGGCCGTCGGCGCCTCCCTGCTGTCCGAAACCTGGCCGAAACAATGGCGCCCTTGGATCGCCGCCACCCTGCAGACGGCGGTCAACCTCGGCGTTCTGCTTGCCTGCGCGGCGGGTGCCATTTTTGCCTGGATCGTCACCGAGGGATGGATGGCCGAGGCCACAAGTCACCGCGCCGTCTTCCTTGTCGGCATCCTGCCGGCACTGCTAACCCTGTGGATCCGCAAGGCGGTGCCGGAGACCGAGGAATGGACTCATGCCGCCAAGGACCGAAAACCGCCGCGCATTCGCGAATTGTTCGGCCCCGCCGTGGCCAGCACGACCTGGCGAGTGCTGATCATCTGCGCGGTCTCCCTGACCGCCCACTGGGCCTTCATGTTCTGGCAGCAGAGTCTCATCCGGGCGCTGCCCGAGGTGAAATCGCTGCCCGGACCGGACCAGACCCGCGCGGTGGTCGAGGCCCTGGTCTGGATCATGTGCGGTTCGATCCTTGGCAACTACCTCGCCGGCTTCTTCGCGAAGCTTTGGGGCTACCGCATCGCCATCGTGCTGATGCTGCTCGGCTACGCCGCGGCCATGCTGACCGCCTTCCATGACGCCGCCGCCTGGTCGCACGGCGAGATGCTCGGCTGGTATGCGGTGATCGGCCTCTGCCAGGGGGTCTTTGGCCTGTTCACCATGTGCCTGCCACCGCTGTTCCCCACCCTGCTGCGCACGACCGGCGCCGGATTCTGCTACAACATCGGCCGCATTGTCGCCGCCGGCGGCACGGTGGTTTTCAAGCTCTACGCGCCCGTCGGCGACTACCATCGCGCGCTCTACCTGGCAGGCTGGCTCTTCGTCCCCGCCGCCGCGATTGCCCTGTTGTTGCCCCAGGAGCGTGAAACCGCTGGGCCGGTCGATCAACCCGCCGACTGATCTCCATGTCCCTTATGCGTCGGCTTCTGTTCCTGCTCTTCGGCGGCGTCTTCGTCTACGCCGGCGCCGTCAAGGCCTGGGATCCGGCCGCCTTCGTCATCGACATCCGCAGCTTCGAACTGCTGGCCGACCCGTGGGCGGCATGGCTGGCCATGAGCCTGCCCTGGCTGGAAATCAGCGCCGGACTGGCGGTGATGACCGGGCTGTTGCGCTCCGGCGGCCTGCTGCTGCTCAATGCCTGCCTGCTCGTCTTCCTCGCCGCCATCCTCTCTGCCTGGGCACGCGGTCTCGACATTCGTTGCGGCTGTTTTGGCAGCAGCGGCACCTCGGCCTACACAGAGCTCCTCGTCCGCGACCTTGCGCTGCTCGGACTCGGCCTCTGGCTGGCCTTTGGCAGACGCCGGCAAAAGCCGTGACAATCCGGACCCGGGAGCAACGTTGTCATGTGCTGCCATGAAACTTGCCTCCCTTGCCGCCCTCCTGCTGGGCTTCACCGGTGCCATCGCCGCCGACAAGCTCAACGTTGTCTTCATTCTCGCCGACGACCTCGGCTGGGGCGAAATCGGCGTGTACGGGCAGAAAAAGATCCCGACCCCCAACCTCGACGCCCTGGCGGCCCAGGGCATGCGCTTCACCCAGCACTACTCCGGCGCGCCTGTGTGCGCCCCCTCGCGCTGCGTGCTGATGACCGGCAAGCATCTCGGTCATGCCGAAGTGCGCGGCAACCGCGCCATGGAACGGGTTGATCCGAGCAAATACTTCGAGGGCCAGCATCCGCTCTCCGAGGAGGCTTTCACCCTGGCCATGGCCTTCCAGAAGGCCGGTTATCGCACCGGCGCCATGGGCAAGTGGGGCCTGGGCCCGGTTGGCAGCAGCGGCGATCCCAACCGCAAGGGCATTGAATACTTCTACGGCTACAACTGCCAGGGCGTGGCGCACAGCTTTTATCCGCCCTACCTCTGGCGCAACGACAAGCAGATCATGATCAACACCAAGCCGGTACCCGGGCATGCCAAGCAACCGGAGGGCGTGGTGCGCATGGAGGACTGGTTTGGCGAAAACTACGCCCCGACCCTGATGATGGCCGAGGCGGAACAGTTCATCGACCGCCACAAGGACGAGCCCTTCTTCCTGTATCTCCCCTTCATCGAACCGCATGTCTCCATGCACCCGCCGAAGGCGTCCGTTGAAAAATTCCCCGAGGCCTGGGATGACAAGCCGTATCGTGGTGACGCCGGCTACATCCCGCATCCGCGCCCGCATGCCGGCTATGCGGCGATGATCAGCGACCTCGACGGCTACGTCGGACGCGTCATGGCGCGCCTGCAGCAGCATGGCCTGGGCGAGCGCACCCTGGTTGTCTTCAGTTCCGACAACGGCGCCACCCATCCGCGGCCGCCCTCGGCCTTCCATGTCGGCGGCGCCGACGGCAAGTTCTTCGACAGCGTGCGCGACCTGCGCGGCTGGAAGGGCAGCGTCTATGAAGGCGGCCTGCGCGTGCCCACCATCGTCCGCCTGCCCGGCAAGATCCCGGCCGGCAAGGTCAACCACACGCCCGGCTATTTCGCAGACTGGTTTCCGACCCTTTGCGAGGCGGTTGGCCTGCCGACACCGGACGGGCTCGACGGCGAAAGCCTCTGGCCGGTGTTGACCCGTGGCGAGGACCGCATGCAGCGCCGCAAGCCGATGCTCTGGGTCTTCCCCGAGTACGGTGGCCAGGTCGCCGTCCGCCTCGGCCAAATGAAACTGGTGCGCCAGAACCTCAAGACCAAAACTCCGGGCCCCTGGGAGGTGTATGACCTCGACAAGGACCGCGGTGAAACCACCGACCTCTCCGCCCAGCACCCCGAACTCATTCGCCAGGCCGAGGAACTCCTGCGCCGCGAGGTGAAGGACAACGCCGTTTTCCCCGTGCCGATCCCCGGCATCAATACCGCCGCCAACTGAACCCCACCGCACCATGCTTTTCCGTTCCCTGCTCTGCCTCGCCCTTGCCGCCGTCTCGCTGGCCGCGGCACCGCCAAACGTCGTCATCTTCCTCGCCGATGACGCCGGCTGGGGCGATTACGGCGCCTCCGGCAACACCCAGTTGCGCACGCCGAACATCGACTCGCTCGCCAGCGGCGGCGTCAGCCTCGACCGCTTCTACGTCTGCCCGGTCTGCGCGCCAACCCGCGCCGAATTCCTCACCGGCCGCTACCACCCGCGCGGCGGCGTCAAGGGCGTGTCCACCGGTCAGGAACGGCTCGATCCCTCCGAAAAGACCCTGGCCGACGCCCTCAAGGCCTCCGGTTACGCCACCGGCGCGTTTGGCAAATGGCACAATGGCAGCCAGTGGCCCTATCACCCGAAGGCGCGTGGCTTTGACGAATACTTCGGCCACACCTCAGGCCATTGGGGTGAATACTTCGACGCCCCACTCGAGGACAACGGTCGCATGGTGCGCACCAAGGGCTACATCGTGGATGTCTGCACCGACCGCGCGCTCAGCTTCATCGACCGCAACAAGGGCAAGCCGTTCTTCTGCTACGTTCCATTCACCACCCCGCACTCCCCCTGGGCGGCGCCGGCGGACGACTGGGCGCGCTTCAAGGGCAAGCCTGTCACCCAGCATGCCACCCAGGCGGACCTGGAGGTGGCCGATGAAACCAACTGTGCCTATGCCATGCTGGAAAACCAGGACCGCAACGTCGGGCGCGTGCTCAACCGCCTTCGCAAACTGGGTCTCGAGGAGAACACGATCGTCGTTTACTTCTCCGACAACGGCCCAAACAGCAACCGCTGGACCGGCGGCATGAAAGGCAAAAAGGGCCAAACTGACGAAGGCGGCGTGCGCTCGGTTTGCTACCTTCGCTGGCCGGCCGGTCTGCCGGCCGGCCGCACCGTGAAGCAGATCAGCGGCGCCATCGACCTGCTGCCGACCCTGACCGCCCTGGCCGGCGTGACACGGGTCGGCGACAAGCCGCTCGACGGCCGCGACCTCAGCCCGCTGCTGCGCGGTGAAACCACCGAATGGCCGGAGCGACTGATCTTCAACTGCTGGAACCAGAACGTCAGCGTGCGCAGCCAGACCCATCGGCTCGACAACACCGGCAAGCTCTATGACATGATTGCCGACCCCGGTCAGACCGTGCCGGTGAACGCGCGCGAAGCCGAGTTGGCGGCGCGCCTGCAGGCGGCGGTGAAGGCCTGGAGGGTGGAAATGTTCGGCAGCGCCGAAGCCCCGGCCAAGACCAAGGGCAAGGGCGGCGGCAATGCAGTGGATCCCCGCCCCTTCCCGGTCGGCTACCGCGAATTCCCCATCACGATGCTGCCGGCGCGCGACGGCGAACCCAGGGGTGGCGTCCAGCGCAGCAGCGGCGCCCCCAACTGCTCCTACTTTGTCAACTGGACCCAAAAGGATGACAGCTTGGTCTGGAAGGTCGATGTTCACACCGCCGGCACCTACGAAGTCAGCATCGACTACACCTGCCCGCCGGCGGATGCCGGGTCGAAAATCGAGCTGAGTTTCAAGGACCGCCAGCTCACCGGCACGGTCCATCCGGGCTGGGATCCGCCGCTCTACACGAACCAGGACACCCTCCCGCGCCCGCACGGCGAAAGCCAGATGAAGGAGTTCCGCACGCTCGACCTCGGCCGGGTGGAACTGCCCGCCGGCACCGGCCCGCTCACGCTGCGGGCCCTGGAGATACCGGGCAAAACCGTGATGGACCTGCGTCGGCTGACCCTGACGCTGGTGGAGTGATTCGCCTCACATCACCATGCCGCCGTCGACCGCGAGCACCTGACCAGTGATGTAGCGGGCCTCGGCGCTGGCGAGGAAGAGTGCGGCGGCGGCGATGTCGGCCGCCTGCCCGAAGTCGCCAAGCGGGATCTTCTCGAGCACCGCCGCCTTGATCTTCTCGTCGAGCACACCGGTCATGTCCGTGCTGATGAACCCTGGGGCGATGACGTTGGCGGTGACGCCGCGACCGGCGAACTCACGCGCCAGCGACTTGGTGAATCCGATCAAACCGGCCTTGCTCGCGGCGTAGTTGGCCTGACCGGCATTGCCGATGAGACCGATGACCGAGGCGACGTTGATGATGCGGGCACCCTTTTGCTTGAGCAAGCTGCGCTGGACCGCCTTGACCATGTTGAAGGCGCCCTTGAGGTTGGTGTCGACGACGAAGTCCCAGTCCTCCTCGCTCATGCGCAGCAGCAGGCCGTCCTTGGTGACTCCGGCGTTGTTGACCAAAATGTCGACCTGACCGAAGTCGGCGAGCACGGCCTTGCCCACTTCAGCGGTGGCATTGGCGTCGGCCACGTCGACGGCGTAGGCCTTGGCCGCACCCGGGTGGGCGGCGTTGATCGCCTCGGCCGCGGCCTGCGAACTGGCCTCGGTGCGGCTGACCACGGCGACTTTCGCGCCCTCGGCGGCGAAGGCTTCAGCAATGGCGCGGCCGATGCCTCGGCCCGCCCCGGTGACGACGGCGACTTTGTCCTGGAGTTTTCCCATGCCGCCATGATGGCGACACGCGCGGGCGAGTCAAGGCGCGGGCGCCGGTCAGACGCCGCTCTCGATCATCTGGGCGAATTCGGCGAAGAAGTACTTCGCATCGTTCGGACCGGGAGCCGCCTCGGGATGGTATTGAACACTCATCACCGGGGCCTCGCGATGGCGCATGCCCTCGACCGTGCCGTCGTTCAGGTTGATGTGGGTGACTTCCACGTTCGAAGGAAGGCTGGCGGGATCGATGGCAAAGCCGTGGTTCTGGCTGGTGATGGCGACCTTGCCGGAGCGCAGGTCCTTGACCGGCTGGTTGCCGCCACGGTGACCGAACTTCAACTTGAAGGTGCGGCCGCCGTAGGCGTGACCGAGCACTTGGTGGCCGAGACAGATGCCAAAAATCGGCTTCTTGCCGATCATGGCGCGGATCTGCTCGTGGATGTGACCGAGTGCGGCGGGATCTCCGGGGCCGTTGGAAAGGAAGATGCCGTCCGGATTGCGGGCCAGCACCGCCTCGGCGCTGGTGGTGGCGGGCACGACGGTGACACGGAAGCCGCTTTGGCGCAGGCCGCGCAAGATGTTGCGCTTGATGCCGAAGTCATAGGCCACGACATGATGCCGGGCCTCGGGCAGCGGGTGGAAGGCGCCCTCCGGGCCGCCCTCGCGGTTCTGGCTCGGGCTGGGAATGTCCCAGGCACGGCTATCGAGATCCTCCGGATCCCAGGTGTAGGGCTCGGGTGTGGTGACTTCCTTGACGAAGTCACTGCCGCTCATCGGCGCGCTCTCGGCGGCGGCACGCACCGCCTCGGCGACACTGAGTTCCGTGGTGATCACCGAGCGCATGGCACCGAGAGTGCGCAAGTGCTTGGTCAGGGCGCGTGTATCGACCCCCTGAATGCCGGGAATGTCCCACTCCTTCAGGTAGGCATCGAGCGAAGCCGTGCTGCGCCAGTTGCTGGGCACTTCGCAGAGTTCCTCGATGACAAAACCGCGGACATGAGGCTGGCTGCTCTCCGGGTCGAGACCGTTGACCCCGTAGTTGCCGATCATCGGATAGGTCATGGCGACAATCTGGCCGCGGTAGGACGGGTCGGTCAGCACCTCCTGGTAGCCGCTCATCGAGGTGTTGAAACAGGCTTCACCGGTGCGCGTGCCAGCGGCGCCAAATGACTCGCCTTCGAAATACCGTCCGTCTTCAAGTGCCAGAATTGCTTTCATCAAAAAGTGGGAAACGGCCGCACCTAGCGCGGTTGGCGCAGGAATGCAAGGGAGTGCTGAGAAATCGCTCGCCTGCGCGTCCGGCCGCTTTAGGTTGGATTGGAATGCACACGGAGCATGACATCCAGTATGCCCTGGAAATGACGCGGGTCCTGCACGAACCGGACCGGCGCATCGACACGTTTGGCAGTACCCGCTTCGAGTTTCAACTCGTCTCCGAGCTCATGGATCAGGTGAACACCACCCGCATCCGCCAGGGCCAGATCACCGCCGAAAAACCGCTGATCCTGCGGCCCGACCCGCAGATGGCGGCCGACTTCGACTTTGAGGGCTTCGGCCCCCAAGGCGCCGCCTTCGGTCAATTCCTGAAGGAAAACCTCCACCGGCTTGCCGTGCTGAAGTACGGCTTCAGGTTCCGCATGGATGACATGACCGAGGAGATCGTCCACGACCCCATGGAGGAGGTCTGCGGCCGTCTGCTCGAGGACATTCGCATGACTGGAAACCCGATGCGCGCCATCATCGCCGGGGTTGATGACGCCTGGGAAATCTGCCTGCTGCGCTTCACCGTCGAGATGATCGAAAAGTCCCAGCAGATCAACCTGTTCGACTTCAAGCGTCGCGGCCTTTTGGGCTGAGTCCCGACGAATCGCCATGGCCAGGGCCCAGTTCAAGATCCTCATCTACCTTGTCGTCCTGGGCCTGACGCTCGGGAGCATGGCGCTGGCCTATTACATCTACATGAAGGTGCTCTCTCCCGAGGAGCGCCTGCGCGAGGAACTCTCCCGCATCCGCCGCTCCGAACTGCCGCGCATCGACCCCGGCCTCAAGCGCTTCGATGCCGCCGCCGACCTTCTCAAGGCAGGTCGCTTCACCGAGGCCCGCGAGGCACTGTTCCGCATCGTCCAGCAATTCCCCGACTCCGCCGCCACGCCCGAGGCCAAGCGCATCATCGGCGAAATCAACATGGACGAACTGTTCTCGAGCGAACCCGTGCCGGGCAAGCGCGACTACATTGTCCAACCCGGCGATTCCCTCGCCCTCATCGCCACGCGCCAAAACACGACGATGGACCTGCTCATTCGTCTCAATGGCCTGATGAGCGCCACGCTGCACCCGGGGGATCACCTCACGGTCCTGCCGGTCAGCTTCAGCCTGGTCGTCGATGTCTCGGCCAAAACGGTCTCCCTGCGCCGGGTCGCCGGGGAAAAGGAGGTCTTTTTTAAGGAATATCAGGCCTCTGACCTGCGCCTGCCCTCCGGGCTGAGACTGCCGGCGGAAATGGAAATCAAGGG
>JAUREI010000018.1 GCA_030827515.1 Prosthecobacter sp. | reverse complement strand
GCTGTCGAGCAACACGGTTTCACCATCGGCGCGCTCGAGACGCAGCCGACCCTCCTCGTCAAGATCGACGGCGCGGCCGACCACCTCACCTTGCCCCTGGCGGGCCCGAACTTGTCGGCCGAGCAGCAGGCTGCGTGCCCGCACCTCATGCAGGGCCTCGACAAAACCCTCGTCGAGCCGCGGCAACTGCCGGTGCAATTCGGTGAGCAGAGACACAGCCAACTCATGGCGGTCGACCTCCACCGGCCGGGGTGCAGAAAGCTCACGGGTCAGCGAGGTCGCCGTGTCCGCCAAGGCGGCGGGAAACTCGCGGGTGTTGACGTTCAGGCCAATGCCCAACACCAGCACCGCCCCACCCGGAGCCACCGCCGTTTCGGCGAGCAGGCCGGCGAGTTTGCGACCGCCGAGATGCAGGTCATTGGGCCACTTGATGAGGGGTCGCAGCGGCAGCACCGCCTCGATGGCCCGGCAGAGGGCCAGAGCGGCCAGCGTCGTCAGCCGCGGCCAACAGGCCTGCGGTCCCTCCGGCCTCAGAAGCAGCGACAGCATCAGGTCGCGCCCGGGAGGTGCCAGCCAGCGATTCGCACGCCGGCCGCGCCCGGCCGTCTGGGCCTCGGCGAAAAGCACCGCACCGGGCCCCTCGCCGGCGAGGGCGGCCGAGCGCAGGTCGTCACTCGTCGAGCCGGTTTCGGCAACCACGCGCACGCGCCAGGGCAGGTCCGACTCCGCACAGGCGGTCTGCAGCCAGGCCTGATCCAGGGGGATCGGTTCAGAGTTCGAATTCACGCGGGTGGATGTGGTCATGATCACCAGCCGTTTCAAGGTGGGTGGTGATCTGCAGGCGGGAGCCGACCGCGGCAGCAACGGCGCGCTCAATTTCGGTGGCAAGCCGGTGGGCGTCGCGCAGCAGGATGGCGTCGGGAAAAAGCAGATGGACGTCGACATGGTGGACGTCGCCGGAATCTCGATGGCGCAGGGCGTGGTAGCTGACACCGCGCGCGGCAGTTTCACGGTCCAGCGCCTCCTCAAGTTCACGTGCCAGACGCGGATCCGCCTGATCCATCAGGCCGGTGACGCTCTCGCGCACCAGACCGTAGCCGGAGACGAGAATGTTGCCGGCGATGAGCAGCCCGAACAGCGGATCCCACCAGGGTCGGCCGGTGAGTTGGGTCATGCCAAGGCCGGCAAGTGCGCCAAAGCTGGTCCAGGCGTCGGTGAGCACGTGCCGGCCGTTCGCGCGCAGGATCAGCAGTCCATGACGTCGTCCCGTTCGCAGCAGGGCGCAGCCCAGCACCAGGTTGATCCCGATGCCAACGGCGGTCAGCAGCATGCCCAGGCCGGCCTGGGTCACCATCTGGCCGCCGGCCCAGCGGCGCACGGACTCGACGGCGATGTAAACGGCGGCGGCGAGGATGACCGCACCTTCGACACCGGCCGAGAGGAAGGCGATTTTGCTGTGGCCGTAGGGATGGTTGGCGTCCGGGGGGCGCTGCGACAGCCAGAGACTGAAGGAGGCGAAAAACACCGCCGCCAGATGCACCACGGATTCCGCGGCGTCGCCAAGGATGGCGGACGAGCCGGTGAGCGTGTAGGCGCCGAGCTTCAGGGCCAGCAGCAGGAAGCTGGCAAAGAGCGACAGGCGCATGGCGCGCCTGGCGGTGCGCTGGGAGGATTCGTCCGTCGGCATGACGACAATTTGGACTGAACCGGCGAGGCCGGCCAGCGAAACCATCCTGATCAAGCCAACGGATCAGCCGTGGGGCGGGTCGTCGTCGTGGGCGTCCTCGACGTCGTGGCGATCTTCGCGCGGGTCGTGACCCTCGTGATGCTGGATGTCGGCGTGGGCGGTGACCCCCTTCAGGTGGGTCTTGAACTTGCGCACGCGCTGGCGCTCCGGCAGCGGACTGATCTGCATGTTGATGTTGCGGCCGGCCATCTTCGGCTCCTGGTCGGCGTGACCCATCGTCTGCAGATCAGTCTTGATCTTGGCGGCCAGTTCATGCCCCAGCTCCTGGTGGGCCATCTGGCGACCCTTGAACTGAAGCTGGATGCGCACCTTGTGGCCTTCCGCGAGGAAATCCTCCGCGTGCAGGATCTTGATCTGGTAATCGTGTGGGTCGATGCCGATGCGGAATTTCATTTCCTTCACCTTGCCGCCCTTGTGGTTCTTGTGGGCCTCCTTCTTGTGCTTCTCCTGGAGGTACTTGTATTTGCCGTAGTCGACGATCTTGCAGACCGGCGGCTCGGCATTCGACGCGACTTCCACGAGGTCGAGACCGCGCTCACGCGCCATGCGCAGGGCTTGAGCGGTCGGCAGCACACCCAGCTGCTGGTTGGTGACACCATCAAGAACACGCACCTTGGGAGCGCGGATGCGTTCGTTGACCCGGGTCTGGTCGACATAGCGTCCATTGCGGTTGTTGCGCATCGGGCCGCGGTTGCCGCCAAAGCCACCCATGCCGCCACGGAAGGCGGGCGGACCGGTGGGACCGGGGCGCTGTCCAGCAGGTCCAGCAGGTCCAGCAGGTCCAGCAGGTCCAGCAGGACGCGACGGACCGGAGGGGCGGGGTGCGCCACTGGCAGGCCCGGTGGGACGTGGAGTGCCACTGGCGGGCCCGGTGGGACGACCCGCAGGGGGCTGACCAGCGGGTCCTCCCTGTCCGGGTTTGAACTGGCCGCTGTTGATGCTTTGGAATGGATTGCTAATGGGGAACCTCCGGGTGGGTTGAGTTCAAAGAACCATGGGTCTTTGAAAGGCGTGCGGGCACGGTGGCAGACGAATCAAGCCATGCGAACCCTGGATGGCATGGACAACCGCTCCCCTGCCCGATCATGCGGGCGTTTGGAAGGATTCGTGTGGGCTGTCATGCGGAGAAAAACGGGGCGGCAACGCAGGAGTTTGAAATCCTGCCCTGCCAGGGCGGAAGGCACCGCCTTGCAGTAGATACGTAAAAATAGCCAATTTCTTAGCGGGGGGCAAGAGGTTTTCCGGCAAAGTCACCCCGCGACCCCCGCCCCGGGCTTTACAGAACGCTGCCGTGCGGTATGAAGCCATGATTGCGGTTCGGTCATTGCCAATCGCCCAAGCCGGCGCCACCGGTCCCACCACCATGCATTCTTCCCTCGAACTCAAACGCGAAGTCGACGCCATCCAGATTCCCAGCGGCGACGCCATCAAGCTGCCGCTGGGCATGAAGGTGATCATCACTCAGTCGCTCGGTGGCACCTACACGGTCGCAACGGACTTCGGCCTCGCCCGCATCGCCGCCAAGGACGCGGACGCGCTCGGCATTGATCCCGAGGCCGCGCGCAGGGAGTCGGAGAGCACTTCCTCCAACGTGCCCGAGGATGCCAGCGAACTGGAGGGTGCCGTCTGGAACCAGCTAAAGAACGTCTATGACCCGGAAATTCCGGTCAACATCGTCGATCTCGGCCTCGTCTATGACTGCCACATCGAGGCCACCGAAGACGGCACAAACCGCGCCGTCGTCAAGATGACCCTCACTGCCCCGGGCTGCGGCATGGGACCGACCATCGCCGCCGACGCCCAAAGCCGGATCATGACCATCGAGGACATGGATGACGCCGTTGTTGAACTGGTCTGGGATCCGCCATGGAATCAGGGCATGATCTCGGTTGAGGGCAAGATGAAGCTGGGGATGATCTGAAGCCCGGCGCCTCCGCCGTTGACCGGTCCGGTTTTCTCGCCAAATCGGTTCATGCCGAGTCAACCTTCCCCACGCCTTGCAATCCGCCCCCTCTTCCGCCCCCCGCACTGAACGTGCGGTTTTCCGCACGATCCCGGTTCGCGACCTCGACGCCGACCGCCTGCTCGAACTTTCCAAGCAGATGAAACTTTCCCTGTCCCGCGCGGACATGGAGGCCGTGCGCGACCTGTTTGACGCCGAGGGCCGCGACCCGACGGACGTTGAGCTCGAGGTCATTGCCCAGACCTGGAGCGAGCACTGCAAGCACCGCATCTTCAACGCCCGCATCCGTCATACGCTCGACGGCGCCGACGAGGAGGTCGACAGCCTGTTCAAGACCTACGTGCGTTCGGTCACCGAGAAGATCATGGCGGAGAAGCCCGACTTTGTGCTTGGCGCCTTCGTCGACAATGCCGGTTTCGTGAAGCTCGACGCCGACAAGGCGGTCTGCCTGAAGGTCGAGACCCACAACCACCCTAGCGCGATTGAACCCTATGCGGGGGCCAACACCGGTCTCGGGGGGGTCATCCGCGACATCCTTGGCGCCGGCAAGGGGGCCAAGCCGGTGGCTTCGCTCGACGTCTTCTGCTTTGGACCGCCCGACACCCGTCAGGAGGATCTCAGGGCGAAGGACGTCATTCATCCGCTTGGCATTCTGCGGGGCGTCGTTCGTGGCGTGCGCGATTATGGCAATCGCATGGGCATCCCGACGGTGAACGGCGCCATCCAGTTCGATGAGAGCTTCATCTACAACCCGCTCGTCTTCTGCGGCACCGCCGGCATCATCCCGATTCAGGACATCGCCAAGGAGGTGAAACCGGGGCACCTGCTGATCGCGGCCGGCGGCCGCACCGGCAAGGACGGCCTGAAGGGCGCCACCTTCTCCTCCGCCGAATTGACCACCGACTCCCACGAGGAGGACCAGACCGCCGTGCAGATCGGCAATCCGATCGAGGAAAAAAAGGCAGCCGACTTCGTCCTCGCCGCGCGCGCGGCCGGCCTCATTGAATTTGTCACCGACTGCGGTGCCGGCGGCTTCTCCAGCGCCGCGGGCGAAATGCTCAGCGAGGTGGGCGGCGACGTCTGGCTGGAAAACGTCCCGCTTAAGGAGCCAGGCCTGGAAAGCTGGCAGGTGTTCATTTCCGAATCCCAAGAGCGCATGGTGCTTGCCGTTGAGGAGAAGCACCTGCCCCAACTGCAGGAACTGGCCGACACCTGGCAGACGGAGATCTTCACCCTCGCCAAGGCCGATGGCAGCAAGCGCCTCAAGGTCTGGCATCACGGCGAGGCCGTCTGCGACCTGCCGGTGGAGAAACTGCACGGCGCGCCGCGCCGCGAGTTGCGCGCGCACTGGCGCCAAACCGTCGCCCGCAATCCGAAGGTTGCCATGCGTCCCGAATCCTGGACTCAGGTGCTCAAGACCCTGCTCGCCGACTTCGCGATCGTCTCGCGCGAGCCAATCATCCGCGAATACGACCACGAAGTTCAGGGCAACACTGTGCTCAAGCCGCTGGCCGGTGCCAGCGGCGACGCACCGCAGGACGGCTCGGTGATCCGCGTCGACGGCAGCGACCAGCTGGTCGCCCTCGCCTGCGCCCTGCTGCCCGAGTGGGGCAAAAACGACCCGCACGCCATGGGTCGTGCCTGCGTCGACGAATGCGTCCGCCAGCTTGTTGCCATGGGCGCCAACCCGCGCCGCATTGCCATCCTCGACAACTTCTGCATGGGCAACCCGGACAACGAGCGCGAACTCGGCGCCCTGGTGGAATGCACCAAGGGCATGGCCCAGGCCGCGCTCGCCTACGGCGCTCCCTTCGTCTCCGGCAAGGACAGCTTCTACAATTATTTCATCACCGAGGACGGCCCGGTTTCCATCCCGGTGACCCTGCTGGTCAGTGGTTTCGGGATCGTCGAGGATGCCCGCCACGTCACCGGCGCCTCGCTGCGCCGCGCCGGCAGCAAGCTCTGCCTGCTCGGCCGCTGCACCCCCGGCCTGCGCGGCAGCGTCTTCGCCCGCCACAGCCAGGGGGCCGGCCTCGACGGCGCCCCGACCTGGGACGAGGCCGAATCCTGGGCCGCCTACGAACGCTACCACGAACTCGTCAAGCAAGGTGCCGTTCTCGCCGCTCACGATGTCTCTGAAGGCGGTCTCGCGGTCGCTCTGGCCGAGATGGGCTTCAGCGGCAAGGCCGGGATCAAGGTCGAACTCGAAAACGTGCCGGCCGACAAGGAATGCACGCCGGCGGAAATTCTCTTTGGCGAGACCCCAGGCCGCCTGATCCTCGAAGTGCCCCCCGAACACGTCGACAGCGTTGTCGCCGCCGGCGCGGTCGTCATCGGCGAAAGCACGGGGGAACGCTGGCTGCATCTCACCCACCGGGGAACCACCCTCGTCGACTCGGCCCTTGCCGACCTGAAGCCGCTCTGGCAAAACGGCCTCACTCCCTACTATTGATTCGCCCCATGCCCCACGCCCTTCTCATCAAATTCCCCGGCACCAACTGCGACGCCGAAACCGCCCGCGCCCTGGAGGCCGCCGACTTCACGACAGAGATCGTGCCGGTCGCCCGGCTTGAGCCCGAGGCACTCGACCGCGCCGCACTCGTCGTCTTTTCCGGCGGCTTCAGCTATGGCGACTACGTCATGAGCGGCCGCATTGCCCGCCTGGTCACCCGCCACAAGCTCGGCGAGCAACTGCAGGCGTTCGTGAACCGTGGCGGCCATGTGCTCGGCATCTGCAACGGCTTCCAGATCCTCACCCAACTGGGCCTGCTGCCGCGTGGCAGCCTGATCCACAACACCAGCGGCCGCTTTCTCTGCCGGTGGGCGCCGCTGCGCAAGAATGGCGACACCAGTCCTTTCCTCAAGGCTCTGCCGGACCAGTTCGAACTGCCCGTCGCCCATGCCGAGGGACGCTTTGTCGGTGAATCGGGGGACGCCGAGCAATACGTCAAGGACGGTCGCGCCGCCCTCCTTTACGGCGCCGACATCAACGGCTCCAGCGCCGGCATCGCCGGCCTGCAGGATGCCACCGGACGGGTCTTTGGCCTCATGCCCCACCCGGAGCGCTTCATCGCCCGCCAGACCCATTATGACCCGGACTGGCAGGAGGCGGAGCGGGGCTGGGGTTACTATTTCTTCAAGGGAGTCGCTGACGCTCTTGCCGTTTGAACGCTTGGGCAGTGCTGCCCAAGATGACCTTTTTTTGAGGTTCGCGGACTTGAGCGTTGATGGTTCGTGCCTATGCTTTCACCTTGAAACCGATTGAATCACAGGCCGACGCTGTTCTCTGGTCGCGCCGCTTCGGCTGGCTGCTGACCGGACTGTTCCTGTTTCGGTTGGGATTTGCGCTGTTTTTCAGTCATCAAGCCGACCTGCTGGGCGACGAGGCCTACTACTGGGACTGGGGGCGGAGGCCGGATTGGGGCTACTTCAGCAAACCCCCCATGATTGGCTGGCTGATGGCCTTGGTGGGCCGGTGGAGCGGTAACGCGGCCTGGGGCATCCGCATCGCCCCGCTTCTGTTTGGCACGCTGACGCTGGCCGTGACCTTTGCGCTGGCGCGCCGGTTGTATGGCGCCCGCACCGCCTTTCTGGCCGCCTGTCTGCTGGTGCTGACACCCGGCAATGCCGGCCTGAACCTGTTTTTCACCATCGACGCTCCCCTGCTTCTGGCCTGGAGTATCGCCCTGCTCTGCGCCTGGCGGGCGACGGAACACCCCCGGCCGTGGGCTGCTTGGGTCGGCCTCGGTCTGGCCATCGGCTTCGGGGTGCTGAGCAAGCAGATGATGCTGGTCTTTCCGCTTCTGCTGGTGCTCTTCGCCCTGGTTTCCGCGCCCGATCACGCCCTGCTGCGCCAGCCGAAACTCTGGCTGGCCCTGCTCGCCGGTGCAGCCTGCCTGACGCCCGTGCTGGAGTGGAATCGACAGCACCACTGGATCACCTTGGAACACACGAAACATCACTTCGACAGCGAGAACCTGGGTGTGGGTGACTGGCTGGCACGCACCCTCGAGTTCCCGGCCGTGCAGGCCCTGGTCTACACACCGGTGACCTTTGCCGCCCTCGCGGTCGTCGCCTGGCTCGGACTGCGCCACTGGCGCGCCCTGGGCCGTCGGGAACGCTTTTTGCTGGTGTTCTCCGTTGTGCCGCTTGCCGGTTTTCTGCTGCTGTCCCTGCGTCAGCACATCAATCCGAACTGGCCCGCCGTGTTCTACCTGCCGCTGTTCCTGCTTGCCGCCGCGTGGCTGGACGGTCGTCTGACCGGCGTTCCCGCCGCCGGACCCGCCTGGCGTCGCGCCAGCCTTCGCACGGCCGCCGTCATCACCCTGCTGCTGCATCTGGGTCTCGTCGTCCTCCTGCTCAGCCCGCTGCGCGGCCACAAGAAACTCGCCGACATGCAGGGCTGGCGTGAAGCCGGCCGGCAGGCGGGGGCTTTCCTGGAGCAGGTGCCAAACCCCTCACAGACCTTTGTCTTGGTCGCCGGCTACCGCTACGACGCCGCCCAACTCGCCTTTTCCATGCCCCAGAAACCGAGGGTTTACTGCTGGAACAAGTCGGGGAAGGTCGACTCGCAGTATGATGTCTGGCCTGGGCCTGAGGAACGCCTGGGCCAGGACGCCCTCATCCTGCAGGCGGGCAAGGCCGAGTCACATCCTCTGGGACTCCGACTGGCTGAGCGCTTCCAGACGGTGGAAAACCTGGGACGGGTGGAAGTCAGTATGTCGGGCGGCGGCCTGCGCGCCTACGATGTCTTCCTCGGTCACAACCTGCTTTCCTGGCAGAAACCCGGAGGCGGCGGCTCATGATGGAGTGGGACCGGCAATGGCTTCAGCACATCAACCAGGAGTGGACGCATCCCTTCCTTGACTGGCTCATGCCGGCGGTGTCTTCCATCCACGCCTGGTTGCCGCTGCTGGTCGTTGCCAGTGTCTGGATCTTTTGGAGGGGTGGCCGTGCGGGTCGGCAGTTCCTGCTCTGCACCGCCGTGGCGATCTGCCTGGGTGACGGCGTGGTGTCGCACACTCTCAAGCACATCGTCGGCCGCGTGCGCCCGCAGGATTCGATGACCGAGGTGGTCACCCGTGATCTCGGCAAGGGCTGGCCGGAATTCATCCGCCTCTTCAAACCGCCGGTGCAGCATCCCGGCCGCCCCAAAAAGGTCGACCATGGCAAGTCCTTCCCGAGCAGCCACACGATCAACCTGTTCGCAGTCGCCATGGTGATCGCCCATTTCCGCCGCGTCTGGGGAGCCTTCGCCTTTCTCCTGGCCGCACTGGTCGGCTACTCGCGCGTCTACGTCGGGGCCCACTGGCCAAGTGACGTGGTGCCCTCGGCCGGCATCGGCCTGCTGGTGGGTTGGTGTGCCGTGCTGCTCGTCCGCAGCGGCCTTTCCTGGCTTGCCCGGCGAAGAGCCTTGCGCGCCTGAGTCAGTTTCCGGGTTGCCGGGCGGACACGCTGCGGCTTATGCTGCCCCATGCTCCCGCGTCTCGCCTCAGCCCTGCTCGCTCTGACCACCGTCATCCAGGCGGCAAGCCCGCCCAACATCATTTTCGTGCTGGCCGACGACATGGGCTACGGCGACCTCGGCTGCACCGGCAGCCAGGACATTCTCACACCGAACATCGACCGTCTCGCCAGCGAAGGAGTTCGCTTCACCGATTTTTATGCCAATGCACCGGTGTGCACGCCGACACGCGTCGGCTTCATGACCGGCCGCTGGCAGCAGCGCACCGGCATTGAATTTGCCTTCGGCTACCAGGTCGAGCAATGGCGGCGCGTCGGCGAGGACTGGGTGCCGGAACCGGACATCCACGGCCTTGGCCTGCCCGACGGTGAAACCACCGTCGCCCAGCGCCTGCATGGCGCCGGTTACGCGACTGGCGCCTTCGGCAAGTGGCACCTCGGCTACAAGGAGATGTACAATCCCCTCCATCGCGGTTTTGACGAATACTTTGGCGAACTGCTGGGGCACGCGGACTACTACCGTCACCATTATTACGACGGCACCCAGGCCTTGAGGGACGGCCTGCGACCGGTGAAGACCGAGGGCTACTTCACCGACCTCGTCAACGAGCGGGCTGTTCGCTTCGTGCGCGAGCACACCCGCAAGCCCTTCTTCCTGTACGTGCCCCACCTGGCCCTGCACGCCCCCTTCCAACCGCCTGACGCACCGGACACGCCGGCGGTCACCAAGGCCAACATGCTCGAGGGCAGCCGGTCGATCTACAAGGCCATGCTGGAACGCGTCGACCGCGGCGTCGGCCTGCTGCTCGAGGAACTGGAAAAACAGGGCGTCGCCGACAACACGCTCTTCGTGTTCTCCAGCGACAACGGCGGCGAGCGCTATGCCAGCAACGCGCCGTTTTTCCATCACAAGGCCACCCTCTGGGAGGGTGGCATCCGGGTGCCCTGCCTGATGCGCTGGCCGGCGCGTCTGCCCAAGGGCACCACCTGCGGGACGCCCGCCATCACGATGGACCTGCACGCCACGTTCCTGAAGGCCGCCGGCCTCGAGTTGCCGGCCGACCGCCCCCTGGATGGCATCGACCTGCTGCCGCTGATTCGCGATGCGGCCGCCGCACCGGAACGTGACCTCTGCTGGCGCATGGACCGCACCAACCGCAAGATGAAGGCAATCCGCCGCGGCCCCTGGAAGTATGTCAATGACGGCGGCAGCATGGACCTGCTCTTCAATCTCGCCGACGACCCCGGCGAACGCAGCAACCTCGTCTGGCGCCACCCCGAGATCCTGCACGAACTCAAGGCCCGTCTGGCCCGCTGGGAAGCCGAGATGGATGCCGAGGAAAAAACCATCCGCGTCCGCTGAGCGTCACCGCGGCCGGCCCCAAGACCCGCGATTTATTCTGGTTTGAGATAAAGTGAGCCATGCTTGGCGTTATACGCGGGTGATGAAAGTTCCGTGCCTGTTCGCCATCCTTACCCTTCTGGCCGCCGTCGGCCTGCAATCCGCCCCTGCTCCTGCGGAGGCCGCCCGGCGGATTGACACCCTGCTGGAAGCCGAATGGAAAAAACACGGCCTGCAGGGCAATCCGGAAGTCGATGATGCCACCTTTGTGCGCCGCATCCACCTCGACCTCATCGGCCGCATCCCAACCACTCGTGAAACCGGGGATTTCCTCGATTCGAAAGATCCCGCCAAGCGGGCCAAACTGATCGACAAGCTTCTCGCCTCCGAGGGGTATGTGCAGCATTTCTACAATTACTGGGCCGACGTCCTGCGCCTGCAGACCAACGGCCAGCAGGCAGGCCCGATCACCGGGGCCGCCTACGCCGGCTACCTGAAGGATGCCCTGCGTGCCAACAAGAGCTATGACACGCTGGTGCGGGAACTCGTCGCTTCCCAGGGCAAGGCCTGGGACAACGGTGCCATTGGCTACTACATGCGCGACCGCGGCATGCCGCTCGACAACATGGCCAACACCGTCCGCGTCTTCCTCGGTACCCGCATTGAGTGCGCCCAGTGTCACAATCACCCCTTCGACAAGTGGTCGCAGATGCAGTTTTACCAGATGGCGGCTTACACCTACGGGGTCGACACCCAGGACTACTATGGCGGTTCAATCGACGAGGTGCGCGACCTCCTGCGCGGCCAGGAGGCATCGCTGCGCGCCCAGTTCAAGGAGCCGGCCCGCCCGCGCAAGACCCGCGAGATGAGCGATGCGGAATGGGCCAAACTCGAGCAGGAGTACAAGGCCCAGGTCGCCGAGGTCAGCCGCCAGCGCGACGAGGCGCGGCAGAAGATGCGCCGTGAACAGCGCAACTATCAGGAGGCCATGACCGATGTGCGCAACACGATGCGCTACACCGCCGTCGGCTCGCGCGACCGCCGTCCGACCCTGCCCCACGACTATCAATACACGGATGCCAAGCCGCGCTCCACGGTCGAGGCCGCGGTCATGATGGGCCACGAATGCCAGACCCAGCCCGGCGAAACCCCGTTGCAGGCCTACGCCCGCTGGATGACCTCGGCCGACAACCCGCGTTTCACCACGGTCATCGCCAACCGCCTGTGGAAAAAGGCCTTTGGACTCGCGCTCATCGAGCCGCTTGACGAGCTGATGGACACCACCACGCCGATGATCCCCGAATTGCAGGCCCATCTGGAGGGTCTGATGAAGGAACTCGGCTACGACATGAAGGCCTACCTGCGCGTGCTCTTCAACACCTCCGCCTACCAGCGCCAGGTCACCCGCGAGGACATTGCCCCCGGCGTCGCCTATCACTTCACCGGCCCGCTGCTGCGCAGGATGAGCGCCGAACAGATGTGGGACTCCTTCGTCACCCTGATCAACCCAGACCCGGACATGCCAAACCTGCGCCTGCGCGAGGATGCCGAACAACGCATCCAGCAGGCCCGCAAGAACGCCGACGGCGTCGACTCCCTCACGGCGGAGGAAGCCCTGCGCGGCATCAAGGCCAGCGCCGCAGTTTATGACCGCAACCGCGATCGCACCGAGGCCGCCCAAAAACTTTACCTCGAGGCCCGGGTCCGCCACAAGGATCTGGAGGAAGCGGCCGACATGCTCAAGGCCGGTCCTGAGCGCGATGCCGCCGTCGCCAAGGTCACCGAGGCGCGCAAGCAGGTCGATGAACTGCGTCGCCAGGTCAACGAAATCCAGAACGAGGGCAGGCGCACCTCGACCCAGGAAATTCTTGTCGCCGGCCACAAGAAGCTCTACGAGAAAGTGACCGGCAAACCATTCGCTGGTGCCGCCGGCGCGGAAGGAACGGAGGTGCCTGCCGCCATGGCCGGCGACACCATGATGATGTCCGGCGGCGTGCGCGCCGAGCGTGTCAGCATCCCCGGCTATGACCGGGAGGAACTGACTCGCGAACAACGCCGGGAGCGCGAGGAAGCGACGCGAGCGGAATACGCCGAGGAGGCCACCTTCTACGGATTGACCGACAAGGAACTCAAGGACTACTATCGCTCCCGCGACCTGCAAAACCGCACCTACGTGCGTGCCGCCGAGGAGCAGAGCCCCGCCCCGCGCGGCCATCCGCTGCGCGACTTTGGCCAGAGCGATCGTGAGACGATCGAGAACGCCAACACCGACGCCAGTGTGCCGCAGAGCCTGTTCATGATGAACGGCAACCTGCTGCCAAACATCCTCCACCGCCACAGCCAGCTCATGTTGTCCATCCGCAAGGCGCCCTATGCCGACGACAAGGTCGAGGCCGCCTACCTGGCCCTGCTTTCGCGGCCGCCAACGGCCCGTGAGAAGGAAATCTGGGGCAAGGCCGGCGACCAGGGGCTCACCCAGATTGAGGACCTCATTTACGCCCTGCTCAACACCCAGCAATTCATCTTCATCCAGTAAGAGCCCGCACCACCGTCCCCCGCACTCCCCGATACCGCCATGAAACACGAACTCGCCTCCAAACTGCTTCGCTCCGGTGACATCAGCCGCCGCGACTTTGCCGCCAAGACGGCCTCCTCCCTGCTCGGCGTCGGCCTGCTTGGCCATTCGCTGTCCAGCCGGTCCTTTGCCGCCTTCGAACAGTCCTCCAAGCTGCGCCAGGCGGCCACCGCGAAGAATGTCATTTACCTCTACATGAGCGGGGGACAGACCCATCTGGACACCTGGGATCCCAAACCCGGCACCGAGACCGGCGGCCCCACCAAGGCCATCCGGACCAGCGCCGACGGCGTCCAGCTCGCGGAAAACCTGCCGCTCACCGCGAAGCAGATGCACCATGGCACGATCTTCCGCTCGCTCAGCTCCACCCAGGGTGCCCATGAGCAGGGCAACTACATGATGCACACCAGCTACGAGCTGCGCGGCACCATCCGTCATCCCGGCATGGGCGCCTGGCTGAATGTCTTCCAGGGCGGCGGCAACAGCACCCTGCCGAAATACGTCTACGTCGGCAACGACAGCCGCCACCCCGGTGCCGGCTTCTTCCCCGCCGCCCAGAGCCCGCTGTTCGTCAACAACCCCGAATCTGGGCTCAAGAATGTCAAGCCCCCCTCCGGTCTCACGCAAGAGAAGTTTGACGCCCGCCTGCGCCTCGCCGCCGACCTGGACGCCGACTTCCGCAGCACCTTCCCCCATCGCAACGTCAAGGCCTACGCCGACATGTACGACGATGCCATCGCCATGATGCGATCCGAGGATCTCAAGGCCTTTGAACTCACCGAGGAAAGCGCCGACCTGCGCGCCGCCTACGGCCGCACGCCCTTCGGCCAGGGCTGCCTGCTCGCCCGACGCCTTGTCGAACGCGGCGTCCGCTTCGTCGAGGTCTCCCTCGGCGGCTGGGACACCCACAACGCCAACTTCGTGCGCGTGCCCGAGCTCTGCGAAACCCTCGACCGCGGCCTCGCCACCCTGATCGACGACCTCCACCAGCGCGGACTGCTGGAGGAAACCCTTGTGGTCGTCGCCACCGAATTCGGTCGCACTCCTGACATCAACCAGAACGTCGGTCGCGACCACTACCCGAAGGCCTTCTCCGCCGCCATGTTCGGCGGCGGTGTCCGCGGCGGTCATGTCCACGGCCAGACGGACGCCGAGGGACGCGAAGTCGTCGCCGACAAGGTGAAGATTCAGGACTTCAACGCCACCATTGCCTTCGCACTCGGCCTGCCGCTCGACCAGGTGGTTTACAGCCCGAGCAAGCGCCCCTTCACCATTGCTGACAAGGGCCAACCGCTCACCAGCGTCTTCGCCTAACCCTGGCAGCCAGCCCCTCCCGCGGCTCCGCCCCCCGGCGGAGCCGCTTTCTTTCTGCCCGGAACCAACGGTGCCGCTGCCCGCGGATTTACCTGATTTTCAAGCCCTGATCCAAGGAAAGGGGCTGTGAAGAAACCGTTGAGAACCAACCGGACACGAAGCGCCACCCGGGTTGCAGTCGTCCCCAAAAGCTGCGGTCCTTTGGCGGTCCACCCGGCGTTCTTCACCGTTGCAGTCCACGGACCGCCGCCAGCCCCCGCCGTTCCTGACCGGATTTGGATCCCCCCTGAGGGATGGATCGGATCGTCCAGCCCGTTTGGATACCTTGACTTTGCAAGCCCTTTGGAAGACTTAATGAAATCGTCTCAGTTCATTGATTTTAGGCGGTTTATGAATCATTGACTCACCGCGGGGCAATTTCTCAAGAGAGACGGTTCTGCCGCCGCCGGCGGTTCGACAACGCCTCGTCAAGGTGACGAAATCGCCGTGTTCCACTGCGCTAGATTCAATGTTCCATGAACTTTTCCAGACGCCAGCGGGAGCCGGCTTGGGCCCGCACCAGGGCCCTTGCGACGCCAAAGACCGCTCCTGTTCATATCAGGTCGCGCGTGTGAATAACCTGTGAATGACCGCTGCCGGACTGCTAAAAAGTCGGGAGTGGCTCATCGGCGGCGCAGGGAATGCAAGGGAAAGGCTTTTCATCCGGCCTCATCTGCCGTTCAATGCGCGCGCATGAAACGCTGGCGCATTGCAGGCATCAATTTTGATCATTTTCACATGGGCGACCTGCTCCGGCAGGCCTTCGAGCATCCGAACGTCGATCTTGTCGGCGTTGCCGATGAACAGCCTGGGAGGATGGTCGATGCGGCGCAGCGGTTTGGCCTAGGTCCGGACCGGGTGTTCACCGACTACCGGGCCTGCCTGGAACAGACTCAACCCGATCTGGTGCTGCTGTGCCCGGCCGCCTCCCGGCACGGCGAGTGGGTGGCGAAGGTCGCACCCTTCGGGGTCCATGTGATTCTTGAAAAGCCTTTTGCCGCCTCGCTCGCTGAGGCGGATGCCATGTCGGCTACCATGGCGGGCACCGGCAGGCTGCTGGCCGTCAACTGGCCGCTGGTGTGGGACGCCGGCCAGCAGACGGCTCACCGTCTCATCCGCGAAGGGCGAATTGGCGAGGTGCTGGAATTCCACCACCTCGGGGGCAACCGAGGACCGCTGTATCACGGCGCCGACAAACTGGAGAAGGAGCCAACGGCGGAGGAAAAGGCGGCGAGCTGGTTTTATCGGGCCGACCAAGGGGGCGGTTCCCTGCTGGATTACATGGGCTACGGTGCCACCCTTGGCTCCTGGCACCTGGGCGGCAGGGTGCCCCTGGAAGTCACCTGCACCTGGCACCGCCCCGGCTCTCTGGAGGTCGACGAGCACAGCGTCGCGGTCATTCGCTACGCCGGTGGTCTGAGCAAGAGCGAAACCCGCTGGGGTACCTTCACAGACCCGTGGACCCATCAGCCGCAGCCAATGTGCGGCTTTGTCCTGCGCGGGACCGCCGGCACGATCTCCTGCTACGACTACGCCCGCCAGATCCGTGTTCAGACGCGGGAGCGACCCGAAGGTTTTGAGGTGCCTGTTGACCCGCCGACGGCCCCCAACCGCAACCCGATCGAGCACGTCCTGCACCACCTCGAGACCGGTGCGCCGCTGATCGGGCCGCTGACGCTGGAGATCAGCCGCATCGGCCAGCAAATCGTTGACACCGCCTTCGCCAGCGCCAGCGAAAAACGCACCCTGCCCCTGCTGGGTTGATCCACAGCCGGCCGGTTGCCAGAGGCGCCTTCTGCGCTTAGTCTGGGCCTGTCATGCACCAGGCTTCCCGCCACCCCCGCCCACCCTGCTTCCTGGGGGTGGAAGGCGGAGGCACGCGCACCACGGTGCTGCTCACCGACGCCTGCGGCCACGTCTTGGCCGAATGGCAGCGCGGTCCGGCCGTTCTGCCCCTGCTATCCGATCGCGAACTCCTGTGGCACCTGCGCGAACTTGCGGCCTCCCTGCCTCGCCAACCGGACGCCGTCTGCCTGGGCATGGCCGGAGTGCGTACGGCGGCGGATCGCAAGCGCCTGCGCCGTGCCGCCACGAGGATCTGGCCCGGGATCCCCTGCCTGGCCACCAGCGACCTCGAGACTGCCCTTGCCGCCGCCCCGCCGCGCGGAAGCACGCCCGTTGAAGTGCTGGTCCTGAGCGGCACCGGTTCCTGTTGCTTTGGCAGGTCGGCCGACGGTCGCACAGCCAAGGTCGGGGGACGCGGACATGTCATTGGCGATCGGGGCAGCGCCTGTGACATTGGCCAACGCGCCCTGCGCGCCGTGTTGGCGGATTTTGACCGCCACGGCCGGCTTGGCCCGCTCGGCGCCGCCCTGCTGCATGCCCTTCAGTTCAACGAGCCCGACGACCTCATCCCCTGGTCGGTGCAGGCGCCAAAGACCGAGATCGCCGGACTGGCGATAACGGTCTTCGCCCTCGCCCGCAGGGGCGATCCACTCGCCGCCGGCCTTCTCGACGAGGCCGCCGCCATGCTCGCCGAGGACGCCCGCGCCTGCGCCGACAAGCTAGCGGATCCCGAAGACCCCGTGCGTTTCGTCTTCAACGGCGGTGTCCTGCTGAAGAATCCGGGTTTCCTTCGTGATGTCGGCCGCCGCATCCGCCTCCATCGCCCCGGTGCACGCCTCACACCCCTGAAGAAACCGTCGGTGACGGGGGCCATAGCCCTGGCCCGCAGTGCCTGGGACCACGATCCACGCCTCGCCCCGACTGCGCCCGCCAGCGCACTGCTCCTGCCGCCGGTCATCTCCGATCTTGCCCTGCTCACCCAATCGCCCACCGAACATCGCAACCCGCACTCGCTGAAGCTTGACCGACTTTCACCCGCCCAAGGCATCGAACTGATGCTCGCCGAAGATGCCGGCATTCCCGCCGCCCTGCGCCAGGAAAAACGTGCCATCGCCCGCGCCGTCACCGAGGTGGCGCGCGCCTTCCGGACCGGAGGTCAGCTGTATTATGCGGGGGCCGGCACCAGCGGCCGCCTCGGCGTGCTCGATGCCAGTGAGATTCCGCCGACCTTTCGTGCCCCGCGCGAGCAGGTTCAGGGCATCATCGCCGGCGGCCGCCAGGCGCTTTGGAGCGCGGTCGAGGGCGCGGAGGACGACGTCCAGGCCGGCGCAACCGCCATCGCCCACCGCGGAGTGGGTCCCGACGACGTTCTCGTCGGCATTGCAGCCAGCGGTCGCACGCCCTTCGTTTGGGGCGCCCTTCACGAAGCCAATACGCGCGGTGCCTTCACCGTCCTGCTCTGCTTCAACCCGGCCCTGAAAACCGCGGTCGCCAAGCTCGGACGCTCCGCCTGGCGTCCCCGCCTCATCATCGCTCCGGATGTCGGACCGGAAGTGCTCACCGGCTCAACCCGACTGAAGGCGGGCACCGCCACCAAACTGGTGCTGAACATGATTACAACACTGGCCATGACTCGCGCAGGCAAGGTGATCAGCAACCTCATGGTCGACCTCAACCCGTCCAACGTGAAGCTGCGCGACCGTGCCGTGCGCATCCTTGACGAACTCACGGGCTGCGGCCGCGACACCGCCCGCACCGCCCTGCAGGCCTGCGGTTGGGACGTCAAGGCCGCCCATGACCGGCTGAAGCCTTCGGGTCGGCGTTTTGCCGGCCCGCAACATCGCTGATCACTTGGGCGTACCCCTGCCATGCCCGCGGACCTGCTCGGTTCCTGTTCCCCCGCCCCCTGGTCACGCCGCCGTCTGCTTTCGGCCGGCGGCCTCGGCCTGTTCGGCCTGACCCAGCCGCGCCTGCTGCGCGCCAACGAGGCAGCCGGCGCCGACAAACTCATCGCCCGCGCCAAGTCCGTCGTGTTCCTGTTCCAGTGGGGCGGCCCCAGCCACCTGGAAACCTTCGACCTCAAGCCGGACGCTCCCGAGGGCATCCGCGGGTTCCACAAGCCCATCCGCTCCAGCGCCGATGGCATCTGGGTTTCCGATCGCCTGCCGAAGACGGCGAAGATCATGGACAAGGTCACCCTGATCCGGTCCATGCATCACACGATGAAGAATCACAACAGCGCCGGTTACTACGCGCTGAGCGGCCACGCGCCGCCCAGCGACGACCAGCGCCTCAAGGACACGCCCGACCTTTTTCCCGCCTACGCCTCGGTAATCGACCGCCTCGCGCCGGTGCAGGGCGACATCCCTACCGCCGCCAGCTTACCCTGGACGGTCAGCGACGGCTCCTTCACCCCCGGCCAGCGCGCCAGCTTCCTTGGCAAACAACACGATCCCTTCTTCGTCCTGCGCGACCCCAGCGCGCCCGACTTCGCCCTTCCGGAGCTGAGCCTGCCTCCGGGCATCAGCTACGAACGCCTGAGCGCACGCCGCGAACTGCAGAAGCTGGTCGATGCCCAGACGCGCCTCATGGACATCTCCGCCGAGGCTCTCGGCATTGAGGGCTACTATGAGAAGGCCCTGGCCATGCTGCACAGCGAGAAGCTGCGCGCCGCCTTCGACCTGACGCGCGAGCCCGACAAGGTGCGTGATGCCTATGGCCGCACCGCCTACGGCCAGAGCTGCCTGCTGGCCCGCCGCCTGGTCGAGGCCGGGGTGAAGTTCGTCACCGTCAATTTCTCGCCCAGCATCGGCGGCCAGAGCACGACCGCCGGCGGCTGGGACACGCACGGCTTCAACGACACCCGCATGTTCCCGATCATCGACGCCTACCACATGCCGATGACCGAGCAGACCCTGCCCACCTTCCTCGATGACCTCGACGAGCGCGGCCTGCTCGACACAACCCTCGTGGTGTGGGTCGGTGAGTTCGGTCGCACGCCCCGCATCAACAAGAACTTCAGCCGCGACCACTGGCCTCAGTGCTACACGGCGCTGCTTGCCGGAGGCGGCGTCAAGCGCGGCCACGTCCACGGTGCCTCGGACAAGAACGGCGAGTATCCCGCCGAAAAACCGGTCAAACCCGACGACCTCGCGGCGACGATATACCAACTGCTCGGCATCCGCCACGACACCGAGGTGCGCGACGTCGCCAACCGCCCGGTGCCGGTCAGCTACGGCAAGGTCCTGCACGAGATCCTCGCCTGACCGCGCTTGCATTCGCCCGCAGCGACCGCATGGTTCAACCGGTCATGCGCCTGCTGCATCTCTACGTCTCCCCTGAGCACACTTACTTCGGCCATCACGGCCTGCCTCCGGGCAAGGCACCCATGCTTGAGGTCGACCAGGTCGAGTGTGTCGCAGGCAAGGGTCTCGTCGGCGACCGCTTTTTCGACTACAAGGAGGACTACAAGGGCCAGGTCACCTTTTTCGAACACGAGGTTTACGAACGCCTGTGCGAACAGTTCGGCATCACTGGCGTGCCTCCCTCGGTTTTTCGCCGCAATCTGATCACCACAGACACCGACCTCAACGCCCTCATCGGCCGCGAGTTTGAGGTCCAGGGCGTGCGCTTTTTTGGCACGCAGGAGAGCGCGCCCTGCTACTGGATGAACCAGGCCTTCGCCGCAGGCGCCGAGGAGGCCATGAAGGGCCACGGTGGCTTGCGCGCACGCATCCTCAGCGACGGCATCCTCCGTCGCGGCTGAGCGTGGCATCGACGACGGACGTATCCCCGCCATGCGCCCGCTTCGCTACACTGTTCTCGTCCTGCTCGGCACCGGTGTGCCCGCTGCCTGGCTGCTCGCCACGGATCATGTCGCCCGCTCGGTCGGCTGCCTGGCGCTCGGACTGCTCGCCACCCTGCTGCTCGGCTTCGGGTGGGCCCTGCGTCGGCGAGGCCGTCGCCGGATGCGGCTGGCCCTGCTGGTGCTTGGCGGCATCCTCTTCATTGGCGCGTTCCGACTGTTGGTGCGCTACGAGGGTTCGGCCGATGGCACCGCCCTGCCGCGTCTGGCCTGGCGCTGGCAGGCGCGACCGCCGGCTCCGGACATTCCAGCCTTCCCCGAGCAGCAAGCCTCCGATCCGGGACCGCCGCCCGCCGGCATGGCCGACATGAAACGCTTCCTTGGGCCTGCCGGCGATGCCGTCCTGCCAGCCCCAACGTGGCGCACGGACTGGGCCTCCCATCCGCCCCGCGAAGTCTGGCGCCGGGGCGTCGGTCCGGGCTGGTCCGGCATCGTGGTTGCCGGCCGACGTGCGGTCACTCAGGAACAGCATGGCGCCCAAGAGTGGGTCACCTGCTACGATGCCGCCACCGGTGAACCCCTCTGGCGCTTCGCCGACTCCGCCCGCTTCAGCGAGCCCCTAGGTGGCGAAGGGCCACGCGCAACACCGGCCATCGACGAAGCCGGCCAGCGCGTCTTCGCCTGCGGTGCCACGGGGCGCCTGCACTGCCTGGACCTGTCCAGCGGACGCCAAATCTGGAGTCGCGACATTCTCGCCGAGACCGGGTCAGACAACCTGACTTACGGCAAGAGCAGTTCTCCGCTTCTGCACGATGGACGGGTCATCGTCACCGGCGGAGCAGGCGGCCCGGTCCTGCTTGCCTATGCCCAGGTGGATGGCCATCCACTCTGGCAGTCCGGGGACGAATCCTCCAGTTACAGCACCCCCGCCCTGCGCCGATTGGCAGGACGCGACCAGATTGTCTCGGTCAATGGCGGCTCCGTCACCGGTCACGACCCTGCCACGGGGCACAGGCTCTGGCGCCACCCATGGCCGGGTGAATACCCCCGGGCAGGCCAACCCGCTCCGGCCGGCACCAACCGCCTGCTGGTCACCGCCAGCTACGGCCAAAAGAGCCGATTGCTGGAAATCCACGCCGATGGCGACGGCCTGGCATGCCGGGAACTCTGGGTGTCCTCGGTCCCGCGCACCAAGTTCAGCAGCGCCACCGTGCGCGGTGATCGCGCCTGGGCGCTGGATGAAGGCACCCTGGTGGCCGTGGACCTTCGCGACGGCGAACGTCTCTGGCGCCGGGGGCACCATGGCTATGGCCAGCACCTGCAGCTTGGCGAGTTACTGCTGATTCAGGCGGAAGCGGGCCATGTCGAACTCATCCGTCCGGGGGAAGACGGGCCCGAGTCATTGGGGAGTCTTGCCGCCCTTGCTTCCAAGACTTGGAATCCACCCTGTCTGGCAGGTCGCTGGCTGCTGGTGCGCAATGACCGTGAGATGGTCTGCTATGAACTCGCCCAGTGAGGCGATTGGCACTCAGCCCAATCGCGGTTTGATCAGCGTCTCCAGCCGGCTGACGCCGCGGCGGATGCGCGCTTTGATCGTCCCCAGAGGCTCATGCAGTCGATCTGCCACCTCGGCCTGGGTGAGACCGTCGAAGTAGGCCAACCGCACCGCCTCGCGCTGATCCGGATTGAGACGTTCGACCGAGCGAAGCAGCAGGCGATTGCGTTCCTTGGTCTCCAGCAGTTCACGGCCGGAATCCTCGAACTCAAACTGCAGTTTCTTGTTCTCCAGTTCAAAGTCGTCGTTGAGCTTGGCACGCCGCTGCTTGGCCCGGATGCGGTCGATGGCGCGATTGCGCGCGAGCGTGGTCAGCCACGTCAGCGGCTTGCCCTTGCCCGACTCATAGAGGTGAGCCTTGTTCCAAACCTGGACCAGCACTTCCTGCATCACATCCTCGGTGTCATGATGGTCATTGAGCACGTTGGCAATCGTCGCGAAGATCAGCCCGGAATACTTGCGGTAAAAGGTCTGATAAGCCAGGGCGTCGCGCTCGGCAATGCGCCGCAGCAGTTCGATGTCTTCCTCAATCTGGCGCTGCACTTCAGGATTCGTAAGATCAGTCATGACGGGCGGGATGGGGTGAGGGTTTTGAGTTTGAGACATCTCAAACCTGATCAATTCTTCGACAAATTTCAGGTCTTGTCAATGTTTTGTCGAAGATATTTGCTTCGTTTGTCTAAATTTTTTACTCAAAATTAGACACTCATCTCTCCCCATTGTGACTTTGTCGAAAAGTACGGCGAAGGTCTCTGCGGCAAACGGGCGTCTGCCGTTCCTGTCGATCCGCCCGGGGAGGCTGGGCTTGCCCAAGGTCGCGCGGCTTCAACGCTGGGCCGCCTCTTGCTCCTGCGGCAGCCAGGCTTCGGGAGCACCGGCACGCAGGAGGATTTCGCGCAATCGCACGCTCTCGCCGCCCTGCCGCTGGCTCTCCTGGGCGGCCTCCATGAAGGCGTAGATCTGCAGGGTCTCACGAGCGCTGACGGGGGCCTGACGCGTCTGGAAGAAGCGGACGATCTCGCGCAGCAGCGGTGTGTAGTCGCCGAGGCTCTTCTGTTCGACAACGCCCTTCTCTCCAAAGCGAACGAGTTTGTACTGGGTCGAATCCATCGGCAGACGGTGCAGGGCATGCAGGGTGCCGAGTCGGCCACCGCGCCACACACCCGTCACCGCCGAGACATCGTTGCCGCGCGTCCGGCGCACTTCTAGGCAGTCGCCGCCCATGACAGTGAACAGGGCTTCGGTGGCGTGGATGCCGTAGAAAAACAAATCCGGATGGTGCGGCAGAATCGGTGCCGGCCCGTAGGACAATGCACCCTGCGCGGGTGTGCTCTCGGCAGTGGCGACCTCGACGACGCCGGGATACCAGCGCACGGCAGACGCACTGAACATGGGCACCCCCGCCGCCTCGGCCGCGCGATAGACGGCCACTGCATCGGCAAGCGAGGCGGCCACCGGTTTGTCGAGGAAGAATGGCTTTCCGCTCGCGGCGACCCGGCGCGCCTGCTCAAGGTGCGGTCGGCCATCGACGCTGAGGATCATCACCGCATCCACCTCCGCGCAAACCTCCTCAAGGCTGTCGTAGATGCGCACGCCAAAGGTGTCGCGCAGGAGCGCGGTGTAGCCGGCCACACGCTGCGCGCTCTCCGGCAAATCCGGACTGCCACCCGGGAAGGCGGCGACAACGCGAGCACCCGGCACATGGTTTGGATTGGCGGGATCGTTCAGCCGCAGGGTGAACTGTTCGCAGTGGGAGGAATCGAGGCCAATGAGGCCCACGCGGAGGGAGTCAGCCATGGCGGTGCAGGACAGGGAAAAGGCGCAGGCCACCGTCCGCAGGACGGCGATGGATGAGAGGCGCCGCACGATCATGCCACAACAAGCCGTAAACCACCGCCGCAGGCAAGCGGGGAGTGCAGAATGGGGCTCAGGGAATTCGACGGCACCCAGCCCGCCCGGGTTCACGAGCCCCCGCAGTATGCACAACGGAGACCTGCGGCTGGCTGAGACGGGTTCCCCAAAATGTCGAGGGTAGGTGCGACGACCGACAGCACTGTCGCCCAAGTCAGCGACATCGGCGATCAGATCATGCCGTGCCCCACTTCTATTCTGCCCTGCGGACAAATGGATCATGCCCTCGACAGTAGCAACCTCGCCGGATCCTGCCAAGAAGGAGCCGCCGCCAGCCCGTTTTTGCGGTGGCAAAACGCCCGGAAGCAGGTAAAGAGCCTGCCCGCCATGAACGAGACCGAACCCACCGAATCCGAACTGCTCCACTTCCGCCGCGCCAAGCTCGAGGAGCTGCAGAAACGCGGCATCGCGGCCTTCGGCGGCAAGTTTGAGGTCTCCCACGATCCCGGCGCCCTGCGCGCCCAGTTCATTGCCGGCGACGTTGCCGAAGGCACCCCCGTGCGCATCGCCGGCCGCGTGCTCTCGCGCCGCGACATGGGCAAGGCCACCTTCTTCGACCTCGGTGACATCACCGGTCGCATCCAGTGCTACCTGAGCAAGGGCGACGTCGGCGAGGAAAGCTACGACCTGTTCAACCAGCAAATCGACATCGGCGACTTCGTTGGCCTCGAGGGCAAAACCTTCGTCACCCGCCGCGGCGAGCGATCGGTCCATGTTGACCGCCTGGTGCCGCTGTCCAAGGCCCTGCGCCCGCTGCCCGACAAGTGGCACGGCGTCACCGACAAGGAGATCAAGTACCGCCAGCGCTACCTCGACCTCGTCTCCAACGACCGAAGCCGCGAAGTCTTCGTCATCCGCAGCCGCATGATCGCGGAAATCCGCGGCTACCTGCACGGCCGCAACTTCCTTGAAGTTGAGACGCCGATGATGCAGGACGTGCCCGGCGGCGCCGCCGCCCGCCCGTTCGAGACCCACTTCAACGCCCTCGACCAGCAGATGTTCCTGCGCATCGCGCCGGAACTCTATCTCAAGCGCCTGCTCGTCGGGGGCTTCCCGCGCGTCTTCGAACTCAACCGCAACTTCCGCAACGAGGGGCTCAGCCGCCGGCACAATCCGGAGTTCACCATGCTCGAAGCCTACTGGGCCTATGCCGACTTCGAACAGATGGCCGACCTCGTCGAGGACTTGATCTGCCACCTCGCGCAGAAGTTCTGCGGCGGCCTGGTCATCGAGCACAAGGACGAGGAGGGCAACGTCACCCGCACAATCGACCTCACCCGCCCCTGGAAGCGCGCGCCCTTCCGCGAACTCGTGCGCGCCGCCGCCGGCGACGACTGGTTTGAGCTCGACAAGGCCGCCAAGGTCGAGCGGGCCCAGAGCCTCGGCTTGCAGGAAGTCGAAGCCCGTGAGGAGCACTACGAACTCGACCAGAAGGTCTTCGAAAAGCTGGTCGAGGAGAAGAGCTTCAACCCGGTGTTTGTCACCCACGTGCCCAAGGAACTGGTGCCGCTGGCTAAGCAGAACGCCGCCGACCCTTCGGTGGTGGATGTTTACGAACTGGTCATCAATGGCCAGGAGATCAGCCCGGGCTACTCCGAACTCAACGATCCAGTCGTCCAGCGGGAGCGGCTTGAGCACCAAGCCGGCGAGGAGGTTCAGAAGATCGACGAGGAATTCATCCTCGCCCTCGAGCACGGCATGCCGCCCGCCGGCGGCATCGGCATCGGCATCGACCGCCTGATCATGATGCTCACCGGTGCCGAAAGCATCCGCGACGTCATTCTCTTCCCGCAGCTCAAGCGCAGGGACTGAGCCGCAAGCCCGGGCGCACAGGCGCCAGGATCGGCACAGGCATTGTTGCATTGGGAATGCAAATTTAGGACACCGGGGGCGTTGGTTCTTCCATGCGCCTGAGCCTGTTCAGTGACTATGCCCTGCGGGTGATGATGTACGCCGCCCTCAAGGAGGCGCCGTTCTCGCTCACCGAGGCGGCGGAGGCCTACGACGTCTCGCGCCATCACCTCGTCAAGGTGGTCAACCACCTGGCCAAGCTCGGCTACCTCGACACCCGCCGCGGCCGTGGCGGCGGCATCGCGCTGGCCCAATCCGCCGGCGAAGTACGCCTCGGCCTGCTCGTCCGCCGCACGGAAAGTCCAACGGCCCTCGTCGAGTGCTTCGACAAGGTCCACAACACCTGTCCGATTGACGGCGCCTGCCGGCTCAAGGGACTGCTCGCCGGGGCGGCGGAAAGTTTTTACGCCAGCCTCGATCGCCACACCCTAGCCGACCTGGTCGCCGGCGCACCCCGCGCCCGCCTGCGCCGCACCCTGCTGGAAGTGTCATGAAACTCCTGCCCCAGACGCTGCTTCTGCTCTGGACCGCCACCGTCATGGCCGTGGATCCCTATGAACAAGCGCCCATCTTTTACTCCAAAAGTCAGCCCGACGACTCTGCACGGAAGCTGGAAAACCTACTGCGCAACGGCAAGGCCAAGGTCGACCGCAGCGACGCCTGGACGGTGCTGCGCGACCTGATGCGCCACTTCAACATCCCCGAGGAATCCCAGGTCATGGTCTTCTCCAAGACCAGCAAGCAGAATGACCGCATCCACCCCCAAACCCCGCGTGTGGTCTACTTCGGCGACGAAGCCTACCTCGGCTACTGCCTGGGCGGATCGATCGAGGTGGCGACCATTGACCCGCGGCTCGGACCGATCTTTTACCTGCTCGACCCTGAGGTGCCCGTCACTCAGCCCCTGCACTTTGAGCGCGACCAGAGTTGCCTCAGCTGCCATGGCGGCGTGTTCTCGCCCGGCGTGCCAGGCGTCCTCGTGCGATCGGTCTTTCCCGGGCCGGAGGGCCGCCCGATCATGAGCCAGGGCAGCACGGTGGTCGACAGCACCACGCCTTTCGAAAGCCGCTGGGGTGGCTGGTACGTCACCGGGCGCCACGGCGACGCCCTGCACCGGGGCAACGTCACCGCCGTCGAACTGCCCGACAACAGCTGTGACCTTCCGGTCGACAAGGGTGCCAACCTGACAAACCTGAACGCGCTCTTCAACACCTCGCCCTACCCGCGTGCCACCAGCGACATTGTCGCCCTGATGGTGCTCGAACACCAGACCGGCGTGCAGAATGTCCTGACCAAGGCCAACCATTCCGCCCTGCGTGCCATGCACATGCAGATCAGCCTGCAGCGTGAGTTGGGAGAACCCGTGCAGACCGAGCCGGTCGGCACCGCGCGCCGCATCATCGACCACAGCACCGAGGACGTGCTCGACGCCCTGCTCTTCAAGGACGAGGCCCTGCTGCCCGAGGGCGGCATCGAGGGCGACGGCGCCTTTGAGGCGGCCTTTGCGAGGCGCGAAAGGCACAGTCGCGACGGGCGTTCCCTGCGCGATTTCCAACTGCACACGCGCCTGTTCAAGTATCGCTGCAGCTACATGATCCACTCGCAAACCTTCGCGCACCTGGAGCCGTCGCTGAAGAAGACGGTGCTCGACCGACTCGCCTTAGTGCTGGAGGAGCGTGACAGCAGCGACCGCTACGCCTATCTGGGTGAAAGTGAACGCCGTCACATCCGCGCCCTGATTGGCGACCTGCTGCCGCCGGATTGAGCGGGCACAACTTTCTCGGTCGGGAAAGGTTTCAGTCTGCGATGCGCCGCCTCCTGTTTGCCCTCGCCCTGCCACTCACCCTCGCGGCCGAGTCCCCCGAAAGCCCCCGCTATGCCGCGGCCGCGGCCTACTTGGAGTCGTGCAACGGTCACGCCATGCTGGTGTATGAGCGGGGTGAACTCGTCTTCGAACGCTACTTCAACGGTCATACGGCGGACAAAGCACACCTGCTTGCCAGCGGCACGAAGAGCTTTTTCGGCGTGCTGGCCGTTGCCGCCCAGGAGGACGGGTTGCTGCGTCTCGACGAACCGCTGAGTGCGACGCTGACCGAATGGCGGGAGGATCCGCAGAAGAAAGACCTGACGATCCGCCAGTTGCTCAGCCTGAGCAGCGGCATCGCCGGCGGGGAGAACGGCCAGGTGCCATCCTACCACGAGGCCCTTGCCCTGACGCGCGTGACTGCCACGCCCGGAAAACGCTTCCAGTACGGACCCATCCCCTACCAGGTCTTCGGCGAAGTGCTGCGCCGCAAGCTGGTGGCCGATGGGCGGGCGAAGGATCCCCTCGATTACCTGCAACAGCGGATCCTGACACCGATCGGTCTGCGCTACGAGCTCTGGCGTGAGGATGCCAGGCACCTGCCTCACCTGCCCAGCGGCGCCTACCTGACCGCCCGGGAGTGGGCCAAGTTCGGCCTGCTCATCCTCAACCAAGGAGTCTGGGAGGGCCGCCCCATTGTGAAGCCGGAATCGCTCGCCGAATGCTTCAAGCCCGCGTCGGCAAACCCGCGCTATGGCATGACCTTCTGGAGGGCCGTGCCGGAGGATCCCGAACCAGACCTCGTCATGGCCGCCGGCAAGGGCAAGCAGAAGCTGTTCATCCTGCCCTCGCGCCAGTTGCTGATCGTCCAGTTGGCCGATGCCGAACGCCGCTATCAGGAGCGGCGCTTTCTTGACCTGGCGCTCGGGCGCGACGCAAAGGCCTCGCCTTGAAGCGCCCGGCCGGGGCGTGCGCCGCAGCCGGAATCATTGCGGCGCGTTCGCCTCCAGCAACTCGGGCAGCAGGCCGCGACCGCGGTAGAATTCCGCCTCCTGCAGCCCCGCGTCGCGCAACCCGGCCTCGATCTCAGCGGCTGGCCTGGCGCCAAGCACATGGTCGCGAATGAGCGCCGACTTGCTCGCCTGAATGGACAGGAAACCGGCATCGACCTCCGGCGTGTCCGGATAGGTGCCGGTAGCCTGGCCGGCCCGCAGCACCTGCTTGAAGGGCGCCCCGCTGCGCTGGGCCTCCTGCTTGGCAGCATTGACCCCGGCATACCAGTCCTTGCAGACAAAACGGTAATAATCGCGCATCGCCTGCTTGTTGTGATGGATGATGAGCCGGCGACCCTCCACCTCGACCGTGCCGGTGGCGCGGAAGCTGTCGGCGTCGATGGTGTCGACAAAGAAAAGCTCCTCGCGGTCGACGGCAAACTCCCACTTCAGATCCCAGAGTTGCAGGCCGATCTCGTCGAGCAAATCGCGGACGGCCCAGGCACCAAGCAGGGCCATCTTGATCGTGTTGGTGAAGTGCAGGGCGCTCAGGCCGGACATGAGCAGGGCCTCCTGCTTGGTGACGGCGCGATCCTCGGGCTCATACTTGCTGGTCAGGTCGAACACCGGCCTGTCGAGCATCTGCCAGGCACGCATCGACCCGGACAGGCCGAGTTCCACTTCATAGGCGCGGCGTTCCTTTTCCGTCAGCGACTCATACTTGCGCAGCACCGAACTGCCGCTGGTGACGCCGAACCGCACGATGTACTCCAGGGGCACGACATACATGTCGCTCTGATGAAACTGGGCATAGTCGTACACGAAGCTGCCCATCACCTGCTGCTGCGGAGGCCGGATAACCGGGAAGCGCTTGACGACATTGAAGCGGCTCGGCCGGGCCGGCATGCCCTTGCTGGCAATGTCCCCGCTGGCAGCGTCGATCATGCCGAGATGATGGGTGTGCGCCCCGCCTTCAAGCATCGCCTGCAGCGGCCCCTCCAGAAGTTCATCACGCCAGGCATCACCCAATCCAGGCTCGCGCCGCACCGCCGCGGTCACGCGCTCCCAGGTCTGCGGCTGGCCGAGCCGCAAATACATCGCATGGCGGAAGATCGCCCGGTTGAGGTCATTGCCTTCAATCTCGAAAATGCTGCCGACATCGAACACTGAGCCGGCCGGAGTGGTCTCGCAGACGACGTAACCGGGATGGTCCGGAACGGCGTGCAGGTTCTGGACCGAGCCGCGATAGACGGGCTCGCCCAGCTTGCGGAGGTCGACGGCGGTGGGAACGGTGGCGGGATAGGACATGGGATCGCGGCAAGCTGTCCGCCGGAAGCGGCGCTTTTCAAATCTTTCGTGCCGGCGACCGCGCTTTCCCGGTCAGGGCACCGCCGCCGCCAGCGCCTGGTCGAGGTCAGCCAGGATGTCGTCGATGTGCTCCAGGCCGATGCTCAGGCGCACCAGGTCGGGGCTGATGCCGCCGGCCGCCTGCTGCTCCTCGTTGAGCTGGCTGTGGGTCGTGCTGGCACTGTGGATCGCCAGCGACTTGGCGTCGCCGACATTGGCCAGGTGCGAGAACAGCTTCAGGTGATCGATGAAGCGGGCGCCCGCATCGCGGCCACCCTCGATGCCAAAAACCACCATCGAACCGCCCTTGCCACGCAGGTATTTCTGGCTGGCGGCGAACTGCGGGTCGCCCTCGAGACCCGGGAAACGCACCCAGCGCACGCGGGGGTGCTTCTGGAGGTGCTTCGCCACGGCCAGGGCATTCTCGCAGTGGCGCTCCATGCGCAGCGGCAGGGTCTCGATGCCCTGCAGCAGGAACCAGGAATTGTCCGGCGCGATGCAGGCGCCGAGGTTGCGCAGCGGCACGGTGCGCATGCGCAGGATGTAGGCAAGCGGCAGCAGCGGTTCGGGCAGGTCAACGCCCCAGCGCAGGCCATGGTAGCTCATGTCGGGCGTCGTGAACAGAGGGTGCCGTCCGGCGGCCCAGTTGAAGCGGCCGCTGTCGACCACCACGCCGCCGATGCCGGCGCCGTGGCCACCGAACCACTTGGTCAGGGAATGTACCACGATGTCGGCACCGTGATCGAGCGGCCGGGTCAGGTAGGGGGTGCTGAAGGTGCTGTCGACAATCAGAGGCAAACCGTTGTCATGGGCAACCTTGGCGATCGCCTCCAGATCGGCCACCTCAAGCGCCGGGTTGGAAACCGACTCGCAGAAAATTGCCCGCGTGTTGCCATCGATCGCCTTGCGAAAGTTCTCCGGGTCGTTCGAATCGACCAGCTTCACCGTGATGCCAAGCGACGGCAGGATGTCGTTGAACTGGGTGTAGGTGCCGCCATACAGATTTCTGGCGGAGACAATGTTGTCGCCCGCCCTGGCGAGGTTGATGATCGAGTAAAAGACCGCGCTGGTGCCGCTGGACAGGGCCAGACCGCCCATTTCCGGAGCCCCCTCGAGCAGCGCCACGCGCTTCTCCAGAACGTCCGTCGTTGGGTTCATCAACCGGGTGTAGATGTTGCCCAGTTCACGCAGGGCGAACAGGTTCGCCGCATGCTCGGTGTTCTTGAACACGTAGCTGGCGGTTCGGTACACCGGCACCGCGCGGGCACCGGTGGCGGAATCAGGCTGCTGGCCGCCGTGCAGGCAGAGGGTCTCGAGTTTCATGGTGAGGTCTTGGGTGTTGAATGAACCCAAGTTCATAATCCGGGTTCGGTGTCGGGCGCAATGCCAAAGCCACCGAGAGACAATTCAGAATAAAAATGAATCATGCCCAACCCTTACTGAACCGGCTCGATGTGAATCGTGTGCGTCACCGGCTGGAGTTGCTTGCGGACGCTGGCGTCCTGCTTGGCGTGCTCGGCGGCAAGGCGCTGCTTGAGCTTGTCGAAGGCGGCCGCCACCTTGGGATCCTCCGCGCCAAGGTTGCGCATGTGGGTGACCAGGTTTTTCACGAGCAGGGTCTCATATGCCTGCTTCTGGGCAATGGCGTTGAGCAGTCCGGCAAAAGCGGCGTCAAAGGGAGTGCGGTCAAACTCCGCCGTGAGGTTGATCCCGGCCTCCAGCTGTTCGCGGCGAAATTCCCGGACGGATTCGCCCCAACGCACCTTTGCCTTGGGAGCATCAAGGCGGGTGACCTTCAGGGTCAGACGGTTGAGGTCCTCGTTGAAGCGGGTGAAGGGCAGGATGCTGCGCGTGCTGCCGGCATTTTTGCTGTCGGCATCAAAACAGAACGGCCAGCGGGTGCTGACCAGCTGGACCGTGCCCGGCGGCAGTTTCACGGGCGAAACCTGATGCCCCGCCGTGGCCGTGGATGCCCCCCCGACATCGATCGTGATCGTGCCGAGATCGCCGTCAAAACCCAGCGCCTTGAGGAAGGCTTCAGCCATGAGCAACTGACCCGCGGGTGCCGGGTGAAAACCGTCACCGCCAAAGGGCGCGTATTCACGACCCAACGCCGCCTTGGCCTTGGGCAGGGCGGCCATCATGGTGTCATGCACATTGGCAAAAGGCTGGGCAAACTCCGCTGCCAGGTTTTTGGCGATGTCGCGCAGATGGGCGAGGTTGTCGTTGTAAACCGCCCCGGGCACGGTCGGACGATTGAAGAAGTCGGGATCCACGCCGCCCGGCGATCCGACGGCCACGGCCTGAACGCCAATCCTCTTCAGGCCGGCCAGCACGGCGCGCATGTTTTTCTCATACTCCGCGCCAATTTCCGGCGCATACGGCTTGTAGCTGCCGTCATTCATGCCGTAGCAGGTGGTCGCCACATTCGGCTTGAACAGCGACAGGTCATTTTCCAGCCGATTCGCGAAGCCTCCCGCGCGCTCCCCGCTCCAGCCGAACTGGAAGACGTGGATGTCGCTTCGTCCCGTGCAGGCCAGAAGATAGGCTTCGATGTACTTCGAATAGAGTTTCTGCTCGGTGATGCTGTCACCGATGACGGCGACGCGGGCTTTGGCGGGCAGGATGGACTCGGCGCGGAGCGCGGTCGTGGCGAGGAGGAGGGCGATCAGGAGACGCATGCGGCACCATCCCAGCGCAGCGGCAACCGCCGGGCAAGATTTTTTCTGCTCCATTGAACAGACAACCACACCCAACGGCGTATTCCCAGCCATGCGTTCAACGTCGCATCCGCCCGTTCACGCCCTCCGGCTCGTCCTGTTGAGTCTTGCGATGGCAAGTCTCACACGGGCCGACGACGATCTTCCGCAGCCCATTGCGGCGGGAACTTTTGACAGCCTGCTGTCCAGTTCCCCGTTCACGCGCACGCTCGGCGCCTCGGATTCACTCATCCTGACCGGCCTTGTCCACTTGGATGGCGATGTCTTCGCGACCCTGCTCGACACGAACACCTTCGCCTCTCAGGTCGTCGGCAAGACTCCCAACCTGGGCGGCTGGCAACTTGTCGGTGTCGGCGGCGACCCGGCCAAACGGCAGACCTGGACCGCGCAGATCCGTCTGCAGGGCGGCGAGGTCGTCGCCGTGCGCTACCAACAACCGCCGGCACGCCCGGCGGCTCGAACAGGCGGCCCGGGGAGCGGGTCGTCCGGGGGCGGACCCGGCGGGCCACCCCCGCCCTTGAGCGACTCCCAGATGAACGAAGCGCGGCTCGCCGCCGTGAACTACCGGGAGGGATTCAATGCCGACGGTTACCCCAAGGCCCCGCCGCCCGAAATGGTCGCCAAACTCTCGCGCCTGAGCGTCTCGCAGCGCGAGGACATCAACCGGCGCATGTTTGGGCTGCGCAATCAGGGACTCGGCCTCGACGAGCGCCGCCGCATTTATGAAGGCATGGTCGACCGTGCCACGCAGCAGCGCTAAAGCCGCTCACCCGCTATTTGCCAATGCACCACAGGTGCTGATAGCTGCGCAGGAACAGGCGGCCGTCGCAGACGGCGACGGAACCGATGACTTTTTCACCGATGGAATTCGTGGCGAGCAACTCAAACTTCGGGCTGGCGCGAAACACGAAGGCGTCACCACCCTGATTGACGGCATAGCAAAGCCCGTCGGCACTGAGCACCAGTGAAGACCAGTTTTGTCCGGTTGGTCCCGGGCCCTTGAGTCGCTCATTCCAGACGAGGTCACCGGTCTTGAGGTCGCGACACTCGGCAATGCCGGGGTCACTGAGAATGTAGTGATGCCCCTCATGAACGATGCCGGAGCCGATTCGCTGGCTGACCTTGGGCAGGTGCCAGAGGCGTCGAGTGGCGGTGACATCCCCCTCGCCTCCCGCCTTGACGGCGACCCCCATGCCCCCATAGCCACCGAATGCAATGACGTGTTCGCTGGCGGATTCATAAACGGGGGAATTGTACACGAGGGGATTGAGGCCGATGCAGGTCCACAGTTCCCTGCCGCTGGCCGGATCGAAGGCGCAGACGCGGCCGGGCCAGGACATGAAAAGCTCATATCGCCCTCCAACTTTGCGCAGCAGGGGGTCGGCCCAGGAACCCAGCCAACTCTTGCCGCCGGCCTCACCGGAACTGCCACCCGGTTCCTTGTGCTGCCAGAGCGTGCGCCCGGTCTTTTTGTCGAAGGCGAACAGCACGGTGTTTTCCCCGGGGCCGAAGTTGAGGAAAACATGGTTGCCGGCGAGCACGGGCGAGGTGCCGCTGCCCCAGATGTGATGCAGTTTGCCGAGGTCCGTGCGCTTCCACAATTCCCGGCCATCGAGGTCGTAACAGAACAGGCCGGCGGAAGCGAAGAAGGCGAGCACGACTTCACCGTCGGTCGCGGGCGAACCGGCGCAGTAGGGATTGGTTTTGTGGGTCAACTCCGGCTGGGTGTAGGTCGTGCCGGCTTCCCAAAGCTTGCGTCCGGTCCCGGCCTCGAGGCAGAGCAGCAGGCGCCTGCCCTCCTTTTCGACCGACTGGGTGAGAAAGAGCTTGTCACCCCACACCACCGGGGTCGAGTTGCCCCCTCCGGGCAGTGGCACCTTCCAGAGCACCTGTTCCGTGGCACTCCAGGTGAGCGGCAGTCCGCTTTCCGAACAAGTCCCATCGCCATTGGAGCCGCGCCACATGGGCCAGTTGGCGGCGGTCAGCAGGGTGGGCAGTAGGAGGACCGCCGGAAGCAGCAGATATTGCATGTCCTATCAACGTTCCAAGGAACTGCAGGCTTGAAGAAAATCTCGCTTCGGACTGTCACCAGAGCCGGTTGACGGCGGGCGGGGTCCGGTGCATGCCATCCCATGATCACGCCCACCCTCTACGTAAAGAACGGCTGCCCCTGGTGCGACGAAGTTGTGGACTACCTCGACACACGCCGTCTGCCCTACCGCAAGGTGGTGGTCAGCGGCAACCCTCAGGCGATGAGCGAGATGGTGGCGCTTTCGGGCCAGAGCAAGGCACCGACGATGGACTGGGGAGGCGAGGTGCTGGCCGACTTTGGCGTCGACGAGTTGATCCCGTTCCTGAAGGCGCGGGGCCAGGCGTGAAAGGCCTCAGCGGGCGATCAGTTCGACCCCCCGGCTGATGACCCGCTCGACACAGCCCGTGAGGCTGCGGTCGAGGAAGGGCGTGTTGGAACTCCTCGACTGAAGGAAGTCCCGGGAGCAAACCGTCTGGCGCTGCGGTTGGAAGACCACGAATTCAGCAATCCCGCCCTCCTGCACCGGCACCGGTGGCAGACCGAGCAAGCGTCTTGGTTCGGCGGAACAGCGCCGCACCAGCACTCCCCAGTCAAGCGTGCCGGCGGCGATGAAGTGATGGTGCAGACTGACCAGGGCGGTCTCCAGGCCGGTGATGCCGAAGGGCGCGCTGGCGAAATCTTGGTTTTTTTCGAAGGGCGTGTGCGGCGCGTGACCGCTGGCGACAGCGTCGATCCAACCCTCGCGGAGTCCCTCGATCAGGGCCGCATTGTCCTCGGGTGTGCGCAGGGGCGGGTTGACCTTGAAGTTCGTGTCGTAGTCGCCAACGGACTCGTGGTGAAAGATGAGATGGTGCGGGGAGACCTCGCAGGTGACGCGAATGCCGCGCTCCTTGGCGCGCCGGATCGTCGCCAGGCCCTTGACGGTGCTGACCTGCTGAACGTGCAGGTGCACGCCGGTGAATTCGGCCAGGCGGATGTCGCGCGCGATGCCGATCTCCTCGCTGATACTCGGAATGCCGGGCAGGCCGAGGGCATAACTGACCCGGCCTTCATGCATGCAACCCTTGCCGGAGAGTTCACGCACCTCACCGTGACTGGCCACGGGCAGGTCAAACTCGCGCGCATATTCCATCGCCCGGCGCAGCACCTGGGGATTGTCAACCGGTGGACCACCGTCACTGAGCAGAACACAGCCAGCGGCCTTCATGCCGGCAATGCCCGCCAGTTCCTGGCCCATGCGTCCCTTGGTGATGGCACCGGCAGCGAGGATGCCCTGGCCCAAGCGGCTGCGATGGGCGCTTTCAAGCACCGAGCGCAGCGTGCCGGCGCCGTCCACCGCCGGCGCGGTGTCGGGCATCATGACAAATCCGGTGATGCCGCCGTTGATGGCGGCCTCGGCGCAGCTGGCGATGTTCTCCTTCTCCTCCTGGCCGGGTTCGCGGGCATGCACATGGAGGTCAAAAAGCGC
>JAUREI010000117.1 GCA_030827515.1 Prosthecobacter sp. | reverse complement strand
GCTACTACACCGACGAGGGCTTCGACACCGTCACCTCGTGCTGCCCGGTGCCGATCGTCATCGCGGGCGGCAAGAAGCTGCCGGAGCTCGACGCGCTGAAGATGTGCTACAACGCCATCGAGCAGGGCGCGAGCGGCGTGGACATGGGCCGCAACATCTTCCAGAGCGACGCGCCGGTGGCGATGATGCAGGCGGTGCGCGGTGTCGTGCACGAGGGCCTGACGCCCGATCAGGGTTACCAGATGTATCAGGACCTCAAGGCCAAGGGCTGAGTCCGGGTGGCAGCCGCCCAACGATCGTCCTACCCCGGCATGTCCACCGCCCCCGAACCGACGCCGGCCGTCGCCGTCGAAAACCTGTCCAAGGTCTTCAAGGCCGGTCTTGGCAAGCGCGCCTTCGTCGCCGTGCGCGACCTGTCGCTCACCGTCCGGGAAGGGGAGGTCTATGGCCTCATCGGCCCGAACGGCTGCGGCAAGTCGACGACGATGAAGACGGTGCTCGGCCTGCTCGCGCCGACCCGCGGTCGCACGGCGATCTTTGGTCGCTCCAGCACCGAGGTGGCCAGTCGCCAGGCGGTCGGGTTCCTGCCCGAGAACCCCTACTTTTACAAGCACCTCAACGGCCTCGAGACCCTGCTGTTTTACGGTCGCCTCTGCGGCCTGGCCGGCGCCGAGCTGCGCGATCGCGCCCGCGAGATGCTGTCGCTCACCGGCCTCGAGGATGCTGCCGACCGCCGGGTCGCCGGTTACTCCAAGGGCATGCTCCAGCGCCTCGGCCTGGCCCAGGCGCTGCTGCACCGGCCGCGCCTGGTCGTGCTCGACGAGCCGACCGCCGGCGTCGATCCGGCCGGCTCGCGCAAGATTCGCGACCTCATCCTCGGCTTTCGCGAGCAGGGTTTGACCGTGCTGGTGACGAGTCACCTGCTCGAGCAGATGCAGGAGGTCTGCGACCGGGTTGGCATCATGGCGCACGGGCGCATGATGCGCGAGGGCCGGGTCGACGAGCTGATCGCCGTCGAGAACCAGACCGAGCTCGTCCTGCGCGACGCCTCGCCGGAGCTGCTCGCCGGCATCCGCGAGCTGGTCGAGCGCGACGGTCGTGCCGCCCTCGTCCGCAGCGGCCAGCCGCGCACCACCCTGGAAAGCCTCTTCCTGGAGGCCACGGAGGAGAAGCCATGACATCCTACCGCGCCTTTTCCCCCGCCCGCATCTGGACCCTGGCCACGGCGACGGTGACCCAGCTGCTGCGCATGAAGATCCTGATTTTCCTGCTCGCCTTCTGCGCCCTCGTCGTCGCCGCCGGCTTCGCCTTTCCAGTGCTCAATCCCGAGCAGCAGCTCAAGCTGCTGAAGGACGTCTCCTTCGGCGCCCTGCAGGTTTTCAGCCTGGTCATTGCCATCGTCGCCACCGCCCTGCTGCTGCCGCGCGACCTTGAGGATCGCACGCTCTACACGATCCTCTCCAAGCCGGTGCCGCGCCACGAGTATCTGCTCGGCAAGCTGCTCGGCGTGCTCCTGCTCATCGGCGCCGGCCTGCTGCTCATGGACCTCGCCTTCAGCGCCGTGCTCTGGCTGCGCGAAAAGCTGCTGCTCGCCCAGATCATCCAGGCGCTTGAGGCGAAGACGCCGGAGGCGGTCGCCCAGCTGCAGGAGATTGTCGGCAAACAGGGACTCAACTGGGGCCTGCACCTCGGCGTGCTGGCGGTGTTCTGGAAGGCGGCGGTGGTGGCCGCCCTCGCCCTGATGATCTCCTGCTTTGCCAGCAGCACCCTGTTCACGGTCGTGGTCACCTTCTGCGTCGTCATCATCGGCCACGGCCAGGGCCTCATCCGAGAGTATTTCCTGCAGGGGGGAACCCTGGCCGAGCCGGTCAAGAAACTGCTGTCCGCCCTGCTCGCCATCGTCACGCCCGACCTCGGCGTCTTTGACGTGGTCGACAACGTCATCAACGGCGAGGCGGTCGGCCTGGGCGCGGCGCTGGCGATGAGCGGCACGGCCCTGCTTTACCTCACCGGTTACGCCGTGGTTTCGCACCTGCTGTTCGTCGAAAAGGAGCTGTGATGAAGCGCCGTCTCCAGGCCCTCTCCGTCCTGCTGCTGCTCGGCCTGGTCAAGCTGCCGGTCGAGCAGACCGCCACCGCCACCCTGCGCGAGGCTCGCCTGCTGACGGCGATGCCCGACTTCGGCCTGCGCGACCAGCTCGGCCAGATGAGCTTCGCCGCCGCTCTTGGCGGCCTGCGCTCTCTGGTGGCCAGCTTCACCTACCTGCGCGCCTACAACGCCTGGGAAAACGTCAACTGGGCCATGGTCGACAGCCTGTTCCAGATCACCACCCGCCTGCAGCCTCGCTACGAGCACTACTGGGACGAGGCGGCCTGGCACATGGCCTACAATGCCGCCTCGTATTATCTCAACGACGAGACGCTCAATCCGGCCGTGCGCGGCAAGCTCTTCCATGAGCACATCCGCCGCGGGCATGACATCCTGCAGGAGGGGCTGCGTGTCCTGCCCGAGGATCCACGGTTGTGGAATTCCCTCGCCGAACTCTACGAGCGGCGCACCTACGAGCCGGCACGCGCGGCGGAGTGTTACCTCAAGGTTGCGGAATTCACCGGCAACGCCCGCTTCCTGCGCTTTGCCGGCTACCAGTTCGCCCAGTCGGCCGATCGGGCGTTCTGGCAGCGCGGGTATGACCTGTTGCGCGCCGCCTACGACAAGAACCAGCGTCCACCGACCCTGATCAACACGCTGAAGGATTTGGAAAAGAAGCTGGAGGTGCCGGCTGAGCGGCGCATCCCCGAGTCCTATGTCCCCGTGCCTTCGGGGGCCGCCGTACCGGGCTGATCGGCGCGCATTTGCAAAACGCCCTGACCGCGACGAAGGAGCAGCCGTGAGCGACGACCTTTTTGCCTCCCCGGATGCCGGCGCCGCGGCGATCGACGCCGCGCCGGATGCGCCGCTCGCCGCGCGCATGCGCCCGCGCAGCCTGGCTGAATACGCGGGTCAGGGGCACATCCTCGGCGAGGGCAAGCTGCTGCGCCGCGCGGTGCAGTCGGACCGTTTCTCCTCGATCATTCTTTACGGTCCGCCCGGGGTTGGCAAGACGACGCTGGCCCACATCATCAGCCTGGAGACGAAGGCGCGCTTTGTCACCCTCAGCGGCGTTGAGAGCAGCGTCGCCGACATCCGCAAGGAGGCCGAGGCGGCGCAGCGCCTGAAGCGGCTCAACGGCCAGGCGACGATCCTGTTTGTCGACGAGATCCACCGCTTCAACAAGGCCCAGCAGGACGTGCTGCTGCCGCACCTGGAGCGCGGAACCCTGCGCTTCATCGGCGCCACCACCCACAACCCGTTTTTCTACGTCAACAGCCCGCTGGTCAGCCGCTCGCAGGTCTTCACCCTGGAGCCGCTCGGCATCGCTGACCTCGAGTCGCTCATGGCGCGCGCGCTCGCCGACGCCGAGCGCGGGCTGGGCGCGCAGCGTGCGGAGTTGACCCCGGAGGCGGCGCGCCACCTCGCCACCGTCGCCGATGGCGACGCCCGCAAGTGCCTCAACGCCCTCGAACTCGCCGTGCTGTCGACCCCGCCCGACGCGGAGGGCCGGGTCATCGTCGACCTTGCCGCCGCCGAGCAGTCGGTCCAGCAGAAGACCGTCGTGTATGACGGCGACGGCGACGCGCATTACGACACCGCCAGCGCCTTCATCAAGTCGATGCGCGCGTCGGATCCCGATGCCGCGGTGTATTGGCTGGCCAAGATGCTGCATGCCGGCGAGGACATCCGCTTCATCGCCCGACGCATCGTCATTGCCGCCAGCGAGGACGTCGGCCTGGCCGACAGCAATGCCCTGCGCGTCGCCGTGGCGGCCCAGCAGGCCGTGGAGGTGATTGGCATGCCCGAGGCGCGCATCCTTCTGTCGCACGCGGTGATCTACATCGCCACCGCGCCGAAGAGCAACCGGGCCTATGCGGCGATCAACGCCGCGCTCGAGGACGTGCGCGGCGCCCGCACCCTGCCGGTGCCGAAGCACCTGCGCGATTCGCATTATGCCGGCGCCAAGCAGTTCGGCCATGGCGAGGGTTATCTGTATCCGCACGACTTCGAGGGCGGGTTCGTGCCGCAGCGCTGTTTGGAGGGCGGTCGGGTTTACTACGAGCCGACCACCAACGGCCTCGAGGGGCGCATCAAGGAACGGCTCGACCACTACCGCCGCGAATGGGAAAAGGCCGCCAGGGGTGAGGCGCCGCCGGCATCCTGAGGTGGATTCCTGTTCGACAGCCGCCACGGCTGCGCCATGATGGCGATGAAGCGCATCCCATTCAGCGTATGACTGTTTCCATGAAAACCGCCTTTCTGTCCCTCGCCCTGGTGCTGTCGACCGCGTTGATGTTGCCGGCCCAGCAGGCGGAGATCGTCTCGGTCCAGAAGATCTGGGACAAGGCTCCCCACAACGCCTTCACCGACCTCGTTCGCTTCAAGAACCTCTTCCTCTGCTGCTTTCGCGAGGGCAACGGTCATGTCGGCGGCGACGGCGTCATTCGGATCCTTCTCTCCTCGAGCGGCGACACCTGGGTGGATTACGCCACCCTTGCCGAGCCCGGAGTCGACCTGCGCGATCCGAAGTTCCAGATTACCCCGGACGGCAAGCAGCTCTACCTGCTCTGCGGCGGGTCGGTGTATGAAGGCACCCAGCTCAAGGGACGGCGGCCGCGCTATGCGACCTCCATTGACGGCAAGGTCTGGACGCCGCCGCAGAAGCTGCTCGCCGAGGGCGACTGGCTCTGGCGGGTGACGGTGAACCCGGCCGACAGCAAGTTTTACGGGGCCGCCTACAACTGCTACCCGACCACCGGCGGACCCAAGTTCGAGGACGAGTGGTCGCTGAAGACCTACACCAGCGGCGATGGCCGGGTCTGGCAGCTGTCCTCGATCCTGCAGGTGCCCGGCCAGCCCAACGAGACGACCCTGCGCTTTCTCAAGGACGGCTCGGCGGTGGCGCTGGTGCGTCGCGAGGCGGGCGACCGCAAGGGCGCGATCGGCGTTGCCGAGGCTCCCTATCGCAAGTGGACATGGACGGCGCTGCCCGTCCCGCTTGGTGGCCCCAACTTCATTGAACTGCCCGATGGTTCCCTCGTCGCCGGCTCACGCGGGTTTGGCCAGACCCCCGGACCGCACATGGTCCTCTACAAGATGACCAAGACCGGAGTGGAACCCCTCCTGGAACTGCCCAGCGGCGGCGACTGCAGCTACCCGGGCCTGGTCTGGCATGAAGGAGAACTGCACGTCAGCTATTATTCCAGCCACGAAGGCAAGACATCGATCTACCATGCGCGCGTGCGCCTGCCCTGGGTGAAGGAGCCATGAGCGCCCGTCTTGCCGCCATCGTCGCCACGGATGCACGCCGGGTCATCGGCCTGAAGGGTGCGCTGCCCTGGCATCACCCGGAGGACCTGAAATTCTTCAAGCGCACCACGCTCGGCCATCCCGTGCTCATGGGCCGCACGACCTTTGAGTCGATCGGCCGCCCGCTGCCGGGTCGACAGAACCTCGTGCTCAGTCGCACCATGGCGCCGCGCGAGGGCATCACCCTCCTGCGGGATCTGGCCGAACTCGAGGCGGCCTGTCCCGGTGTCGAGCGGGTGTTTGTCATCGGCGGCGCCCGGGTCTACACCGACCTGCTGCCGCAGTGCGACGAGCTTTACCTGACACAGGTCGACGGCGAGCACGAGGGCGACGCCTTCTTCCCGCCCTATGAGAACCTGTTCGAGCTGAAGGAAGTGCTGGGCCGTGCCGAGGGCCTGGAATTCCGTCGCTACGAACGGCGTCGCGGAGCGTGACTTTGCGGTTGCGTCGCGTCGTGTTCCGCTGTGCGATAGAAGCCGGAATTCGTCCCCGTCCTTTACCGTCATGCCTGTTTCCCATCTGTCCCTCTGCGGCTCCGCCGCCGTCCTCCTCCTTGCCACCGGTCTTGGCGCCCAACCGGCCACCACGCCGCTGTTCTGGCCGGACCGCACGGGGCCGACGAATGACGGCATCGTGCCCGCCGCCGAGGCCGCGCGCCTGCCGCTCGAGTGGGATGCCGGGACAGGCAAAAACATTGTCTGGAAGACGGATCTCGAAGGGGAGGGCCACAGCACCCCGGTGATTGGCGGCGACCGCCTCTGGTTCACCAGTGCGACGCCCGATGGCAAGACGCAGTTTGTTTACGGCCTCGACCGCCACACCGGCAAGATCGTCCATCACCTGCCGCTCTTTGAAAACGCCGCGCCCGAGGACCTCGGCAACCCGCTCAACAACTACGCGGCTCCGTCGCCGGCCCTCGAGGCCGACGCGCTCTATGTTCACTTTGGCACCTATGGCACGGCCCGCCTCGACCCGGCCACCGCCGAGGTGGTCTGGCAGCGGCGCGACATCAACGTCAACCACTACCGCGGACCCGGCAGTTCCCCCATCGTTTACGGCGACCTGCTCATCCTCACCTTCGACGGCATCAACGCCCAGTTTGTCACCGCCCTGGACAAGCGCACCGGCGCGACCGTGTGGAAGACCGAGCGCACCACCGATTATGGAGATCTCGACAAGGACGGCCAACCGACCCGCGGGGGGGACATGCGCAAGGCCTACCACACCCCGACGGTGTTCGATCTCGCCGGTCGGCCGACCCTGGTGAGCGTTGGTTCACGTGCCGCCTTTGGTTATGATCCCGCCACCGGCCGGGAGTTGTGGACGATCCGCCACGGCGGCTTCAATGCCGCCATCAGGCCGCTGTTGTTTCAGAACGTTCTCCTGCTCAACACCGGTTCCGAGCGAGCCCACACCCTCGGGGTGAGCGTCGATGAACGCATGCAGGGTGACATCACCGAAAGTCATGTGATCTGGGACCGTGAAAAGCGCAATGCCAGCGAGGCCGGTCCGGTGCTGGTGAACGGCCTGCTGTTTCAGATCACCCGCGGTGGCATCGTTTCCTGCACGCGACCGTTGAATGGCGAGGATGTCTGGGAGGACCGTCTCAACGGTCAGCATCTGCCCGGGCCGATTGCCGCCGGGGACCGGCTGTATTTTTCCAATGACCGCGGCGAGACCCACATCGTGCGGGCAGCGGAAACCTTTGAGATTCTGGGCAAAAATCAACTGCCGGACCCCATTTCGGCGGGCATGGCCGTGGCTGACGGCGCGTTGTTCATCCGCACGAAGAAAGCGCTCTACAAGATCGCCACATCGTCGCCGTAATGGCCATGCCATGTGCATACATGAGCGACCGAAGCCGTTAAAAAACGTCGCCAAGAGCCACTTCTTTCCGGGGCGACTGGAAAAGCGGAAATATTCGTCCAAGGAGCATAAAAACGTCGCAAAGTTCATGGTTCGTGTTATGCTCCAAGCCTCTATGGCTACGACACCGACTCGCAAAACACGTTTCTCCCGCCGCGTCCCCGACCATGTGACCGACGAGCTCGTCAATGTCCTTTCCGGAGGCGAGACCCTCGAGTTCAACGCCCTCTTCAAACTGGTCTACGACAACCTGAAACTCAAGAACGCGGTCAGCGGAGGCGAGGAAATGCTCCGCCTGCGTTCCTACGAAAAGCTGCAAGGTTTGGTCAGCCGAGGCCTCTGCGCCAAGGTGGGCAAGACCTATCGCGGCCTCGAAGGTCTGCGCGCCGCTCACCAGGCCACCATCGCTGCCCGCACGGCCGCCGTTGCGGCCCGCTGATTCCGGCGATCTTTCGTCCGGGCCGTCCTCCCACCGGGGGGACGGCCTTTTTCATGCCCTCACCTCCGGACCGCCCGCCGATCGGTCGTGATGAACCGGGCAGGGGACTCCCCCTCTCAGCCGACCCGGGGCAGGGCCTGGACGAAGAGATGGAAAAACTCCTGGTCCTCGGCCGGTTCCCCGTCGGCTTCCAGGATCGTGCGCACCGCGGCGCAGACATTTTTTTGCGCGGTGGCACCGGTGAAGACGGCGGCGCGCTCCATCAGGTAGTCCATCATGGCATCGTCGCTGTCGGCCGCCTCGCGGGCGCGTTCCAGGGATTCCTCGATGAAGGCCTTGCGGGAGCTGACCGGCTTCCAGCCGCGCTGGACGAATCCCTGGGCGATCAGTTCTTCCTCGGTCAGCGAGACAAGCGCATCGGCATGGATGGCGAGGGCAAGGATGTCGAACAGGGCTTCACGCTGGATCTGGGTCATTTCGACATTCCTAGCGGAACGACTCGCTGGCAACAAGACGGCTTTTTGCCGGTCGATCAAAAAGCTGGAGCCGTGGGTGAAGTCGGCCGACTCCGGCCTTGAAAAGCGCCCCGGACACCGGACACTGGCCTGCACCCCCGTCCCTCGAAGGCCCATGCCGGAACCCAGTCTTTTCAGACACTATCAGATCGTCCAGAACGAGGACGGGGGCAATGTCGAACTCGTTCGGGATGTCCGCCAGGTGGCGGTCCTCGCCTTTGACATGCGGCGCATGGAGTTCGTGCACTGTCACGTGCTGCTGGAGCCGCTCGCGGATGCGGAGGCTTTTGATGAGGTCTGCCGGCGACTGCGCCAGGCCGGCCATCCGCTGCTCGCCCGACTGCTCGATTTTGGGGTGGACGAGGGCAACCCCTACTATATCACCAGCCATGTGGATGGCGAGACGCTGCAGGCCTACCTGGCCCGCATGAACGCCTTGCCGGCCTGGATGGCCGCGGCCCTGTCGTTCGAGTCGCTCAAGGCCGTTGCCGCCCTGCTGGATCGGGGGGGCGTTCTGCCGGGTCAGGCCCTCGACAGCCTGCGTGTGGTGCAAACCGGTCCGTCCGAACTGCAGGTGCGGGTCAGCGACTTTCAGCTCCTCCGCGATGCCGCCGGGGCGCGGCCGATGGTCAGTACCTTTGACAAGGCGGCCCGGCAGTTGCGCGGGTTTCTTCAGGAACTGGTCCGCGAACCCACCGGCAGGGTGCCCGCCGCCGACCTCGCGCCGCTGCTGGTGGCCTGCCTGGGCGCGGCCAGTCCCGGGGCTCTGGACGCCCTGCGGGTGTTGCGGCGCGAAATCGGCCGGCTTGAATTGCCCGGTGGGGAGATTCCCTCCGAGCAACGTCCGCGCCCGCTGCTGGTCCCCCAGTTGCCCCCGCTGACGAGCCTGGCTCGCGCGCTGGTCCCCGAGGTGCAGATCGACAGTCAGCGACTGGATCCCGCCAACCCTTATTCCCTGCGGGGGGAATGGACCGCCGGTGGCCGTGCCGTGCTCGTTGAGGCCCTGCCACCCGTTCGTCTGACGGGCCGCCGTCCGCTCGAACTCTGCCGGCGCGTGCATGCACTGCAGGACGGGTCCAAGCCCCTGCTGCCGCTGTTGCGCCTCGAGGAGGCCGGCGACCGGGCCTGTCTGCTGGAAGGCATGGCCGACGGACCGTCGCTCGCCGAACTGCTGCATCAGCGTCAGGTGTTTGAACCCGTTGAAGTTCAGTTGTTGCTCGGCCGCCTTGACGCCGCCCTCCAGGCCCTGGAGCCTGCGGGTCTCGACATGGCCCGCCTGCGCCTGGAAGACATGTTCCTCTGCCCCGTCGCCGCCACCGGCGGGCCCGGCGCGGCCGCCCTGCGCCAGACCCGGCTCGATGACTGGCCGGAGTGGATCGTCGTGCTGCGCGCCCACCCGACCCTGGCCGCGCTGGCGGGGCGCGGACTCGATCCCGCCTTCCTCCTGCCCCCGGCCGTTGCCGGCAGTTGGGGGGCTCCCTGGCTGGCCGCCCTCGGTCGCCTCCTGCTCGGCGGTGCCAACCGGCAGGGGCGTTCCGTTCCTGAACGCGAGGCGCTGGTGCGTCTTCTGGAAACAGAGATCCTGGATGGTTCGCCCTCTGGCAGCCGTGCCTCCCTGCTGGCCCGCATTCGTGAGCTGGTTCCCTCCCGTCCCGTCCCCGCGCCCGTGGTCGAGGCTCCGGTGGTGCGCCCACGCGCCGTGCCCCTGGTGCCGGTGGCGGTGGCGCCCCAGCCCGCCGCCCCTCCCGCTGGAGCCTTGACGAGCGGAGCCTTGACGAGCGGAGCCCCGCCCACCGGTGCCTTGACCAGCGGCCTGCCCTCCGAACCCGCCGAACAGCCGACCATTGGTTTTGCCGAACTGCTCTTCCGCGACACCGGCGTGGTGGATTCAGGCGGCCCTGTGGGCTGGGCCAAAACGGCCGCCGATGCGCCGCCGACCATCCGTCCCGAGGAGGTCCTGCTGCCTGACAACGAGTATGTGCCGCTCTGGCTGCGCGCCTCGGTTTTCCTTGGCGGTTCGATGATTCTTGGGGCCGTGCTCGCCCATTTCCTCGGGGCCACCCCCCAGCGCCCCCGGTCGCTTCCCCCGGCGACGGTGCCCTCGCTCGGCAAGTCGGTGCCGGACGCGCCGGCTGCACCGGCGCCTGATGTGCCTGAACTGCCTCCGGAAGCTGCGCCCGCCCCGGGTGCCAACCTGCTGGCCAGGCCCCCCGGCCTGAAGGACGAGATCAGCGGCGCCAAGCGCTGAGGCCCCTGCGTCTGGTGCAAGAATGACGGGTGGCGGCCGTTCCTTCCGCCCATCCATGAAACACCTTCTTTGCCTCGTTGCCCTGCTCGCCGCCGCTGCCGCTCCGGCTGCCGAAATCCCCGCCAGCGCCAAGCTCGGCAACTTCTATGCGGGTTGCCAGGCCTACACCTTTCGCCTGTTCTCCGTGATGGAGGCGATCGACAAGACCGCCCAGGCCGGCGGCAAAACGATTGAATTTTACCCGCGCCAGAAGCTTTCCCAGGAGCAGCCCGACACGGTGTTCAACCATGAGTCGCCGCCGGAGGTGATTGCCGCGGTCAAGGCCCGGCTCGCCGACAAGGGCCTGACGGCGGTCGCCTACGGCGTTGTCAAACTGGGCGCCGACGCGGCTGAAAATCGCAAGGTCTTCGAATTCTGCAAAACCATGGGCATTGGCGTCGTGGTCACCGAACCGGACGTCAACGCGCTCGACGCCATCGAGGCGCTGGTGAAGGAGTTCGACATCCGCATGGCGATCCACAACCATCCCAAGCGTCCGCTCGACCGCGCCTATCGCTTCTGGGATCCGGAGTACATTGTCAGCCTGGTCAAGGATCGCGATCCTCGCATGGGGGCCTGTGCCGACACCGGCCACTGGGTGCGTTCCGGCCTGGATCCGGTCGAGTGCATTCGCCTGCTCAAGGGCCGCATTTTCGACAGCCACCTCAAGGACCTCAACGAGGCCGGCAACCCCAAGGCCCACGACGTGCCCTACGGCCAGGGCGTGTCCAATGTGCCCGCCATCCTCGCCGAGTTTCACGCCCAGGGTTACCCGGGTCCGCTGCATGTCGAATACGAGTCGAACTGGGAGAACAGCGTGCCCGACGTGACCCGCTGCCTGGAATTCGTCAAGAACTGGCAGCCGGCCGCTCGCTGAGTCGCCGCTCGTTCAGGGCAGTCGCCAGGCCTGGCGCAGGCGCTGGTATTCAGCTTCCGGGAGCAGCACGTAGTAGGGTGAGGCTCCCGGGTTGAGCCAGCGCAGCAGCCGCTCAAGGTCGCTGCGCGCCAGGGTGGTGCAGCCCGCGCTGGGCACGTCCGGCCCGCGCCGCACATGGAAAAAAATCGCGCTGCCATGGCCCGGGGCCACCGGCGTCTGGTTGTGACGGATTTCCAGCATCCAGGTGTAGGCCGCATCGCCCAGGCGCATGCGCTGCTTTTCAAACCAGGGCGGCACCTGCCGCGGATCGATCCGCACATGGCGGTTGTAATGCGGATTGGCGGGATCATCGACGTAGGCATCCCAGGGGCCGACCTGGAGATAGGGCCAGCGGCAACCCGCCGGAGGCTGTCCGGCGTAGCCAAAGAGGGTGCCCAACTGGAAAATGCCCGCCGGGGCCCGTCGATCCTTCTCGACCTTCACGGGAGCTTTCCCAGCCGGGGGAGAGAAGGC
>JAUREI010000044.1 GCA_030827515.1 Prosthecobacter sp. | reverse complement strand
TTGCCGGTCGCGGAGAAATCCACGTCCACCACGGGACCGATGACTTGAACGATTTTGCCGATGTTGCTCATGTTGTGTGATTGGAAAGGTGGGAACGGAAGGCTGGATTATTCCAGGGCCATCTTGGCGGTGGTGATTTCGAGGAGTTCGTTGGTGATCGCGGCCTGGCGCAGCTTGTTGTATTCGAGGCTGAGATCCTTGAGCATCTGCTTGGCGTTGTCGGTGGCGTTCTTCATGGCCACCATGCGGCTGCTGTGCTCGGAGGCGCGCGCCTCGAGCAGCATCTGGTAAAGCGTGCCGTTGACATACTGGGGCAGCACGGTCTCGAACACCACGGCGGCGCCGGGCTCGAAGCTGTACTGAGGCAGCTCGGCCGGATTGATCTCGCCGGGCGTCTCGTCAAAGCCGCGCCTGCCGCCGAGGGTGACCGGATTGACCGGCAGAACCTGCTCGATCGACGGCACCTGGGTGACCGTGTTGATGAAGTTGTTGAAGGCGACCAGCACCGACTTGTATTCGCCGGTGAGAAACTTCTCCTGGATGAACTTGCCGACCACGCGCATTTCCGCGAATTTGGCCGGATCCTTGATCGGGAAATCCGCGATGAGCTTCCTGCGCAGGCGCGCCAGGCCCTGCGAGGCCTTGCGACCGACGGTCACGAATTCCACCTCACCCTGCATGGGGGTGTTGACCAGTTTCTTGAGCAGGTTGGTGTTGAGGGCGCCGCACAGGCCCTTGTCTGTGGCGATCACCACGACAAGGGTCTTGTCGCCCTTGCCTTCGGAGAAGTAGGGATGCACGCCTTCCTCGGCGCGTTCCTTGAGGCTGACCAGGATCTTGTTCATCAGCTCCGCGTAAGCGCGGCCACTGGAGGCCTGATCCTGGGCCTTTTTCATCTTCGCGGCCGCGACCAGCTGCATGGCCTTGGTGATCTGGGCCGTGTTCTTGACCGACTTGATGCGGCGGCGGATGTCGCGGGTGGAGGGCATGGAGACTGAAAAGCGGAGGGCTTAAAGCGGAGAACAACGATTACTTCCAGGCGGCCTTGAAGTCGTCGAGGGCGGACTTGATGTCGGCCTCAACGCCATCGAGGGCCTTCTCGTTGGCGAGTTTCTCAAGGAGCGGGGCCTTGCGGGTGTCGAGGTACTCCTCCAGCTTGGCCTGGCATTCCTTGATGCGGTCGACGGCGACGTCGTCAAAGTAGCCCTTCTGCATGGCGTAAAGGCTGATCACCATGATCGGCAGGCTCTTGGGCTGATACTGCTGCTGCTTGAACAGTTCCACGATGCGCGCACCGCGGTCGAGCTTGGCCTTGGTGGCGGCATCGAGATCGGAACCGAACTGGGCGAAGGCGGCGAGTTCGCGGAACTGGGCGAGATCCAGCTTGGTGGTGCCGGAGACCTTCTTGATCGCCTTGGTCTGCGCGGCAGAACCGACGCGGGACACGGACAGACCGACCGAGATGGCCGGGCGGATGCCCTGGTAGAAGAGGTCGGTTTCCAGGAAGATCTGGCCGTCGGTGATGGAGATCACGTTGGTCGGAATGTAGGCGGACACGTCGCCGGCCTGGGTCTCAATGATCGGCAGGGCGGTCAGCGAGCCGCCGCCGTAGTTCTCATTGACGCGGGCCGAGCGCTCCAGCAGGCGGGAGTGCAGATAGAAAACGTCACCCGGATAGGCTTCACGGCCGGAGGGGCGCTTGAGCACCAGCGAGACCTGGCGATAGGCGACGGCCTGCTTGGAAAGGTCGTCGAAGACAATGAGGGCGTCCATGCCCTGGTCCATGAACCATTCGCCAATGGCGCAGCCGGTGTAGGGGGCGAGGTACTGGTTGACCGCGCTGTCGGAGGCGGAGGCGTTGACGATGACGGTGTATTCCATCGCGCCGGCTTCCTCGAGGGTCTTGACGACGCGGGCGACGTTCGACTGCTTCTGGCCGATGGCGACGTAGATGCAGTAAAGCGGCTTGTGGCCCTGCAGCTTGCCCTGTTCGGCAGCCTTGTTCTGCTTGGCCTGGGAGATGATGGTGTCGACGGCGATGGTGGTCTTGCCGGTGGAACGGTCACCGATGATCAACTCGCGCTGGCCGCGGCCGATCGGGATCATGGCGTCGATCGACATGATGCCGGTCTGCACCGGGACGGAGACGGACTTGCGGGTAATGATGCCCGGCGCGATCTTTTCGACCGGATACTGTGCCTCACCCTTGACCTCGCCCTTGCCGTCGACGGCCTCGCCGAGGGTGTTGACGACACGGCCGAGCAGGCTCTTGCCGACCGGCACGGAAAGAAGGCGGCCGGTGGTGCGCACTTCGTCGCCAGCCTTGATGTGTTCACCCGAGCCGAGCAACACGCAGCCGACTTCGGTTTCCTCAAGGTTGAGGGCCAGACCGAAGAGGCCGCCCGGGAACTCGATCATTTCGTTGAGCATGACATCGCTCAAGCCTTCGATCTTGGCGGCGCCGTCACCGATCTCGCGGACCACGCCGACGTTGGACTTGGTGACCGCCGTCTTGAGGCCGGCGATTTGGGATTCGATCTCCTGGAGGATGTTGCTCATGATGACTGCGTTTGTTGGAAGGGATGGGTGCCGGTTGGCGGTTGCGGGAAGTGCGGGGGGAGTGCCTGGATCAGGCGAGGGAGGCTTTCAGGGATTCAAGACGGGCCTTGACGCTGCCGTCCCAGACGTCGGAACCGACCTTGACGCGGATGCCGCCAAGCAGTTCGGGACGGGTCTGGAACTCCAAGTTGAGCGTCCGGCCATACTTGGCCGAGAGGCTCGTGGACAGGCTGGACTGGAGATCAGCGGTCAGCGGTGTGGCGCTCTCGACGAGGGCGCGCTGGTTGTCGATCTCGGCCTTCAGCAGGCCCTGAAAGGCGTCAAGGATGCCGATATAGCCGCGCGGCTTGGAGGCGGCGACCTGCTTGACCACGAGACGCACGCGGGATTCGTCAAGCTTGCCGTCCACCAGGCAGACGCGGAAAAGCTGGCGGGAGGTGCGGCGTGCTTCCTTGCTGATTTTCATGGCCGAAGATGTCGCGGGGGGTCGTGGGAAACTCAGAGGGAAACCTGGGCGGTGGTCTCCTGATTGATGCGCGACTGGTCGTCGGCGTTCAGCACCTTGCCGGTGACGCGGGAGGTGGCGTCGGACACCATGCGGCCGAATTCGCGCTTGAGCTGGGACATGAGCTGCTCGTGTTCGAGCTGGGCGGCCTCGCGGGCCTTGGCGAGAATCTGGCCGGCCTCGTGGATGGCCTCCTGCTGGCGCTTTTCGGCCAGGGCGCGGGCGCTTTCACCGGCCTCCTTGATTTGGCGCTCGGCCTCGGAATTCGCCTGATCGAGCACCGCCTTGGCGTTCTTCTCGGCCTCGGCAAGGTCGCGGGCAATCTTCTCGAGCTTGGCTTCGCCGTCGGCGATGCGCTGGCGGCGCTGCTCCAGCATGCCCAGAATCGGGCCAAAAGCGTATTTCTTGAGGATCGCGAAGACGATCCAGAAGATGATCACCTGGGCCAGAAACTTCGGCCATGCGAGCCCGAATTTTTCGGCAATCTGGTCGACTTTGCCCGCGGCGAGATAGATGGGCAGGGCGGAAATCATAAGCGAGTCAGGGGGTGATCGGTCAAGTGTTGAAAACAGGAAAAGAGGAGTGCGGCGGGCCGCGCTAAACGGCCCGCCGCGAGCGGATCAGAAGCCACCGAGGTAGGCAATGATGCCCAGACCTTCAGCAAGGGCCATCGCAATGATGCCCAGGGTCAGGATGTTGCCGAAAGCGCCAGGGTTGCGGCCCACGGCTTCCACGGCCTTGGAGCCGACCATGCCCACGCCAAGCGCGGCACCGGCACCGCCGATCGCCATGGTCAGGTTGCCCGTCACGCCACCGGCGGCGGCACCGGCCTCAGCGGCCATCGAGATGAGTTCCATCGTCATAATGTTGTCTTTGTGTGTATTGGGGTCTCACCCACGTCCACGCGTTGCGCATGGTCCCGCGGGCAAATTCATTCAATGATGATCCTCTTCGTGACCGTGATCATCATGGGTGGTGGAAAGCTGGATGTAGACCGCGCAGAGCAGGGTGAAGACGATCGCCTGAAGCAGACCGACCAGCAGTTCCATGAAGTAGAAGGGCAGCGGCAGGGCGACGCTGCCAAAGAAACTGAGCACCGGCCCCTGAGCGGAAAGCAGGTCGCTCATCGTGTGCAGCACGTTCTCGCCGGCGAAGATGTTGCCGAACAGTCGGATGGAGAGCGTCACCGGACGAATGACGATCGAGACCAGCTCGATGACACCGACGAAGAGGAAGACCACCGCCACCGCAACGCCCATCAGGCCCTTGAGGCCACCCTTGGGACCGAAGGTGTGGACGATGAAGCCCCAGACCCCCACCTCGCGCAGGGTCAGCACCGCCCAGACGAGAAAGGCGGAGACCGCAAGACCGATCGTGGCGTTGAGGTCAGCCGTCGGCGGGCGCAGCAGCGGCGAATCCGCCGCCTTGATGGAAAGCAAGCCGGTGGCCTCGCCCCAGCCGATGGTTCCAACGCCCGGGAACAGGCCAAACCAGTTTGAGACAAGAATGTAGATGAAGACCGTGCCGAGCAGCGGGAAAGCGCGCTTCGCCTGCTTCTCCCCAACGATGCCAACCACCTGGCCATAGAGAAACTCCACCACAAATTCGAGGAAGTTCTGCGCCTTGTGCGGCACCAGGGTCATGTTGGTGGTCGCCTTGCGGGAGAACCACAGAACCAGACCGAGAACCACCAGCGCAACAACGACGGAATTGGTCAAAAACCCAAGGAAACCGACCTCCTTAAAAAGCTCCGAAGCGTAACTGTGCACGCCGCTGGCAAGCACGGGCGATACGGTGGGGAACGGGATGGGCAAAAACGACATGGCGTTGAGGTTGGCCGGGAGCGACGTGCTGTGATTTAGCCGGTGGGCCAGCGGTGGCAAGAGTTATTTGTGAAATTTTTCACAAAGTCGCCAAGGCCCCGCATTTCCCTGCGCAGAGGGCGGTAGCCTAACCAGATTGGTGACATGATGGGAACGCATTCACCAGGCCGTCCAACCACCGTCCACCGGCAAGTCGGTGCCGGTAATGAAGGAGGATGCATCACTGAGCAGAAAGGCCACGACTCCGGCGATTTCGGGGGGCGCGCCAACGCGCCCCAGCGGCAGTCGATCGGCCAGGCGGGCGACAAATTCCGGGTGGGCCGCCCGCACGGACGGATTGGGGAACGGCCCCGGTGAGATTGTGTTGCAGCGCACCCCGTGCACCCCGTAGTGGGCGGCGAAATACCGCGCCATCTGGCGCATGCCGGCCTTGTTGACCCCGTATTCGATCGGGTTCGGCGTCAGGGCATAGCCATACACGCGCTCATCCGGAGCCACGCCGCCATACATGCTGGAAAAGAACACCATGCTGCCGGAACCCGCCTCGGCCATGCGATCGCCGACCGCCCGACCAAGCAGAAAGCCGCTCGTGAGATTGCCGTGGTTGACCCGGTCAAAGTCGTCCGCATCAAGATCCTCAAGACGCTTGGCCGTCGAGGCATAGGTCAGGTTGACCAGGCCCTGCGGCACTCCGTGACGCAGGGACCAGTCGGCCACCACTCCGTCGATGACTGCTGTGTCGTGGGCGTCGAAATCCTCGGCCACGACTTCCCTGGGAGAACCCTGACTGGCCAGGAACGTGGCGGCCCGCCCCGGCAGATCGGCACAGAGCACCCGCGCGCCCATCGCCGCCAGAGTCAACACGGTGGCTTGGCCGAGCCAACCGGCACCGCCGATCACCCAGATGCGCCGACCCTCAAGGTCAAAAGGAGAATCCGCCTTTTTCATGACGCGGAGGAGCATGAGGGGTGGCGAGGAAAAACGCAATCTTTCCATCGCGACTGGCCGGCCGGATTTGCTTTTCAAAGCCACCGGTTCCTGTTACAAAGCCTCCCTCAACCGCGTTACCCTCCCCGACATGCCCCCTCCTCCCCTGCCCGGCCGCCGTCATTTCCTCACCACCCTTCTAGGAGCCGGTGCCGCGGGTTTGGCCGCCACCCGGGCCTCCGCCCTCAGTTACAAGGGGGAAAACCTGCGCTACGGCCTGGTCACCTACATGTGGGGGGCCGACTGGCCGCTGGCCGATTTGATTGCCAACTGCGAACAGGCGGACGTGCTCGGTGTCGAACTGCGGGTCGATCACGCGCACGGGGTGAGCCCGGCGCTGACGGCGGCGCAGCGCGAGGACGTCCGCGCCCGCTTTGAGGATTCCCCTGTCGAAGTGCTCGGCATGGGAACCAACTGTGCCTTCCACAGCTCCGACGCCGATGAACGAAAGTCCCAAATGAGCCTGGCCCGCGAATACATCAAGCTCAGCCACGACATCGGCGGCAGCGGTGTCAAGGTGAAGCCGGACAAGCTGCCGAACGACATTCCCGTGGAACGCACGCTCGAGCAGATCGGCCGCAGCCTCGCCGAACTGGGGGATCAAGCCCTCGGTTTCGGCCAGGAACTCCGCCTGGAGGTCCACGGCGATGTGACCGACCTCGGCCACATTCGCACCCTCATGGAGATCGCCGACCGGCCGAACGTTCGCGTCTGCTGGAACTCCAACAAGCAGGACCTCGCCGGCGAAGGCCTGGAGGCGAATTTCGCCAAGGTCGCCGAATTTCTCGGCCGCACCGTGCATGTGCACGAGGTCGACGGAGGCGCTTACCCTCACGACAAGCTCGCGGAACTGCTGGTCGGCATCGACTACGATGGCTGGACGCTGCTGGAGGCCGCCAGCAAGCCGGCCGACCGTGTCACAGCCCTGGCCGAGCAGAAAAAGAGTTTCCTTGAACTCGTCACCCGGGCCAGAGCCAAGGCCTGAGGCGGTTTACCACACGCGCTCGATGAAGCGCTCGAGGAACCCCTTGGCCGCTGCCGGCTTGGTGTATTTGCGACCGTCATCGGTGTCACGGACGGGAGGTGCGAGCGGTCCCTTGTGGTCAAACACGCGCAGCGACTTGATTTCAATGCGGGCGATCGGGCAGTCGTTGCCATCCACCGGCATCTTGCCGATGCGCTCCAGAGTTTCGAACCCCGAGACCACCTGGCCGAAGACGGTGTAGTTGCCGTCGAGTGATCCGCCGTTGCCCAGGCTGAAGTAGAACTGGAAGCCATTCGACCGGCGATCCGGATTGACGGCATCCGAACGCCGGCCCATGGCCACGGCGCCCTTGCGATGGCGCCGCTTGATTTCTGCCGGCACCGTCTTGGCCTCCCCTCCGGTGCCCCAGCGCTCGCGCGCCCCCTCGTCGGCCGTCAACGGGTCGCCGGTCTGGACGATGAATCCCTCAATGGCACGGTGAAAGGCAAGACCGTCGTAGGCACCCACCTCGGCGTTGTCACGGAAGTTGGCGACCGTTTTCGGCGCATCCTGTCCGTAGAGCACAAACATGACGGACTCGACGGAGCCGCCAAAGGCGACCTCCATGAGCGCAAGCTGTCGGGTTTCCTCGGCTCCCCACTTGGCGGGATCCTCGAATTCGGCGGTGCTGAAGGTGGTTTTGCGACCACGGGTGGTGACGACCGGGCCTCCTGGTGCCGGATTCACCGGTGAAGGCTGACCGGCCGACTCAAAGAGTTGGCGCTGAGCTTCATCGGCCAGGCGTTCAATCGGCGGCAGCGGCTGCAGGGGAGCCGGCGTCGGCGCCGCGGGTGGCCCTCCGGTGGGCAGTTCCTGGGCGTCCAGAAAGGACGCGCAGGCAAGGGCGATCAGCAGGTGAAGTTTCACGACGTCGTCAGCAGGGGTGGAGCCGCAGCATCACTGGGGAGATCCGGGCGGCAGGCCCTGGATCGTCTCGCGCGGTGCAGTCGCAGGAGGCGGCGCATCGGCTGGCATGGAGTAGTTCGGAGCCGGAGCGGTGTACTGGTAGGTGCGCCGCGGCGCCCCGCGTGACTTGCGTTGAGTCAGCCCCCACTGGACATCCAGACGATCCATCTCCGCAACGGTCGGGTTGGTGGCGTCCACCCTGCCGCTGGAACAGCTGGCAGCAAAGACGAGAAGCGGCAGCGCGAGGAGGGAGGTGCGGAGGAAGGTCATCGGCAGGGCAATTGTTGGATCCTTAAGCTGGCTTTGATACTAGTCATGGCGTCGCCGACAAGCAACTGCGAATCCGGCGGGACAGTGCCCTGGCGAAGGAACCCCAGCCCGTGAAGCGTGCCGTCAAGCGGGTGACGCGCGCAGCTGGTGATAACGCCGACACGGCTGCCATCCGCCAGCCAGAGCGCCTCACCGGGCGACGGATTTCCGGATTCCGCCGTCCAGAGTACGATCTCGCGCGGCATGCGGCCACTGCTCTTGATACGCGACAGAACTTCCTGGCCGACGTAGCAACCCTTGGTGAAACTCATCACCTTGGCCTCCAGGCCGGCCTCTTGTGGAAAGGCCTCGCCGTTGAGTTCCTGGGGACTGGCCGGAACGCCGCGCAGGATGCGCAGGACCTCGGCGTCCTCGGCACTGACCGGGTCCGCGGCCGGTGCGGGATCGTCCGCCGGCATCCAGAGGTCTCGGCCCGGGCACCCCAATCGTTCGGCAGCCAGGCCGCCGGCATCTTCACAAGCATCCGATCCAAAGCGATGCCAGAGATGCCACTCTCCGGTGACGTCCTCGAGTTCGGCATCGTCGGCAATGAGGTAACGCCCCAGACGGACCCCGAGCGACTCCCTCAGGCTGGCCGGTGCATCGATCAACAGGCTTTCGCCATCGGGCGCGGCATGGAAGAACAGGTCCCCGTCGATGCGCCCCTTGGCGTTGGTGACGCAGGCGTGCAGGGCGCGGCGCGGGTCCGCAAGGCGGACATCCTGGGTGACCTGTCCATTCATGTAGCGCACCCGGTCGGGTCCGGAAAGCCGCCACTTGGCGCGATCGGAAAGGTTGAGCCACCCCCCCTCGGCCTGCAGGCGATGCCAGAGTTCCGCCGTCATGACTCCATTCGGCCAATCACCGAAAAGTCGAGGTCGCCGAATCCCGCCTCAGCGGCGGCCCGCATCGCCTCGGCCGTGCACTCCAGCGCCGGTGTGCGCAATCCCGCGCCGCCGGCCAGTTCGCGGGCGAAGTCCGCGTCCTTGAGCATGTTGACGAGGGCGAAGTGGGGTTCGAAATCGTTCTGAATGAGCGCGGGAAGTTTCATACCCAGCAGAGCCGAATGGTTGGCGTTGGACTCAAGGGCCGTCTGCAGAGCCGTCAGGGAAACGCCCTCGGCACGCGTGATCGCCGCCGCTTCAGCGAGCGCCTTGACCGTGACGACGGTGATCAGGTTGGTGACGATTTTCAGCACCATGGCGTCGCCAACCGACCCGAGATGGAGGATTTTCACCGAGCTGAGTTTCAGCACCGGGCGGGCTCGCTCAAGCAGAGCCTCGTCGCCGCCGACGTAATACACGAGTTTGGCGTTCTGGGCGGCCAGCTTGCTGCCGGTGAACGGCGCGTCCAGGAAGTCGGCACCGGCCGCCGCGCACAGTTGCGCCGCCTCCAGCACCGCCTCCTTGCTGACCGTGGCGTGGTTGAGCACCAGATGCTCCGGCGTCAGCGCCGGAGCCATGTCGCGAACCGCCTCGAGAAGCGCGACCGAGTCTCGCACAAAGATCTGCACCACCTTTGCCGCCTCCGCGACTTCGCGTGGACGGGACAGTCCGCCTGCCCTGCCCGTGGCACTCCAGGCGTGCACCCGATGGTCCGCGGCACGCAGTTGGTCGGCGACGCGGCTGCCGATGATGCCCAGACCGAGCACACCGATGTCTAGGGGGGCGTCGTTCATGGCGCGGCTTCAGCCCTCGAACTTCTTGACCAGCAAGGCCGAGTTGTGGCCGCCGAAACCGAAGCTGTTGCTGAGCGCGGCGTTGACCTTGGCCGGACGCGCCTCGTTGGCGACAATGTCGACATCGACCTCGGGGTCGGGATTCTCGACGTTGATCGTCGGCGGCACCACCTGATCGCGCAGGGCGAGCACGCTGGCGGCCAGTTCAATGCCACCGGCGGCACCAAGCAGGTGGCCCGTCATCGACTTTGTGCCGGAAACCAGCAGGCCTTTGCGGGCATAGTCACCGAACGTGCGCTTGATGGCGCGCAACTCACAGAGGTCGCCGACCGGGGTCGAGGTGGCGTGGGCGTTCACGTACTGCACTTCATCGGCATTCAGGCGCGCGTGACGCAGGGCCATGTCCATGCACTTCGAGGCGCCAATGCCCTCGGGATGCGGAGCGGTGAGGTGGTAGGCATCGGCGGTCACACCGTAGCCGGCCAGCTCGCAGTAAATGGTCGCCCCGCGCTTCTTGGCGTGCTCCAGCTCCTCGATGACGACAACGCCCGAGCCCTCGCCCATGACGAAGCCGTCGCGGTCCTTGTCCCAGGGGCGCGAGGCGCGCTCCGGCTCGTCGTTGCGCAGCGAGAGCGCCTTCATGTTCGCGAAACCGGACAGGCCGCAGGGGCGGATGCTCGCCTCCGAACCGCCGCAGACGATGGCGTCGGCGTCGCCAAATTTGATGATGCGCCAGGCTTCGCCGATGTTGTTGTTCGAGGTCGCGCAGGCCGTGGTGATGCACATGTTCGGCCCCATGAAGCCGAACTCGGTGGCGATCATGCCCGTCGCGATGTTGGTGATCATCATCGGAATCAGGAAGGGCGAAACGCGACCGGGACCCTTGGTCAGCAGGATTTCGTACTGGGTCTCGATCGTGCTCAATCCGCCGATGCCGCTGCCGACCATGACGCCGATGCGGTGCGGATCCAGGCTGTCCGGGTTCAGGCCGCTGTCCTTGACGGCCATTTTCGAGGCCGCCATGGCGAGCTGGAAGAAGCGGTCGGCGCGACGAGCCTCCTTGTGGTTGTTGAAGAAGGGCGTCGGATCGAAGTCCACAACCTCGCCGGCAATCTTGCAGTCATAATTCGTCGTATCCATGCTCTGGATGCGGCGGATGCCGCTCTTCCCGGCAACGAGGTTTTTCCAGAAATCGTCCTTGTTGTTTCCCAGGGGGGAGACGACTCCGATTCCGGTGATGACGACGCGGCGCTCGCTCATGAGGGGCAGTGGGTGGGGGATGGGTTGGACTGGACGATGAGAGAACACGCTTTACATGCCGGGGCAAGGGATTTTCAATCACCGCCCATGCCCACGCTCGATCACGAAAACCAGCTCCGCGCCGCCGGCCACCGCATCATCGCCGGCATCGACGAAGCCGGCCGAGGTCCACTCGCGGGCCCGGTCTGCGTGGCCGCCGTGGTGTTGCCGGGAGACTTCACCCACCCGCTGCTCAATGATTCGAAAAAGCTGACCGAAAAGCGCAGGGAGGAATTGTATGCCGAACTCACCGGTGACCGCCGCATCCGCTGGCACTGCGAGACGGTGACGGCGGCCGAGATCGACAGGGTCAACATCCTCCAGGCCACCTGGCTGGGCATGCGCCGCTGCGCCCTCGCCCTGGACCCGCAGCCTGATGCCGCCCTCATCGACGGCAGGCCGGTGCGCGATTTTCCGGTTCCGCAACTCGCCCTGGTCAAGGGCGACAGCCTGAGCTTCTCGATCGCCGCAGCCAGTATCATCGCCAAGGTGACGCGCGACCACCTGATGCTGAGTCTGGCCAGGCAGCACCCGTACTATGGTTTTGAGATCCACAAGGGCTACCCGACCCCCGCCCACCTGGAGGCGCTGGAGCGTTTTGGCCCCTGCCCCGAGCACCGGCACAGCTTTGCGCCGGTGGCGCGGGCCGCCGACGACGGCCTGTTCAGATTTGCGGCAGCCCGCCGCGCTCGTTGAGACTGCCGCAGGCCGGACAGCGGGTGACCCGGTCGGCCCGCCGCGGAATCGCGTAGTTGCAGCCACAAATGCGGCACTGGATGGCGATGCGGCGCCGGCGCGCCTCGCGACGCTGTTCCCGCCAGAAGGAGTGAAACCAGAGCATGCAAACCAAGCTCACGCCAATCAGCATGACGATGGTGATCAGTTGCCCGAGGCCGATGCTGATCATGGCGCGGTGTCCTCCTGCCACTGCCACGACACCAGTCCGGTGGTCACCGTGCCGGGTGCCGCCTCCCGAAATTTGAGGGTTCGCAGCACTGCTGCCAGACGGGCTCCCAGCTCGGCATCCTCCGTCAACACCAGCGGCAGCGCGTGGCTGACCCGGCCGGCCGCATCGACAGCCAGGTGAAACTGCAGGCGCGAGGTTTCCGCCAGCGGCACATCCCCGACTTCGGGCGCCGCCGGCGCACGCGCGGCGAGCGCCTCGTCAAAAACCGGCCTCAACCGCTGCTTCGGCGGTGCCGGAGGGGTGCGTTCCGTGAGCGCCGGGGGGGGCGGCAGGAGGTTCAGACCGACCGCCACGGGACGCTCAAGCAGACCCTCCGACAGGTCGGCCGGCAAGGGTTTCAGACGCAGTTCCTGCCCCGCATAGCCGGGGGTCAGACGCGGTCGCCGAAAACCGGCCGGTGGACGGTCCGCCTCGGCGGTGAGGATGGGAAAGCTGCGGTCCATCGCCTGGTGAATGAGGGCGAGTTCCGCCGGCACCTCCGGATTCAGCACCAGCAGGTGCTGCGGCCGAACATCGCGCCCCGCCGGAACCGGTGTCACGACCCGAAACACCACGAACAATCCGAACATTCCGGCCAAGGTCAGCACCAGGGCGGCACCCATGCGCAGCAGGCTGCGGTCATCCCCCCGCCAGTCGAAAAGCAGGCGCTCGGCCGAATCGTGGGCATGGCGCTTCATGATTGGGGGCCCCCGGCCTGAGGGGTGGTCGAAAGCGCCACCTCGTAGCCAAGTTCCTGGGCAATGTTGACGACTTCAACGACCCGGCCCTGGGCGGCCTTGTGATCGGCGTGAATGATCACGCGGCGGTCGCCGTTCAGGTGTTCGAGCAGACGGGCGCGCAACTCCCCGACCTCGAGACGCTCGCCATCCAGATAGAGCCAGGCCTCCTCACCCGCCGTCAGGGTCAGCGTATGGGCCCGGTCAAAACCACTGAGACGGCTCGAGGACCTGGGTTTCTCAACCGTAATCCCGGACTGGGCGACAAAGCCGCTGCTGAACAGGAAACAAACCACCAGCAGCAGGATGACATTGAGCAGGGGCGCAATGTAAAGCCAAGGACTCTGACGCGGCAGGTGGCTTTCCAATTTCATGATGCCACTTACTTGTGACTGCGGGCGCGGACAACCGAGGCTTCGCCGGTTTCCGCATGGCGGAACTCGACGATGTTGTCACCGTCGCGGGCATCCTCAATCAGATTGACCACCTCCACCCCGGCGCGCTCAAGATCATGCATGATGGTACGGGCCCTTGCGCTGAGGAAGGCGTAGCACAGGTAGGCGGGAATGGCCACGACCAGGCCGAGCGCCGCAGTGATCAGGCTCTGGTAGACACCGGCGGCGACTTCCGCGGGCGTGGCACTGCCCTGCGTTGCGGCCAGGTTGGTAAAGCTGTTGAGCAGTCCGACCACGGTTCCGAGCAAGCCGATCAGGGGGGCGACATGGGCGATGGCATTGAGGATGCCCAGGTAGCGCTCGAGGCGCGGCACCTCAAGCTGGCCGGCTTCCTGAACAATCTCCTTGAGCTGTTCCCGCGGCGCATGGTGGCGCAGCAAGGCGGCGTGGATCACGCGGCCGGCGGGCACGCGCGTGGCCAGTGCCTCCTGGAGCGCCTCGGCGAAGTTGCGCTTGCGGATCAGGGCGGCCAGTCCGGAAAGGAACTCGCCAATGTTCATGCCTGCGCGGTGGAAATAGGCCAGTCGCTCGAGAAAGATGGCAAGGGAAAGGCCCATGCAGGCCATCAACAGCCAGACCAGGGGGCCACCTTTGGAAATGAGTTCTGTCATGTCGATGCTGGGGGCACGTTGCCGCTCGGTGTCCGCCGCGAGATCGCGGCAGACTTTCATAAAGCATGTTTTATCCCTTGGGATTGGATTTGCAATCCTCTCTGTGAGATTATTGCCCCCGCCGCCATGGAATCCCCTCCACCCAACCCGCCGCCGCGTGTCCTGCTGGCGGAGCCAAGCCTGCCCTACCGCCGGGTCATCCGCGAGGCTCTGGAGTCCTTCCACCACTGCCGGGTCGACGAGGCGCCAAGTGCCGAACGGGCCTTTGAACTCGCCCTGCAGCACCCCTATCAACTCTTTCTTTTTGCCATCGACCAGCCGGACTTCTCCGGTCTGCTGCTCGACCGTCTTCTCGCCCGTGCCTCACCCCGCGCCCATCCAGGAAGCCTGACCGCGCCGCCGGTCATTTTCCTCGCCCGGCCTGAAGCCGCCGTCGGCTTGCAGGGGGCGCAACGCGACGCCCGCCAGCGAGGCATCCTGACCGCGCCGCCGAAACTCGACGCCCTGCTCGCTCTCACCCGCGGCCTGCTACCCAACGCCCTTCCCCAGCCCCAACCATGCCCCCCTTCTTCCCCCCCACCGACCGCGTCGGCGTAAAAATTTGCGGCATCACAACGGCCGAGCAGGGGCGCGCCATCGCCGCCCTCGGGGCCGATGCCCTCGGGGTCAATTTCTGGGCCCGGTCCAAACGATTCATCGACCCTGCCGAGGCTTCCGCCTGGCTGCCAGAACTGCGATCCCTGACCTCGGTGATCGCCGTGCTGGTCAATCCGGATCAGGCGCTCCTCGACCGCCTCGCCGCCGAACCCATCGTCCACCAGGTGCAACTGCACGGCGACGAATCCCCCGCGATGGTGGAAGCCCTCATGGCCCGCGGCCTGGACGTCATCAAGGCTCTGCAGGTGCGCAACCGCGAGTCGCTGAACGCCCTCGGCGACTACCCCTGCCGGACCCTGCTGCTCGACGCCCACAACCCGGGCAGCTACGGCGGCGGCGGGATCACCTTCCCCTGGGAATTGTTCCTCACCGCGCGTGCACTGCACCCGGACAAGACCCTGATTCTGTCGGGCGGTCTCACCCCGACCAACGTCGCGGAAGCCGTGCGCCTGACCCGGCCGGCGGCGGTGGATGTCGCCAGTGGCGTCGAACGCACCCCCGGCATCAAGGACCTCGAACAGGTTGCCGCCTTCATCCAGGCGACGCGAGCCGCGTCCACCTAACCCCTCCTTCGCTCAGGCGGATGAGGCGTCGAGACCCAGCTGTCCTTCGCTGGTGCTGGCGTGCCGGACAAAGCCCTCGGCCTCTGGCATGGCGTGCGCGGGATCAACCGGCAGCCGCATGATCATTTCGAGGCCGCGCGGATCCATGCGTCGTGCCTCAATGGTTCCACCATGCAGGTGCACGGTGACAAAGCAGGTCATCATGTTGATGCCGAAGTCATCGGATCGACGACTGCGGGTGAAGAAGGGGTCAAAAAGGTTGACCGCGCGATCATTGGCCTCCCATCCGCCGTTGTCGATCAGGGTAATGACCAACTGGCGGCAACCCGCCAGTGAATCGTCCTCGACCTCGACCCTCACCTCAAAGGACTCGCCCGACTTCAGGTGCGTGATCTCCTCGATGAAGAGCAGGTACCACAATTGACGGAAGCGGTCACCGTTGACAAACACCTGCGGCAGTTGGGGATCGATCTCACAGGAGAAATGCAGGTTGCGCTCGCGCAGGTGCTCGACAAACAGGCCGGACTGCTCGTCGATGACGGTCCTCAGGGACACCCATTCATCGCGCTCCAGTTTTCGGACATTGGCCGCATAGGCAAGTTGTGACAGCATTGACTGGATGCGGTCCAACTGCACCAGGGCCTGCTGCTGCGTCTCGGTCCAGAAAGCCGAGTCACGCGGCGGATTGCCGGCCACTTCCTCCATCAACTTCATGGGTGCCAGATCAATGAATGCGCGCACCACCGTCAGAGCATTACGCAGGTGATGGTTGAGCCCTTCCGCCATGATGCCCATGCCGACCACGCGATCCGCCATGAGGTGGCCGCGAATCGCCTCCGCCTTTTCCGACAGAAGGCGTTCCTTTTCAAGCAGGGCACGATAGTGCGCCATCGCCTCCTTGAGCACCTCGCGCAGCTCCGTCGGCTCAATCGGCTTGTGCAGGTAGCGAAAGGCACGCCCCTGGTTGATCGCGCTGACCGCGGTGGTGTAGTCGGTGTAGGCCGTGACCAGGATTCGGACAATGTTAGGGTTGAGGCGGCACGCGCGTTCCAAGAGCGCCACACCGGATTCGCCCGGCATGCGTTGGTCGGTGATCAGCACGCCGATCTTTGGGCCGTAATGCTCGAGGATCCGGTAGGCATCGGCGGCATTGTCCGCCGTGTGAATCACAAACTGGTCGTCAAAGATTTGACGAAAGTAACGAAGCGAAATCGCCTCGTCATCCACATAGAGAACATGAAAGCCGGGAGTGACGTCTGGATTCATGACTGTCTCAGACGGTTTCCGTTCCATCGCATCGTCGAAAGGCTAGGAACCGGCTTGGCCGGCGTCTGGTAGCTGCTGGAGTCATGTTCGACAATCAGCCTCCAGAATGAACTTCAGACCACAATTGGCAAGTTGAGTTTTCACAATGAAGACTTGGGGGGCCTCGTTTCCGATGAAAGGGTTTCGTCCTTCCAATGCTGCGAAAGGCGGGCTTGCGTGCCCCCGTTTAGAATAGTAATCTCCCCAATCATGCACACCCCCGCCATCCTTGCCGCCTTCGGCCCGCTCGGCACTCCCGAGCTCATCATCATCGCCATTCTTGTACTGGTGCTGTTCGGGGCCAAGAAACTCCCCACCTTTGCCCGCAGCCTCGGCAAGAGCATGGGCGAGTTTAAAAAGGCCCGCGACGAGTTCGAGCACGAGTTGTCCCGTGCCCAGGAGGAAGTTGAACGCCCGACGATTCCGGCTACGCCGGAAAAACGCCAGCCGGTCAACACCCCTCAGGACGTCTAACCCGCTTCGCCTTTCCGGGATGATCCGCCCGAGCACATGGGGATCCCTGCCTGGTGCCCTGCTGCTGCTGTTGCTGCCGGCGACACTTCGGGCGCAACAGGCGTCCCTGACCTTCTGTGCATACAACCTGCGCAACTGGCTGAGCATCGCGGCGGAAACGCAGGCCGCCACCGCCCCGCGCGATAAACCCGGGCGTGAAAAGCGCAAGGTGGTCGAGATTCTCGCGCAGATTCGCCCCGACGTTCTGGGCGTGTGCGAAATTGGCACGCCGGACGACGTCGCCGACCTGCAATCCCGCCTGAAGGAGGCGGGACTCGTTTTGCCCCATCTGGAGTTCTGCCGCGGAGCCGACCCCGAGCGCAGCCTTGCCCTCCTGTCACGGCATCCGCTGACCCAGCGCCGTTCGGCCGGAGCCCTTGCCTACCGCATTGACGGTGGCACCCTGCGCATGCAGCGCGGCATTCTGGATGCCACAGTCCTCGCGGCTCCCGGTTTTGAGGTGCGCTTTCTGGGGGTTCATCTCAAGTCGCGCCGCGAGACCCCCGAGGCCGATCAGGAACTCATGCGCCGCAGCGAGGCGCACCTGCTGCGCCTGCATGTGGATGCCATCCACGCCACCCAGTCGCAGCCCCGTCTGGTGGTCTATGGCGACTTCAACACCCACCGCAATGAACCCGCCCTGCAGGAAATCATCGGCAGCCGGGCGCTCGACAGCCACCTTCTGGAAATTCCCGTGCGCGACCGCCACGGCCTGCTCTGGACGCATTTTTGGGATGCCGCCGACGTCTACAGCCGTCTCGACTACCTGCTTGTCAGCCGGGCCCTGCGCCCGCAGGTCGACACCAGACTAAGCCGGATTCACGACGATGCCGATGGTCTGGTCGCCAGCGACCACCGTGCCCTGGTGCTTGTTCTCAAACCGCCAGCTGCGCGCTAGCCGCCCAGATGCCGCCGCGCCGAGTCGGCATCCCGAGCGATCTGCGCCCGCAGTTCCTCCAACCCCTGGAATCGCTGTTCCGGACGCAGGAACGCCTCCAGGCGAACCTCCAGCTTGCGGCCGTACAGTTCGCCCTGCCAGTCAAACAAATGCGTTTCCAGCAGAGGCGCTGCCAAGGCCCCCTCCACGGTTGGGCGCACCCCCAGATTGGCCACCCCGTCATGCCAGACTCCATCGAACCCGGCCCGCACGGCATAGACCCCAAACGGCGGCAGCAGGCCGGCTTCGGGTTTGAGGTTGGCCGTGGCAAAACCGAGTTCACGGCCGAGTCGTCGACCGGCTTCCACCCTGCCAAACAAACTGTACGTGCGCCCCAGCAGGCGGCCTGCGCGCACCAGATCGCCGTCGGCCACCGCCTCGCGAATCCCGGTGCTGCTCACCACCTCGCCATCAACCTGGACCGGCGGCACGCCATAGACCGCGAACTGATGTTGCTGGCCCAGATCCATGAGCGAGTGAATGTTGCCCCCGCGACCGCGGCCAAAGGTCCAGCTGTAGCCCACGGAGATGCAACCGAGCCGGCAGACAGCGGCCAGACGTGCGACAAAGTCTTCGGCCGGTGTTGCCGCCAATTTCGCCGTGAAGGGACACACCAGCACACCGGCAATCGGCAGCGAGGCGAGCAGGTGCAACTGGTGCCCAGGCCCGCACAGGCGCAGCGGAGCACGCGCAGGCTGCAACACCGCCATGGGATGCGGCTCAAAGGTCATCACGACTGCCTTCCCGTGGTGTTGGCGCGCATGTTCGGCGGCCGCGGCGATCACTTCCTGATGTCCCAGGTGCAGACCATCAAAGACACCGATGGCAAGCGCCACCGGTCCCCCAAGGGAGCCAAGTTGTTCCAAGCTGTCCAGACAGACCATCCCCAGTCTTTCGCCCAAGTCCCGCTGCTTGGCAAAGACTAGTGCAATCGCCTCATCTTGAACAAGAGCGGCCCAAAACGGGTCAAAACTCTCAAGAAAGGAGGCCCCATGCACCCCACTCTCGATCCACGCCGCACCGGCTGGATGCGCAACGCGGAGGAGCCGGCAATCCGCCCAATCGAGTTCTGCGCATCGGCTTGGCACTCTCGGGTGGCTGCGCCCGCGGACTTGCCCATGTCGGCGTCATCGAAGGGCTCGAAGAGGCCGGCATTCCCATCTGCGCGATCGACGGAACCAGTACGGGAGCCTACGTCGGCTCTCTCCACGCAGCTGGCCTGACCTCCTTCGAGCTCCAGCAACTTGCGCGCGAAATCCGCGACCGTTGCACCCTGCTGCGCCTGCTGGATGAGATTGGCCTCAACGTCGGCCGCACCCTGGCGACCGCCTGGCCCGAGCGATTCGCCGGCAGCAGCCGGCTCGAAGAACTGGTCGCCGCAGGCAAGCTGGGCTGCAAATCCGGCGAGGGCTTCTACCCGCTTGACGGCCGCCCCCGCCGACGAGGGCATCGTGTCCGCGCCCGAATTCATCGACCTTGCCCTAGTTCTGGGAGCCGGCTACCCGGCCTTCACCGGCGGCCCCCTTGCCTGGGCATCGGATAGGTGCGCCGACTAGCCGCCGATGGCGATCATTTTCCGGTTCGGCTGGTAGTTGTGCCTGAAGTCGTGCTCCTTTGGCTTGCGGGCCACGACACCGCGGATGAATTCAGCAAGTTCGTCATCTGAACAACCGCGCCGAAGGACTTCGCGCAGGTCGAACTCCAGCCAACTGCCCAGACAGGGGCGCAATTTGCCGTCACTGGTCAAGCGCAGCTTGTTGCAGCTCTCGCAGAAGTGCAGGTTGGTCATGGCACCAATGAAGCCAACCTTCTGTCCCGTGGACGGCACCTCGTAATAGCCGGCCGGACCGTTCGTGCGAAAATCGGGCAGCGGCAGCAGCGGACCGCCGGTCGCTTCTTCAACCCGTTGCCGAGCCGAGCCGACCGCCAGGAAATTGGCCTCACTCAACACCTCGTTCGTGCTCACCGGCATCAACTCGATGAACCGCAAGAGCGCGCCCTTCTGGCGCGCGTATTCAAGAAGGTGGGGAATCTCACGCTCCGTCTGCCCCTTCATCAGTACGCAGTTCAGTCGGATCGATTCAAAGCCTGCGGCCCGGGCCGCATCCACACCTTCCAGAACGCGTGGCAGGAGGTCGCGGTTCGTCGAGCGGCGGTAGGCGTCACGATCCAGGGAATCGAGCGAGATGTTGGCGCTGCGCACACCGGCCCGCACGAGATGTTCGGCGAGTGTCAATCCGGCTTCCGTCTTGGCGAGCAGTGTGCCGTTCGTCGAAATGCCAATGTCCTCAATGCCTGGAATGGCCGCGATCCCGGCACAGAACGCCGCCACGCCCGGCCGGGTCAGCGGCTCGCCGCCGGTGACGCGCACCTTGCGGATGCCAAGTCCGGCGCCGACGCGCAACACGCGCAGCATTTCGTCGTAACTGAGCACCTCCTCGCGCGGGAACCAGGCCTGTTCCTCCTCGGGCATGCAATACCGGCAGCGCTCGTTGCAACGGTCGGTGACCGAAACGCGCAGGTACGAAATGCGATGGCCGAAAAGATCTTCCACGAGGGTTCAGGCGAGCACCGGACCTTTGACCGACCAGCGGTTAAGCACAAAGCCGGTGGCGGATTTCTCCTTCCACATGGCAAAGTGGGGAGTTTGATAGTGGGCCTCCATCGCCGCCTGGTCGACATAGGACTCGCTCAGGGCGAACAGGTTCTCCTTTTCGAACTGACGACTGACCTCAAAGCGTAGGCAACCGGGTTCCCTGACCGACTCCGCGGCGTTGTGGGTGATGACCTCGAGAAATTCATCGACCCGCGCGGGATCGATCTCAAGGATGACGATGACATTGACCATGAATGGGGATTGAGCCGATTTTGCGCAAACATGCAACCGCGTGCTTGCGTAATAACGCATGCCAATCCCACTGACCATGAAGCTGAAAGTCCTCCTTCCCCTTCTGGCCCTCCCCCTCGGCGCTGCCGCGCAGGATGCCAAACCGGCCACGGCCCCGAAACCCGCACCCGCGGCAGCCAAACAGGCCGAGCCCGCGAAAACCGCCGCCAAGCCCGCGGAGACCAAGCCGGCCGCCACCCCGACGCCCGCACCCGCCAAACCGGCTGAACCCGCCAAAACCGCCGCCAAAACCGCGGAGACCAAGAAGGAAGAACCCAAAAAAGCCGCGCCGCCACCCAAGCCGGTGGCAATCTTCAAGGACAAGGCACTTGAGGCAGCCGTGCGCAAACAGGTCTTTGCCAAGCGCGAAAGCCAGGATCCCCTCACCGCCGAGGACGTCGCCAACGTCGCCATCGTCGAGGGCAAGGATCTCGGCATCACCGACCTGACGGGCTTGGAAAAGTGCACCGCACTGGCCTCGCTGACTCTCTCCGGCAACAAGATCAGCCAACTGACCCCCCTCAAGGGACTGACCCGGCTCCAGTTCCTTGACCTCGCCAACAATCAGGTGGCCGATCTCACACCGCTTGCCGAGTGCAAGGCGCTCCAGTATCTCGAACTGACCCGCAATCGCGTCGTCGATGTTCGACCCCTGGCGGGGATCGAATCCCTGACCTCCCTCTACCTCGCCGGCAACCAGATCGAGGACGCCACCCCGCTGTTCAAGCTGCCCAAGGTCTGGACCCTGTACCTTGAGGGCAACAAGGTGAGCCGCCTCGATGGAATCAGTGCCATGAAATGGCTTTCCATGCTCTCACTCAAGGGCAACCGCATCAGTGACATCCAACCGCTTGAATCCCTGTCCGACCTGCAATTCCTCTTCCTCGACGACAACCAGATCAGCGATTTTACACCGCTGCACCGGATGTGGAAGAAGGACAACGAGGGCGCCCGTGAATGGGCCCCCTACTGCCAGATCCATCTGAAGGGCAACCCGGTCAGCGACACCTCCAAACCACTGCTCGAAGAATTGAAGAAGGAGGGGGCCCGCCTCAGCCTCTGAAGCATGCCATTGACAAGCCCGGAGAGAGCTTTGGCAAAAGCGTCGCCGTCCACAGAAAACGCTTGTCCTGCGGCACAGTGACCGCTTGATTCTTGGGCTTTCAGATCATCTGCCAACAACCCCCAGGAACCCATAGGAGAACCGCACCGTGAAATTCAAATGCCCGTCTTGTGACATGCAACTGAAGGCCGAGCCGGAAATGGCTGGCAAAGTCGTTCGCTGCCCAGGTTGCAACACCAAGCTCAGCATCCCCGCGAACCTCGGTGGCCTGCCGCCCCCCACCAACCTGCCGCCGCCTCCCTCGGGTGTGACCCCTCCGAACGGCATGCAGGATGGCCAGACGGATCAGCCCGCGGATTCCACCGAAGCCCCTCCGCAGCATCAGGAGTACTCGACTGCCGGGCAGCAGGAACGCGGCGGCTGGGAGGAGGCAGACCCCGCCAACCCGAGCATTCTTGCCGCCATCGGCATCGGCCTCGTCTGCACACTCGCCTGGTATGGCATCCTCTTCCCCTTCGGCGTCGGCAAGTATGGCAGCCCGCCGTCCAACACGATGGACTACATCCATGACCTCTTCTACGAGCGCACATGGGTCAACATGCTGGAGTCCTTCTTCTTTTTCTGGGCCATGAGCATCCTCTGGCTGAAGATGAAGAAATTGCGCCATCAGAAGGACGCGATGTACCTCGACGTGCTGCCTTCCGACATCGGCCAGGAAATCAATGCCGGCAATGTTGGCCAGTTTGTCGACCATCTTTACGGCCTGCCGTCGCGTCTGCGCGACAGCATCATGGTCAACCGCATCCGCAAGGGCCTCGAACTCTTCGAGGTGCGCCAGAACAACGGCGAGGTCAACACGATGCTGGAGGCGCAGAGCAACATCGACAGCGCCCGCGTCGGTGGCAGCTACGCCCTCGTCAAGGTCTTCCTCTGGGCCATCCCGATTCTCGGCTTCATCGGCACCGTGCTCGGTCTGTCGAGCGCCATCGGCAGCATCGACCTCTCCGACACCTCCGATCTCGACAAGATCATGGGCTCGATCGGCAACGTCACCAGCGGCCTCGGCACCGCCTTCGACACGACCCTGCTCGGCCTCGTCCTGGCCATGGTCCTCAACTTCCCGATGAACGCCCTGTCGAAGTCGGAAGATGACAATCTCAACAACATCGACGCCTTCTGCAACGAAGTGCTGCTCCCCCGCCTCAACGACGGCGGAGGCATCGCCGGTGGCGACACCAGCGGCCTGATGGACACCCTGGTCAAGGCGGTTGCCAACGCCCAGAAGGAGTTCCTCGTCGACCTCAACGCCCTCTCCGCCAAGATCAAGGACTACGCGGACAACCTCGACAAGCGTGCCGCCGCCCACCAGGAACGCGTCGATGCCGAGTTCGCGATGAGCCTCAACCGCATGCGCGAGGACCTCACCAACGCGGTCAAGGACAGCGTCAAGACCACCACCGAGTACACCCGCGCGCTTTCCTCGGGCATCCAGGGCCTGAACAATGTCCTCACCGAGCTTGGCGGCAAGCAGGTCATCATCCACCAGACGGTCAAAAAGGGCTGGTTCAGCCGCGGTTAACTCCCCCTCCCCTTCAGTCCATGGCCCAACGGCGTGCGTCAACCGGCGACGAAGTCTCGCTCTTCCCCTTCCTGAGCATCCTGGCGTGTCTCATCGGGGCGCTTGTGCTGATCATCGTCGTACTGGTGGTCGCCCAGGCCGGTAAGGCCGAAGGGCGTTCCGCGGACGAGATCCGCATGGCGCAGGATTACCAGCGCATGAAGAAGGAACTCGAGGAGCGCAAGCAACTCGATCTCGCCCTCAAGGAAAAGATCGCCGAACTGGAAAAGCTGCAGGAAGAGGTCGAGGAAAAGGAACAACGCTTCATCAAGCTGCGCCGCCTTCTCGACACCTCCAAGGAAGTTCAGGAGCAGAACCAGCAGATCAGTCAGCAGCTTCAGAAGGAGCTCGACAGCCTGCTCGTTGAAATCGAGGGCCTCAAGAAACAGCAGGTCACCGCCAAGGAAGAAATCGCAAAGCTTGAGGCCGAGATCAAGGCGCGCCAGGTGCCGCCCGACAAGAAGGTTCCGCCGGTGGTCGTCCAACCCTCCGGCTCCGGCATGAGCGAGGGCACCAAGGTGTACTTCGTCGAATGCAGTGCCGGTGCCCTGAAGGTTCTCGGCGCCTGGGGAGAGGATTACCGCCTCGGGGCCACACCGGAGATCGTGGTCGCCGATGCCGCCTACAACCACTTCCTGTTCGAGGTGGCCAAGGACAAGAACTCGCTCATCCTCTTCCTGATCCGCGACGACGGTCAGGGTCCGTTCAACAACGGTGCCGGCCGCGCCGAGAACGACTACAAGATCCGCATCGGCAAGCTGCCCATCCCCGGCCGCGGCCAGCTCGACCTTGCTCTTTTCGACAAGTATCGTGGCAAGATAGACCCGCCCATGCCCGGGGCGCCCGTGCCCGCCCCGGCTCCCAACCCCTGATCTCCGACGCGCATGGCCAAGAAAAAGCAGGACTCTCCCGAGTTGAATCTCGACTCGCTGATGGACGCCGTCACGAACGTCGTCGGCGTTCTCATGATCGTCTTCGTCATGATGGCGATCAACACGGCCAAGATGGTACAGAAGATCCTCAGCGACCTGCCACCGGTCACCAAGGAGGAGCACCAGCAGATGCAGGAGCAGGTCAAGGCCCTGCCCCCGCCGCCCGCCGATCCGGAAAAGCTGGAGGAGGACAAGAAAAAGGCGGAACAGGCCCTCAAAAAGGTCATCGAGGAACTGCGCACGATCGACACCAGTGACATGGCAGCGCGCATGAAGTTCATGGACCTCGACAGCTTCCGCAAGAAGCTCGAGGAGGCCAAGCAACTCCGCGAAAAGGAAAAGGTCGAGGTCGACAAGCTGATCGCCGAAATCGAGCGCCTGAAGGCCCTGCTGGATGACACGCCGGTGTATCAACCGCCTCCCCCCACCTACGTTCGCCTGCCCAACCCCCGCCCTTATCCGAAGGAACCCAACGAGACGCGCGTGCTCGTCGCCCGGCAGGGGGTGCTCCATTTCAATCAGAAGGCCTTCCTTCAACCCATTCTTGACGGTCTCGAAAAAGCCAAGAGCCAGCTGTTTTACAAGGAGGCCAAGATTGAACCCTTCGCCGACATGCTCGCCAAGATCTACGGCACTCCGGTCGCCGCCCAGAAGGCTTGGCCGGAAATCGCTCCCTTCGTGGGCACGTTCCAGCTGGAATATGTCGCGATCGCCAACAAGACCCTGACCGCCGCCGGCCTGCCGGCGGATCGCAAAACCCTCTCCGCACTCGGCGACATCTCCATCGCCGTCCGCTCCAACCCGGGTGCCGTTGCGGAGGCCCTGGTTGCCGCCACCAAGGGCGACCTTGCCAAGTGGACCGCCCTCGACCCCTCGCGGGACCCCACCAAGCCGACCCTCCAGGCCGTGGCCGGCGCCGGCAAGATCACCTTCACCTGGGGCACCCGCAACTCCGAGGTCAAGGCGACGCCGCGCGACATTCACGATTACTTCGTCAAGGATCTCGCCGACATCAGCGGCATCAAGGACCGCAGCCGCGAACGGACGATCTATGACGCCTTCGCCATTCGCACGTTGCTGGAGCGGGCCGCCGGCAACCCGACCTTCAGCGGTCCCTTCACCCTCGTTCCGACCATTCGCCCCGGCAGCACCCTCGTGCAGATGATGCTGACGCCGAAGGCCGGCGCCGGCGAGACGCTCGACCAGATGCGCAACGAAGGGTCCAACTACCAGCGCATGCTGCGTCAACTCAAGGCCGACCCCAACGGCGTCGCAGTCTTCCAGGTCATGACCAACGCTTTCGATTCCTACCTTGAGGCACGCAAGATCGCCGACGACATCGGCGTGGCCGCCACCTGGGAATTTCTTGCCGGACTGGAGCTGACCCTCAACGTCAACGGCTACGAGGTCCAGCGCTTCGCCCTGTCCCCACCGCCTCGCCCTCCGGGCAAGGGCGGCGACATCCGCATCAGCGCGCCCAAGAAGTCGCTCGACTGATTCGCCTGACACCGACCTGCGTGCGCGGCGCCCGTTTCAGCGGGTCTGCAGCCCAAGCTCGCATCGAACCCGGCCCACGCCCTCCACCATCGCCGCCAGCTTGCGCCGGGCCGCCCAGCGGGCGGTTTGGCTGAGTCCGCAGTCGGGCGCAAAGACCAGCCGATCCGCCGGCGCATGCCGCAGGCAGGCGCGCACCGCCTCCGCCACCTGCTC
>JAUREI010000237.1 GCA_030827515.1 Prosthecobacter sp. | reverse complement strand
CCAAACCAGGGAGGCCCACATGGCCGACTTCCAGATCCTCTCCTCCGACTTCGCCGCCACCGAGGTGGTCGTTCGCTGCGCGAGCGAGGCCGCCAAGCAGCGCCTGGGCGGCGCGGTGTCGTTCACGGTTCGCAAGTCGGATCTGCCCGCGTGCTGCGCGAAGATCACGGGCGAGGGTTTTGAGTGGGAGCTCGCCTGACGCATAGCGGGGTTGCAGGAAACGCAATCCTCAACCCCGCTACCTTCCCGCAGTATCCCGACATCGCAACAGCAACCCACGGAGACGACAAATGCTCACCCACACGATCAACGGCACCACGCTCCGCGCTCGCACCGCCGAAGCCCTTTTCCTCAAAATTGCTCGCGCCCTCGGCGGCAAGAGCTATTTGGCGCGGCTCGACAGCTGGACCGAGGACGGCGAGCGCACCTACGAGATCACGGCGACGACCTACCTGCCGCGCCAACGCTGCAGCGATGTGCATGGCCGCCGTTTTGTGGTGGTGCGCTGATGCGCGTCCACCCCGCCATGAGCCTCCCGCGCCTCCGCCACGCCATGGGCGAGGCCAGCCTCCTCGACGCCGAGGCCCTGCGCGACGTCCTCCTGCGTCGCGGCGTCGAGGACACCGACCTGATGACCGCCGACGAGTGGGCGGACGCGGTCAGGACCGCCTATCGCCGCCTGCCTAGGCACCTCCGACCCGAAACCGCCTAAAACGGCCCTAGGAACGCCGGAAGCCGGTCGCCCGCTACCCTGCCTAGGGTCAGCGGGCTTCCGCGCTTCCTGAGCGATCCTCCGAAGAACGCGAGGCATCCGAGGCGAACCGGGACCGGAACTTCGCCATCGTCGCCTCGAATTCGGCCTTCTGCTCGTCGGTCATCGTGGACCACTTCCCGACGGGCTTCGACCCTTCCGCCGGCAGCGCGACCGCCCGGCGCAGCTGGTGACGCTGGGCCTTCGCTGCGGCGACCTCGGCCTCGAGGTGCTCGCAGACCTCGGCGTAGGACGGGAACCACCGGAACTTGCGCGCCGCCGCGTCGAGGCTGGCCCGGCTGAACGCCGACGCCGGATATTCCAGCATGGCCGCGTAGGCCCTGGCCTTGGCATCGCCGTCGGCCTCGCCCGGCTTCGTCGCGGTCAGCGTGCCGAGCGCCGAGATCCAGCGCAGCGCCAGCGCCTGCGGCGCGGGCTGCAGGGCGGCCTCGATCGCGGCCAGTGCGCGCTCAGCCTCGACCTTCTGGGTCGAAGAAATCGCCAGCGGGGCTCCCGGCTGCTCGGTCTGCATCCTCGCGAGCAAGGCGCTCAGCGAGAACGATAAATCCGTTGCGCGACTGAGATCGAGATCCTGTGCCATTGCCCTTCCTTTCGCTGCTGCGGCGCACCCAGTTGCGCCAGGTTGCTGACCAGTTGGTCTTCCGCCCGTCCGCGCCGGGCTTTGCGTGCCAGTAATCGCGGAACGACGCCGCCTCGCGCTCGACCGCCACGCCAAGGTTGGCCGCGAACGCCCGGTCGGCCTCGGTCGGAGACCAATCCGCCGGCAGGCGCGCCCCTCGGTCGGCGCGCTCTGCGCGCTTCCCCCCAGACCCCCCAGAACTAAGAGGGACTTCTCCTGTACTTTCATGGGTATTGGGTAATGGGTCATGGGTAATGGGTGGTTGAACGTCCGTTGAACGGGCGTTGAACCGCCGTTGAGCCGAGGCCTTGCCCGCCCTAGAGGCCTGTTCCTGCTTGCTTTTGCACCGCACAATTTCCTCGTCGGCGCGCCGATTGATCCATCCCGAGCCCTCGACCAGCTCGAAAAACTCGCCCAGAACCGTCGCCACCTCGGCTTCGTGTTCACGCATGTTGATGGCCCGTGCAACGTCCGCTGAACGGGCGTTCAACGGGCGTTCGTTCATGTAGTAGAGATCGAGGAGGCGCCTGTAGGCGAGATCCTCCATCAGAGTCAGATGCCGCGTGTGGCTGGCGTAGTCGCCAATGTGGAAGGAATAGAAGCGCATCACGCACCATCCCTGGCCTGCTTCAGCAGTTCACGGATCTTCAGCTTGCTGCTGTGGTTGTGTCGCCTCGTACAGGCGGTGCAGGACGCGCTCGTTGTGTACCGCTCGGTGTTGCCGCAGACTTGGCATGGCTTGCCGATGTATTTGCCGATGCCGCGCTTCGCCGCCTCAATTCTGCTCGTGTCCATGTCCGCATCCTTTGGTTAGGCTTGGGGTTTGGACAGACTAAGCAAACCACAATCTCGCGTCAAGGCGCGCTTACCGCCGCCCGTCCAGCAGCGCCCACATGATGATGCCGATCAGCACGAAATCCTGCCATCCGAGAACCATGTCAGCCTCTTTCGGTTGCTTCCCAGCGGAACTTTGCTTGGCCGACGACGGGTTGCCATTCTCGGCCTGCGCGATTTTGCCATCCAGCCGGATTGTTGGGCTTGAGTTCGGCGATCAATTTCCAGCCGGCGCCCCTCAAGCTAGCGCCTCCTTCGGCCTGCAGAGTGTAGGTTATCAATCGTCTCCAGCCCAGAGCGCGTGCGGCGCGCCATGATGCGGCATAAAGCGCCGAACAGGTGCCTTTAGGAGATCCATCAATGACGCAGCATCTGATTACTTCAAGCGTTGCGCCATCTTGCAATTGACGAGAAACCGGCCGCCCAACGATTGCAACCCCAACAAGCTGACCGCCGCTTGATGCGCCAACGCAAAAGACGCACCCGGCGGGAGGCTTGTTATGTCGATGGAAATTGCGGACGAAGATTGCAGCTTCTTTGAAGAAGCACGGCACAATCTCAATCATTTGCTTCCTCCTTCGGTTAAGTGGCGGGTCCGATCCATCAGCCAAACGACAGGGCCAGGGGACTGTTGACGCGGCGCATGTCGCGCTGGATCGGTTTTAGGTTCCGCCGCCCGCCGGCGACGGCAAGGGAGGGCCTGGCCGGTTCCTACAGCGCGAGGTCCAGCTGGACCCCGAGCCGATCGGCGTAGAGAGCCACCGCCTGCAGCCGCTCCTGCTCCTTCGCCCGCTTGCGCTCGTCGCGGCGCAGCTGCACCACCCGCACCAGCGCGGCGGGGTCATAGCCCGCGCTCTTGATCTCGACGCGCAGCTGCTTGATGTCCTCGCGCGCCTCGTCGGCGGCGTCGAGCAGGCGGGTCAGGCGGTCGGCGTAGCTCGCCAGGTCGTCGTTGATGCCCGTCATTCGTCATCTCCCTTTTCGTTTTCGGCTTCCGATTTGCCGCCGCTATGAATCCCCCGCGCGTCTCTTGCGCGTTTGCGCTGGATCTCCCATTGCACCGTCTCTCGAAGAGCCGACACGACCACGTTGATCGCCTCATCCGCCCAGCAATCCCAGATTTCGCCCCTTCCAATGGATTCGGGACAAATTTCGGTATCGTTGACGGCCAGGAAGGCCTCGACATCGTCGCCAATCACATATTGAGAGCTCTTTTTGAGATCGTTTTTCCAGACGCGATGCGCTGCAGAAAATCCAATGTCGTTGCCGACTTCCTTCACCGCTTGCAAGAACAGAGCTCTCAAGGTTTTCGTTTCGCGCATTCGTTCACTCATTCGTCGATCTCCTCCAGATAGACCTCGGCGCGCGGATGCTCGCGGTCGAGGTGGTGGTAAAGGTGCATTTCACGCACCGCGCGGTCGTTGCGGTAGATGCGGCCCTGCAGCGCATCCAGCAACAAACTCGGATCGAGGTCCGGCCTGTTGCTGGCGTAGTAGATGTGCGCCGTCATGCGGATCGGCGCCTTGAGCTGCTGATCCTCCGGCAGTTCGGGCACCTGGCGCGCGACGGCCTCGACGTAGGCCAGCGCCTT
>JAUREI010000166.1 GCA_030827515.1 Prosthecobacter sp. | reverse complement strand
GGCTACGCCGGCACCGACTTCAATCGCGAGGGCCTGACCGCCGAAGCCCTGCACCATGCCTGCACCTGTCTCGTCGAGGACGGCTGCGATGCGATTCTCGCCACCTTCATCACCGACAGCCTTGACGCCATGAGCGCCCGCATGGCGCGTCTCGTGGAACTGCGCGAGCAGGACCCGCTCGCCCGTCAGGTCATCGCCGGCATCCACATCGAGGGTCCCTTCATCAACCCCGAAAAGGGCTATGTCGGCGCCCACCCGCCCCAGCATGTCAAGCCCGCGGGCATCGAGTCCGCCAAGAGATTGCTCGACGCCGCCGGCGGCCTGACCCGCATCGTCACCCTCGCTCCCGAGTGCGACGAACACTTTCACACCACCGAGTTCCTCGCCGGCAACGGCATCACCGTCTCCGCCGGTCACTGCAATCCGTCGCTCGACGTCCTGCGCGCCGCCACCGAGCACGGCCTGTCCATGTTCACCCACGTTGGCAACGGCTGCCCCATGCAGATGCACCGGCACGACAACATCATCCAGCGCGCGCTCAGCCTGCACGACCGACTCTGGCTCTGCTTCATCCCCGACGGTGTGCACGTCGAGTTCTTCGCCCTGCAAAACTACCTGCGCGCCGCCGGCCTGGAGAAGGCGATCTTTGTCACCGACGCCATCTCGGCCTCGCGCCTCGGCCCCGGCACCTACAGCCTGGCCGGCTGGGACATCGTCATCGGCGAGGACCTCGTGGCGCGCAGCCCGGACGGCTCCCACTTTGTCGGCAGCACGGTCACCGTGCCGCGCATCCTCAGCAACGGCCAGCAGCATCTGGCGCTGAGCAAGGCCGAACTGACCCGACTGCTCGACACCAACCCGCGCAAGGCGGTCGGTCTTGCCTGAGCCCCACCGTCATCGCCCCGGCGGCCATTCCAGCACCTGGCCATCGGCCCGCAGTCGCTCGCGCAGGGCGGCGTAGTCGACGTCGTGCACGGCGCGGCCATCGGCCAGCGACAGCACCGCCGCCGTCGCGGCGCTCTGGCTGGTGACCATCAGCACCGGCTCCATGCGCAGGCTGGCAAAGGCGCTGTGACTGGCACTCAGGGCAAAGGTGACGAACAGGTTGTCACACTCGCCGCGTCGAGGCACGAGGGCGTCGTAACCGATCGCGTAGGGCGGCGCGCCGCCCCGGCCGCCGGCGACCTTGCCTTCGCGCACCACGATGCCGTCCCTGACGATGCGACGGATCTCGTGAATGTCGGTGCCGTAGCTGCCAAGGCCTACCGATTTCGGTGCGGACTCGCGGCCGAAGGTGTGGTCCTCGGTGAGCACGAGCGCGGAGACCATGCGGCGGGCCTCGCGGACATAGATCTGGTGCGGCCAGCCGCCGTTGTCGGTGAACTCATCCTTGGGCAGGCCGAAGCGGGCGACATCGGCACGCACCTTCGCCGGCACACGCGGATCGGTGGCGAGAAAGTGCAGCAGACCGCGGTGGTAGTGTTCATGGGCGCGCGCAATCTTCTCGCGCTCCGCGTAGGAAGCCTCCGGCCAGGCATGACTGGCACCCGGCAGGTTGCCGCCGAAGGTGGCGGTGTTGAAGTCCCACTTCTGGTTGGGCAGCGGGTCGTGCTTGGAAAACCAGCGCAGGTCCATGGCGTCACCATTGGCCAGGCAGGCCTCGATGAAGCGCGCCACCAGTTCATACTGCGCCGGATCGTAATCCGGTGGCGGGGCGATCGGTCGCGAGTTCGCGGGGTCCGTGGTCAGGCAAAGCCGGTAGCAATAAGCCTGGACGCCGGGTGCCGGATCGCCGGGTTTTCCGGGATCCCCGGCCTGGACCAGCGGCAGCAACCCGCTGGCCGGGTCGCCCTTCACCCGGTAGGGATCGAGCGGAAAATCCCGGTCCCAAACCCCCTGCCCGCCGGGCACGCGGCCGTTGACGCCAGGCATGAGGTGCCCGGTGCGCGGCTGGTACTTCCCGGCGTAATGGATGCCGTTGTAACTCTCGCCATACCTGGCGTTGCCCTCGCGCTCCAGAGTGTGGGTCACGCCGGCCTTCGCCATCAGGTCGCCCTCATAGGTGGTGTCGAGGAACACCCGCGCGCGAATGATGTCGCCATCCTCCAGGACAAGCTCGGTGAGGCGGGCCCCGTCCTTGTTTACAGCGGCCAGGCGGGCCCCGAGCCGCACCTGCACCCCCGCCTCACGCGCCATGTCATCAAAAAGCCCCTCCGCCCGATGCGGCTCGATCGCGTAGGCACCGCCGGTGGCCGGGCCGCCCGCCTTGCTCTCAAAGGGTTTGTCCCAGGCCAGCTTCACGCCGGTGGTCGCGGCGAGGCGGGTGAAATACTCGCGGGCGATGCCCCCAACCGAGCGTGGATCACCGATGTCCACCGCGCTCAGACCGCCGCTGGTCATGCCACCCAGGTGGCGCCCGGGTTCGGCCAGCAGCACCCTTCGACCCATGCGTGCCGCCTGCACCGCAGCAGCGACACCGCCGGAGGTGCCACCAAAGACACAGATCTCCGTCTCCAGAACGGCGGCGCCGGCGGCGGAAGAAAGCAGAAAGGGCAGGAGGCGGCGGAACATCATCATCAACCATAGCAAGACGCTCGGACTGAGACCGGCTTGCTGGTCAGTTCGACTGACCAGTTTCCGGCACGGCGCGGCGGCGGCGAAACCAGACAAAGGGAAGGTGCAGCAGGCTGTAAAAGGCAAGGGCGAGCAGGACGAGCGAGCCGACGTACCAGGGCCAGGGTCCAAGGTGGTCCATCAGACTGGCCTGCTCGGGTTTGTGGCAGAGGAAGGCGTAATTCGTCCCCAGCAGGGCGTTGAGCGATCCGGTGACGAGGGCGTAGCCCGTCGTAAAGAGCAGCATGCGTCGCAAGGCGTCGGGTCGCGGCGCCCGCCTCATGGCGGTGACCACATGGATGGCGGCAACCACGACGCCCCCGTGCAGAAGGAAGAAGACAAAAAAGCGCGGATCGGGGAAATCGAACTTCAGATTGGGCGTGAGCAACCCCTGCAGGGTCCCGGCGAGACCAAAAAAATAGACGACCTCGCAGGCGGTCTGCCGCCGGGTGAGCAGGGCAAGTCCACCCGCCAAACCCGCGATGTCGCAGAAGTGCAGCGGCAGGGCGTTGCCAAGATCCAGGTCCCCGACATACCAGTAAGCCAGGACGGTGGATGGCCAGACCAGCAGCATCAGCAGGCCCAGCGCCCTCTCCGCCCTCCGGGCATGCCCGGGTCGCACCCGGCTCAGGTAGCCGAGGCCGATCAACAGGGCCAGGCAGAGGGACAGCACCGCCACATGGCTGCGACTGAAGGCGTGGAAGGAATACGGCGGCACGACGCTCCAAGCCATACTGCAATTCGGGGCAAATTTGCACGCGGAAAATCAAGCCTCGCCTGGACGCGAGCGCGGCCCTGTGGCTAGGTCCCGGCATGAAGAGGCCCGCCAACGTTGTCGAACTCTGCCAGGCCCTGGTGCGCATTCCCTCGGTCAATCCCGACGGCGATCCCGGCACCCCCCACACCGGCGAGGCGGCGTGCGCGGGCTACATTGCCGACTTTCTGGAGCACTGCGGGGCGGAGGCCTTCCTGGACGAAGTCGAGCCCGGTCGCCCCAACGTCATCGGCCGCTTCCCCACCCTGCCCGCGACGGATGGCCGCCCCAAGCCGCGCCTCGTCTTCGCGCCGCACACCGACACCGTCAGTGTCGGCGGCATGACGATCGATCCCTTTGGCGGCGAACTGCGCGAGGGCCGCGTCTGGGGGCGGGGTGCCAGTGACACCAAGGGGCCGATGGCAGCCATGCTCTGGGCGCTGCATGAACTGCGCGACCGCATCCCCGCGCTGCCGATCGAGGTCCATTTTGCCGGGTTCATGTCGGAGGAATCCGCCCAACTCGGCTCCCAGCACTTTGCCCGCCACCACGGATCCTATGCCCTGGCCCTGGTGGGCGAACCCACCGGCCTGCAGACGGTGTTTCGTCACAAGGGCTGCCTGTGGGCCGACATCGTCACCCACGGGGTCGCCGTGCACGGCGCCACCCCCGAACTCGGGGAGAACGCCATCGTCAAAATGGCGGGTCTGGTGACCGCACTCGACGGGGACTTCCGTGAACTGCTCGCCGAGGCCGGAGGACCGGATGAGTGGCTGGGCTCCAGCACGATCAACCTCGGCATGATCCGCGGCGGCACGCGCAGCAACATCGTTGCCGACCGCTGCACGCTGCGCGTCGACCTGCGCACCACGCCCGGCCTGAACCGCTCGGGCGGCGCCCTCGCCCTGCTCAAGGAATTCGTCCATCACCACGCCCCAGAAGCAGAGGTGCTGCCGCTGCCGGAGACGTTCCCGCTCGACACGGAACCGTCCAATCCCTTCATCGATGCGCTCGTGCGCTGCGGGGCACCGCTCACCGGCGCCCCGTGGTTCTGCGACGCCGCCTTCCTTGCCGCCGCCGGCATTCCGTCAATCGCCATCGGACCTGGCAGCATCGCCCAGGCGCACACGAAGGACGAGTTCATCGCGGTCACCGACCTCGAGGCCGGCGCGGCCTTTTTCATTCGCTACCTGGAAAGCCTGGCGGCGTGAGGTTCAGCGACGGCGGGCGCAGCCTTCGAGCCAGTCGACCAAGCGACCGGTGTCAGGCCGGGGCTGGAGCCGTGTGGCACAGGCACAGGCGGCCTCGCGCAGGCCCGCGTCGACCTGGCAGCGGCGCAGCGCAGCCGCCAGATTCGCCGGCGTGAAACGCCGCGGCGGCAGACTGAGCCCCGCGCCGAGCCGAACCAGACGGAAGGCGTTGTCCGGCTGATCATGCGCCATCGGCATGACAATCTGCGGCAGCCCTGCGGCGAATCCCTGCGACAACGTGCCGACACCGCCATGATGAACGAAGGCCGATGCCCGCCGCAGCAGGGGCGAAAACGGCACATACTGGGCGGCGTGAACCGTGTCGGGCAGGTCCGCCGGCAACTGCTCCAAGGCGCGTGTCACAAACACCGCTCGAACGCCAGTCTCACGCACGGCGGCCAGGGCCGATTCAAAAAAATGCCGGGCCTGGATGTTGGCGCTGCCCGGGGTGAACACCACCGGCGGCGCACCTCCCTCGAGAAAGTCCAGTAAGCCCGGCTCAAGCGGCCTCTCCGTGGCAAGATCCTCCAGCGGGAAATCCCATTGCAACAGCGGCTGCGGCCAGTCAGGCTGCGGCTGGGCGAACCACTCGGGAAAGAGCGCCAGCACACCGTCGGGCGAATGCCCCCAATCCCACCACAGGCGACGGGGTGGAGCCACCCCACGCTGCCGGCACAGGTCGGCCACGGCAGGTCCGGCAAAGTGGTCGGCAGGATTCGGCGCACGCAGTAGCAGACGGCGCAGCCAGACCGGCAACCGGTTCAAGAGTTGCATGCCCGGCAGCAAGACCGGCAGTTCATGGGCGCTGATGAACACCGCCGGCTGGAGATGCACGGTGACCAGCGGGATGCCAAGCGATTCGCGCGTCAAACGAGCGCCAAAGGCCGTGCAGGGGGCCAGCAGCAGGTCGGGCCGGCGACCAGCGGCCACCAGGCCATCGATGGCATCGGCATAAACCCCTGCGGCGGCACCCGCGAACTGGAACACCCTCTTGGTGCCGGCACCGAGTTTCCAGACCTGGGGATCGGCGATGAGATTGTCAAAGTCATCCGGCCGCCCCAGCGGGATGAAATCAAAGCCCGCCTCCCCGGCGGCCGCGGCAAAGACACAGGCGCTGACCACCGTCACCTCATGCCCGCGATCCCGCAGCTGTCGCCCCAGCCAGAGAAATGGCAGAACATCGCCGGCGCTGCCGAAAGGGAGAAGGGTGACACGCATGGCGAAAACCTCAGGCTTCGCGATTCATCCAGTCCGCCACGGCCAATAGGGCGAGAACACTCACGGCGTCGCGGATACGTCCGTCTCGCGCCATCGCCACCGCCTCGGTCAGCGGCAGCCGCCGCACCTGCAGCCTTTCGGTCTCTTCAGGGCAGGCCTCGGCCTGGCTCAGGTCACGGGCGATGAACAGGTCGCAGACCTCGTTGGTCGTCGAATTGGACAACTGCAACCCGGTGAGCAGGGGGACGACTTGCCCGGCCACCAAACCGGTTTCCTCCAAAAGCTCGCGGCGGGCGCATTCGGCCGTGGACTCGCGCGGCGGACACCCTCCCTCGGGAATTTCCCACTCGTAACGATCATGGCAGTAGCGCCACTGGCCGACCAGCCAGGTGAAGCCCTTGTCATCGACAGGCACCACACCGACGGCATGGTTGCGGTATTCGACGACCCCGTATATCCCGGGCGTCCCCGCCGGGGTCAGAACCTCGTCGTGCCGCACGCGGATCCACGGGTTGGCGTAGGCCTCGCGCGAGTGCAGCGTCGTCCAGGGATTCGCCTCGGGATCGGTCATGGCGGCATGAACCACAGCCCGGCCGCCGGCGCCAGCGGGATTTGCAACAGCGCAGGAAAGCCGTTGACGCTTCCGCCCTCCGCATTCTTCATGGAGCCGTGACCCCGACGCCCGACCGCCTGCACACCCTGCTCGACGCTTCCGGGGTGGCGCGTTGCCTCGACGCGATCGCCGATGCCGTCCACGAACGCTGGGGCAGTGAGCCGAGACTGGCCCTTGTCGGCGTCTACCAGCGCGGAGTACCCTTCGCCCGCGCCCTACTTGAGCGCCTGCGTGCGCGCGGGCTGGAGCCGGACTTCGGCCGCATCGACATCACCCAGTATCGCGATGACCTCCAGACGATGACCGTCCTGCCCCGGCTCGAGGGTTCGGACATTCCCTTCGACCTCGAGGACGCGATCGTCATCCTCTGTGACGAAGTGATCCATACCGCACGCACCACGCGCGCCGCCCTCGAGGAATTGCTAGGCTTTGGCCGGCCGCGTTGTCTGCAGATCGCCGCGCTGATCGACCGCGCCGGCCGCGAACTGCCCCTCTATCCGCGCTACTCCGGCCTGCAGGTCGACCTGCCGGCCGAGGAACGCGTCTGCGTGCGCTTCATCGACGGCGATGGCGTCGACGAGGTTTTCACCTGCCCCTGGGACAAACACACCGCATGAGCCTGACCCCGCGCAAAGACCTTCTCGACATCGCCTCGCTCACCGACGCGGAGATCGAGTTCGTGCTCGCCAATGCCGAACCCTTCAAGGACCTGTTCAAGCGCAGCGTCAAGAAGGTGCCGACCCTCAAGGGCCGCACGGTGCTGACCCTCTTCTACGAACCGAGCACCCGCACCCGCTCCTCCTTTGAGGTCGCTGCCAACCGCCTGTCGGCCGACGTCACCCACTTCGACATCGAGTCCTCCAGCGTCGTCAAGGGCGAGTCGGTGCTCGACACCGTCGAAACCCTGGAATCGATGCGGGTCGACTACATCATCGTCCGCCACAAGCAGTCGGGCACGCCAAACCTGATTGCCCGCAACACCCGCGCCAGCGTCATCAACGCCGGCGACGGCTGGCATGCGCACCCGACCCAGGCCCTGCTCGATGCCTTCACCCTGCGCGAGCAGATGAAGGACCTGCGCGGCGGCCGCGCCCTCATCGTCGGCGACATCCAGCACTCGCGCGTCGCCCGCAGCACCAGCCTGATCCTGCGCCGTCTGGGCATGAGTGTCGCCTACCTCGGGCCCGGCTCGATGATGCCGCGCGAAACGCCCTCCGAGGTGCCGGTGTTCGGCAACTGGGATGACGCCCTCGACTGGCGGCCGGACGTGGTCTACCTGCTGCGCGTGCAGAGCGAGCGACTCGACGAACCCTTCTTCCCGAGCGCCGCGGAATACCACAAGTGCTACGGCCTGACCGATGCCCGCGTCGGCATCCTGCGCGAGCGCGGCCTCTGGCTGATGCATCCGGGCCCGGTCAACCGCGGGGTCGAGATCACCGACGCCGGCATGAATTACGAGCGCAGCCTGATCAACGCCCAGGTTGAGAATGGCATCGCCGTGCGCATGAGCGTCCTCTACTGGCTGAAGCCGGGGGCAATGGAGTAGGATCGTCGCCGGGACAGGCCTGACCTCCCGGACAACCGGCATCGACCGTCCGGCAATCCTACTGAGGGAGCTCGTTTTCCGCAAAAAACCGCTG
>JAUREI010000006.1 GCA_030827515.1 Prosthecobacter sp. | reverse complement strand
CCAAGCTCCTGCACGACAGCGGACAGAAGGTCGTGCTGGCCGCGGCCGACACCTTCCGCGCGGCGGCGGTCGAGCAGCTGGAAGTGTGGTCGCAGCGACTCAACATCCCCATGGTCAAGGGCCCGCCCAACGGCGATCCGGCCGCGGTCTGCTTTGAGGCCTACGACCTCGCCTGCCGCACCGGCGCCGACTACCTGATTTGCGACACCGCCGGCCGCCTGCACACCAAGCACAACCTCATGGAGGAACTGAAGAAGGTGCGACGCATTCTCGGTCGCAAGGATCCGGAGTCGCCCCATGAAGTCCTGCTCGTCGTCGACGCCACCACCGGCGCCAACGCCCTGCAGCAGGCGCGCGAATTTCACAAGGCCATCCCGCTGACCGGCGTCATCGTCACCAAGCTCGACGGCAGTGGCAAGGGCGGCGTGCTCGTCGCCATCCAGCAGGAACTCGGCATCCCCACCCGCTTCATCGGCCTCGGCGAAAAAGCCGAGGACTTCCAGCCCTTCGATCCTGGCCGGTTCGTGGCGGAATTGCTGTGAGGCGGCTCACAGCCAGCCCGTCTGATGGAGCCGGCCGGTGAGGTCGCTCTGGCGCTCGAGCTGGGCGGCGTAGAGGGCGGCTTTCGCAGGATCGGGTTTGCAGCGGGTCGCCTCGTCGAGGCGGACGAGGCGGGCACAGAGTTCGTCGTAGCTCGTCGTCTCGGTCTTTTCATTGGCGCGCGCATACGCGGCCTGGATGGCGGCGCCGAGCGCGGCGCCCTCGCTGGTGCTGAGGGTGACGACCTCGGCATTGAAGCAGTCGGCGGCAATCTGGCGCCAGACGCCGCTCTTGCTGCCGCCGCCGGTGAGGCGGATCTCGGAGGGATTCATGCCGAGGTCGCGGAAGCGCTTGAGGCCGTAGGCGAGGCCGAGCGTGGCGCCCTCGACCGCCGCGCGGGCGAGGTGGGCCGGCGTCAGGTTGGTGGTTCTCAAACCGTGAAGCACGCCGCTGCCGTTGGGCAGGTTCGGGGTGCGCTCGCCATTCAGGTAAGGCAGGAAGGTGACGCCGTCGGCGCCGGCCGGGGCGCTGGCGACCGCGGCCTCCAGCTGCTTCAAGTCCCAGCCGAACATCTCGCGCACCTGCTCGGTGACGACGGTGACGTTCATCGTGCAGACGAGCGGCAGCCACTGGTCGGTGCTGTCGCAGAAGGCCGCCACCTCGCCCTGACCGTCAACGACCGGGCTGTCGGCGACACCGTAGAGCGTGCCACTGGTGCCGAAGCTGGCGGTGATGACCCCGGGCTTGATGTTGCCGGTGCCGATGGCGCCCATCATGTTGTCGCCGCCGCCGGCACTGACAATGACGTCGGTCGAAAGCCCCCATTCCGCCGCCAGGTCGGGGTGGATGCGACCGTGCACGGCAAGCGAGGATCCGAGCTGCGGCAGCATCGAAAGCACGCGCGGATCGATGTAGTCGCAAAGCTCACGGCACCAGGTGCGCGTGCGCACGTCGAGAATGCCCATGCCGGAGGCATCGCCGTATTCCATGCGCTTGACGCCGGTGAGCCAGAAATTCAGGTAGTCGTGCGGCAGCAGGATGGAGGTCGTGCGGGCAAAGTTTTCCGGCTCGCGCTGTTTCATCCAGAGCAGCTTCGGGATCGTGTAACCGGGCAGCATGGCGTTGCCGGCAAGGGCGATGACACCGGGCTGACCGCCGAAGTGATGAGCGATCTCCTCGCACTGCGCCTGCGTCGAGGTGTCGCACCAGAGCTTCGCCGGCCGCACCGGCTGGTCGCCGGCATCGAGGGCGACAAGGCCGTGCTGCTGGCCGCTCACGCCGATGCCGGCAATTCTCGAACGTTCCTCCCCGAGCTGATCCAGGCACTGGCGCACGCAGTCACGGACGGCATCCACCCAGGCCTGTGGGTGCTGCTCAAGGTGCCCGGGCGGCAAGGCGTCGATCAGGTCATAGGCACTGTGGCCGGAAGCCAGAATGGCACCGCTGTCGAGGTCGAGGACGATGGCCTTGCTGCTCTGGGTGCCGCTGTCGATGCCGAGGAAATACATAGATGGATGGGATTGTTGTCCGGCATCCTAGCGGTGCCTGCGGGGCATCGGCAAACGAGAAAGCGTCATGAGGATGACTTCATGCATTTTCTCAATGCCCGGGGCGCATTTATCGATTTCCGCGAGGGGGGAATCCTGAGACACTGGCGCCATGCTTGGTGAATTCCTCTTCCTTTTGCTGGTGTTGGGTTTTCTGGCCCTGCCTTTCATTGCCCTGGTCACGGCCCGCCGAGCGGCAGCACGCAGCAGGACGCTCGCCGAGGAAGTCGGTCGACTCCGTGAACAGCAGGTGCTGGCGCTGGACCGTGAGCAGCGGCTTGTGCGCCGCATCGCCGACCTGGAAGAAGCGGGCCGACAGGCCTGGGGGTCGGCACCACCTCGATCCCTCCGAGCCGGGGAGCCCGCCACGCCCCCCGCAGCCACGCCCCTGTCAGCCCCCGTTCCGGTCACCTCACCAGAACCCCCGCGGGTCGCCACCACTGAAGCTCCCCCCGCTGCCGCACCCACCCCGCCTGCGATCTCGCCTCCGCCCCTGCCCGAGCACCCAGCCGCGCCCCTTCCCGTGAGGCAACCGCCTCCGCTGCCGACCAGCGTCTTCCCTGTCGAGACGCCCCCGCCCGCTAAGCCTGCCCTGAGCATCGAACAGTTCATGGGGGCCAAGCTGTTCGCCTGGGTTGGCGGGCTGATGCTGTTCCTGGGCATCCTCTTCTTCGTCAAACTCAGCCTGGATCGCGGCTGGATTTCCCCGGCGATGCGCACCTGGAGTGGTCTGGCCGTCGGCGCCGGGTTGATCGGCGCGGGCCTTCGCATGCATCGCAACCCGCGCCAGACGACCCTCGCCCAGACCCTGTGCGCGACCGGCGTCGTCGCCCTCTACGGGGTCGCCTTCGCCGCCCATGCCCTCTGGCGGATCCCCCCCTTCCACCTGCAGGGCGTGACCTTCGCCTTTCTGTCGGCGGTGACCGCGATCGCCTTCACGCTGGCGGTGCGCCGGCAGGCGCAGGTGATCGCCGTGCTGGGCATGCTCGGCGGTTTCCTGACGCCCGTGCTCTGCTCCACCGGTGAAGACGCGCCGTTCGCTCTCTTCAGCTACGTCGCTCTGTTGGATCTCGGCGTGCTGGCGGTGGCGCGACGGCGGAGCTGGCCGCATCTGGCACCGTTTGCAGCCATTGGCACGGGACTGCTGCAACTGGGCTGGCTGATTCGCTTCTTCCGCAGTTCCCATTATGGCGAGGGGGCGGCCACCTGGGTGCCCATTGCAGTGCTCCTGGGCTTCGCCCTGTTGTTCACGCTGGCGGCGGAACTCATGCGTCGCAGGGGTGAAACCCGCCTGGCCCCGGCAGGCGCCGCGCTCGGCCTGGCGCTGCTCGGCCTGATGACGGCGTTCCTGTGGCTGAATGTGTCGACGATCACCAACCGTCCTCTGGTCCTGTATGGACTGGTCCTCGGCCTGAATGCGATGGCTCTCGCGGTCACCGCCTGGAAGCCGCGGCTTCGCGGTTCACAAACTGTGGTGGCAAGCCTGACCTTCTTTCACCTCGCCTTCTGGACCCAGCACCACCTGACGAATGACCTGCTGCTGCCGGCCCTCGGCCTGTATCTGGTGTTCGGTGTCCTGCATGGCGGCTATGCCGCCTGGCTGCAGGGCCGTCAGCCGGTGCCACTGGCCGGCTGGCTGCCCCTGCTGTCCGTGGTCCTGCTGCTGCTGCCGGTGTTCCATCTGCCCGAACCCGGTTTGGCACTCTGGCCTGCCCTGCTTCTGGCCGACCTGCTGGTCATCGGTCTCGCCTGGGTCACCGGTGCCCTGCTGCCCGTGCTCGCGGCCCTGGTGCTGACCCTGGCGACCATCGCTCTCTGGCTGTTCGACGGTTCCGGTTCCGACATGCCACCCCTCGGTCTGTTCCTGACACTGGTGGGGGCCTGTGCCATCGTCTTCGCCCTGGCGGGTCATCGCCTGGGGCGTCGCTTCCCGGAAGCCGAGGGGGTGTCCCTGCTGCCGGCGAGTTCGGCCCTCCTGCCCTTCCTGCTGCTCGTGGTCGCCTCCGGCAAGCTGCACCTTCCTGATCCTTCGCCGGTTTTTGCCATGGCCCTGGCGCTGACCCTTTTCCTGCTCGGCCTGGTGCGGGCGGGCGGCGCCATGGTGCTGGCACCGGCAGCGCTGGCCGGCGTGCTGGCGCTGCAGGCCACGTGGCTGCGTCAGAGCTTCGGAACCGAACTCGCCCCGACTGCCCTCCTCTGGCAGCTTGGCTTCCTCGGCGTGTTCAGCGCCGTCCCCCTCGTCTTCCGCCAACTCTGTGCGACGCAGCCCCTTCCCTGGATCACCGCCGCGGCTGCCAGCCTCGGCACCTTTGGCCTCGTCCATCAGCTGGTCGTGCGGGTCTGGCCGAACGACATGATGGGGCTGTTGCCGGCCGCCTTCGCGCTGCTGCCGGCCGCCGGCTTCAGGTTTGTGCAACAGCGACACACCCCCGACAACCCGGCCCGCCTGAGCCAGCTCGCCTGGCTTGGAGGCACGACGCTCTTCTTCGTGACCCTGATTTTCCCGCTCCAGTTCGACAAGCATTGGCTGACCCTCGGCTGGGCCTTGGAAGGCGCCGCGCTCTGCTGGCTGTTCGGCCGCGTGCCGCACGCCGGCCTGCGCGGCACCGGCGCCGTCCTGCTGGTGGCCGCCTTTGTCCGGCTGGCGCTGAACCCGGCAGTGCTCATCTACCAGGTGCGTGGCAACCTGCCATTCCTCAACTGGCAGCTCTATGCCTACGGCCTGACCGCCCTCGCCCTCTTCCTCGCCGCCTCCTGGCTGCGCCCGGCGGGACACCGCTGGGATTGGGTCGACTTGCGCGGGCTGTTCCGCTGCCTCGGTGGCATCCTGCTCTTTCTGCTGCTCAACCTTGAGATTGCCGACGCGTTCACCGCACCGGGTGGCCGCTCCAGCGTTTTCGACTTCAGCGGTCACCTCGCCCGCGACATGACCTACAGCCTGGCCTGGGCCCTGTTTGCGTTCGGCCTGCTGGTGCTCGGCCTGCGGAAACGCCATGCGAACACGCGCTACGCCGGCATCGGCCTGCTCGGCGCCACGGTTCTGAAACTGTTTCTGCACGACCTCTCCCGCATCGACAGTGGCTGGCGGGTGGGCGCCCTGGTCGGGGTTGCCCTGGTGGCGCTGGCGGTGTCCTACCTGTACCAGCGCGTCCTCGGCAACGACAGCTGACTTGCAATCATCGTCACCGGGACGACTGAGGCCGGGTGAGCTTTGATCCCGGCCAGGTCTTCGACATCGAACTGCGCGATGGCACGCCGTTGCGTCTGCGGGTGATCATCCCGGCCGACCGCGATCGAATCGCCGAAGCCATCCGGCGCTTGTCGCCCGAGTCCGCCTACTTTCGTTTCTGGACCCGGGCGCGCACGGTCAACCCCCGGCTGATCGAGGCCCTTTGCTCGCCCGACCAGCAGGATCATGTCGCCTGGGCGGCGTTGCATCGCGGTCGCGCCGACCTGCCGGGGGTCGGCGGTGCCTCGTTTTGGCGGCTGGCGGACGATCCGGAGACCGCGGAAATGTCGATCACCGTGGCTGATGAATTCCAGGGCCGCGGCGTTGCCACCTGGCTGCAGGCGGTGCTGTGGGAGCATGCACGCTCGCTCGGCATTCGCCGGTTGGTCGGTCACGTGCTGAATGACAACCTGGCCATGCGCGCTTGGTGGGACGCGCTCGGTGCGACGGCCGAGGAACGCCAGCGCCACTGGCTCATGCGCTTGCCGCTCGACGAATCGCTGCTTCCCGATTCCCGTGCGGCCGGCAGTCTGCGACAGGCACTGGCTCGGGTGCGCGGCGTCGGGGGCAGCGACCCCGTCAGGACGCCGCCAGCCGCTCCGGCCGGCGGCGCTCGGCCTTGAGCTGGCCGCAGCCGGCGGCGACGTCGATGCCGCGCTTCTGGCGGATCGTGCAGGGGATGCCTGCCTCCTGGATGAGGCCATGAAAAACCCCCGCCGACGCCTCCGCGCTCTCGCGCCCGGCATAACCGGTAGTTTCGTTCAGCGGGATGAGGTTGACATGGGCATCGAGGCCCTGCAGCAGGGCGGCCACCCGGCGGGCGTGGTCGGGGGTGTCGTTGACACCGGCAATGAGGGTCCAGGCAAAGAAAATCTTGCGGCCGGTGCGCTCTCCGTAGAAACGGCAGGCGCCGATCAATTCAGCCAGCGGCCAGCGCTGGTTGGCCGGGATGAGGGCGGCGCGCTCCTCGTCGCTGCTGCCATGCAGGCTGACCGCGAGATTGTAGGGCCGGCCCTCCTCGGCAAGTCGACGGATGCCGGGCACGACCCCGACGGTGCTGATGCTGATCCTGGCCGGTCCGATGTTGCTGCCGCGGGTGTCGCTGATGAGGGTCAGCGCCTTCATCACGTTGTCGTAATTGTGCAGCGGCTCGCCCATGCCCATGAGCACAAGATTGCGCAGGCGCGCGCCCTCGGCGGCGAGCACCCGGCGCGCATGCAACACCTGGGCGACGATTTCTCCCGGTCGCAGGTGCCGGACAAACCCCATCTGGCCGGTGGCGCAGAACACGCATCCCATGGCGCAGCCAGCCTGCGTGCTGATGCAGGCGGTGTGGCGGCCGGTGTAGCCCATGACCACCGTCTCGATCTCCTGACCGTCGGCGAGACGAAGCAGGTACTTGCGTGTCAGGCCGTCGCCACTCGGCACCAGGCTGGCGACTGCGGGCAGGTCGAGGAACAACTCGCCGCCTAGACCGGCTTCCAGCCAGCGGCGCAACGGCGGCGGCAGGCCGGCATGGGCGGCGGGATCCGTTTCGGCACGAAACTGCAGGAGGTTCCAAAGCGTCGCTGCGTGCGCCGGACGCAGGCCGTCGGCAACAAGCCGCGCGCGCAGCTCATCAAAGTCCAGGTCATGCAGGGAGGTCGGCACACGCCACCCTGCCCCAAAACCGGACGCGGCGCCAGCGCTTCAGTCGCCGACCCGGCCCACCATGACCGTCGGCTCATTGTCGTCGCTCAACGGCGGCTGGCCGGTGCGGCCGTTGGCCGACAGGCAGTCGGCCCCGGCCGAGTAGATCAGACCGCGCACGGGGTCAAACACGAGCGGTTCCCCCGTGAAGGGGTCCACCGGCACGGCACTCAGCTGGGCGGGCACCAATTCGGCGAGTGAGGCCGGCAGGCGACCGCGTTCGACGGCATGGCGGCGCACGCCGAAGAGTACGCGCACCAAACTGTGCCGTGCCAGAGCCAGGGCGTGGCGATCGGCGAGCTGGCGCAGACCGCCGAGACGCTCGTTGAACCAGGCGATGCCGTCGCGGTTGGGATCGTAGAAACGGGCGGGGCGACCATTCGGCAGGGAGGCCAGAAAACCACCGGCGGAAGTGTAGGCCGGACGCGAAAATTCGTCGCGCAAGTCCCGGCAGGCCCGGGCGACAAGGGCCAGGGTGGCGTTGACCTTGAAGGTGAGACGTCCCGCCCGCGGCAGCGGCACTCCGGGGGGCAGAGTTTCCCTGGGCTCGCCGCTTTGCTCGCCAAGCAGGCACTTTTTCTCGTGCAGGTAGATGGCGGCACAGTGCTGTCGCATCAGCTCGGTGGCGGGTTCACAGCGGGTGAACTGCTCCTGGAAGCCTGCCAGGGTGGCGGCATCGAGACGGGTCTGCCGCAACAGTTCAGCCAGGGTCTGGGCGGCGCCGGCCCCCAGATCCTGGGCGCGCCAGACGTAGCCCGGCCAGGCAGTCAACTCGAGGATGCGGCGCGACAATTCCGCAAGGTCGATGGCGGCGGTGAAGGCTTCCGCCTCCTCGCCGCGACGCCCCAGATAAGCCGCCTGCGCCTGCAGCAGGAAAATGACATGCGGCCAGGCTTCATGGCCGCTGTGGTCGGTGACAAACCATGCGGCATGTCGGGGATGCCAGTCAGCGTCCTCCAGCAGGTCGCGCAGGTTGTCGAGCGCGGTGCCGTTCGCGCGGACATGCGCCGACAGGGAGGGTGTGTCCCACTCGGTCGGTGGCAGCGCCCGCAGGGACAGCTGCTGCACCGGACGCACAGCCTCCAAAAAGGCGCGCAGTTTCAGCGGCGACGCATGGGTCGGGGGTGGCGTCGTATCCGAGGCGGGCAGGCGCAGGTCTTCATCGGACTCGCGCGGCGTGTCGTGCCAGAAGCGCCAGGCGACCAGGCAGAGCACCAGCAGGACGACGCCCAGAGGCACCAGCAGGGCACAGGAGCCTCGGCCGACTGGAACAAAGCGGCAGGGTGTTGGGCGAACCGGCGGAAGCATCGAAAGCAAACTCAGACCCAGACGCCGGGCAGGTGGAATCAGCCCTGCGGGTTTTCCAGCGCCAGACCGAAGAAATCGAGAAACACTTGGCGGTATACACCGCGCTTGAAGGCCGGCACCCACTGCATGCCGAACTCCTCGGGGCGAATCCAGCGCCACTGCGCGAACTCGCGATGGGTGGCATCGAGATTGATGTCCTCGTCGCGGCCGAGGAAGCGCATGCGAAAATAGGTCTGCTCCTGGCCGCCGTAGATGCCGTACTTCAGCCTCGGCTTCGGAAAGGCATACCGGTAGCCACCGCGCTGTTCGAGGATTTCCGCCTGCTCGCGGCGAACACCGATCTCCTCGGCCAATTCCCGGAACATCGCCGTGGTGGCATCCTCCCCGTCATCAATGCCACCCTGCGGAAACTGCCAGGCACCCGGGATGTTGACGCGCTCGGCAATGAAGATGCGGTCCTGGGAGTCAGTCAGGATGGCGGCGACGTTGGGGCGGTAAACGATGGGCAGGGATGGCGGCAAGGCGGGGGTCATGCGCTGTTAGTCCAAGTTGCAGCAGTTTGCATCCCTTTACGCCAAAAGTTAAGAAAAATTAACTAATTTTTCGATGGGGGATTCCGGCGTCGCGGCAACAGCGACCGGCTGCGGTGAGTATGAAGCAAATGCGCCTGCTGTTTTTCCTTCTGTTTGTCGCCCTTTTGCCCGCGGCTGAAACGCCCAAGGCCGCCCTCAGGGCCGGCGCCGCCACCAGCAACATCACCCCCGAACTGGGCGGCGAAGTGGTCGGCGGCTTTCTGCCCTTCCCCGCCACCCACATCCACGATGAATTGCATGCCCGCTGTCTCGTGCTCGACGATGGCAGGACCCGTCTGGCCCTGGTGGTCTGCGACCTGCTCGGCCTGCACCGCAGCGTTTCGCTGGAAGCGCGCCGGCTGATTGAGGAGGAAACCGGCATCCCGGCAGCCCACGTGCTGATTTCCGGCACGCACACCCATTCGGCGACCAATGCCATCAGCACCTGGCCGCGCAGCTACGTCTCCGACATGGAGCTGAATCCCTACCAGCGCTTTGCCGCCCGGCGCATCGCCGACGGCGTGCGCCGCGCGCTCCATCTGCTCCGCCCCGCCGAGATCGCGTTTGGCCGGGTGAACGTGCCCGAACACGTCCACAACCGCCGCTGGTTCATGAAGGACGGTACCGCGCCGCCAAACCCGTTTGGCCAGATCGACCGCGTCAAAATGAATCCGCCCAGCGGCAGCCCGAATCTGGTGGAACCCGCCGGCCCGATCGATCCCGAGGTCAGCTTCCTCGCGCTGCGCGAGCCGGGCGGCCGCCTCATCGCACTGTATTCCGCCTACTCGCTGCACTACGTCGGCGGGGTCGGCTCCGGCCATGTCTCGGCCGACTACTACGGCTACTATTGCGCCGCGCTGCAGCGGCGCGTAGCCCAGGCCGGCGACGACCCGGCCTTTGTCGCCATGATGGCCAACGGCACCAGCGGCGACATCAACAACATCGACTTCCGCGCGCCGCGCGCGGCCAAAGCGCCCTACGAGCAGATGCGCCACGTCGCCGAAGACGTGGCCGAAAAGGTGCACGGTGCCCTGGCCGGCCTTGAATGGCAGGCGCGGGCCCCCCTGGCCGCGCGCTACCGCGAGCTCGACGTCAAGTGGCGCACACTCGAGCCGGAACGCATCGCCTGGGCCGAAAAAACCGCAGCCACAACGCCTCGCATCCAGGGCAAGGCCGACCTGCCCTACGCCTATGCCACCCGCCTTCTCAAGCTGGCCCAGCCAAGTCCGGAGACGAAGTTTCCCGTGCAGGTGCTGCGTCTGGGCGACATCTGCATTGCCAGTTCACCCTGCGAAACGTTTGCCGAGACCGGGCTGGAATTCAAACAGCGCAGCCCCTTCGCCAAGTCCTTCATGGTTGAGCTCGCCCATGGCTACTACGGCTACATGCCAACGCCGCGCCATTTCGAGCTGGGCGGCTACGAAACCTGGCCGGGAACCAACAATGTCGAGCCGCAGGCGGCCGTGAAGCTCATGAACGCCGTCCTGGATCTCGCCAACGAGCTGCGGCCCGTGGATTGATCCCGGTGCTCAACGCTGCGCGGGAACGGTCGGTGCCGTCTGTTCCGGCGTCGCGCGTCCCCCCGGCAGCTCAAGCAGGCGGATGTTGCGGAAGTGAATCTCCGCCCCCTCCGACTCCAGGCACAGGTAACCCTTGCGCACGGTCGCCTGGCTGACGCCGTTGACGAATTTGCCGTTGATCGCCAGTTTCACCACGCCGTCCACCGCGACGACATCATAGGTGTTCCACTCACCCGCGCCCCGGCAGCGCATCTCCCACGACATGCTGCGCTTCCCGCGCGGATTGTCCGGGATCACTTCGAGCCCGTTGGCGCCAAAAAGTTCGCCGGAGACATACCCCGGATGGCGGGGTGACCCGTCCTTCTCGCGGTTGAGCAGCGGGTACTGCAGTTCCAGCATCTGAACCTCCAAGCCCTTGGGCAACGGCCGGCCGGGGGCAGGCTGGCCCTCGCTCCAGATGAAAACGCCGGAATTGCCACCGGGCTGCATGTGTCGCCACTCGATGTGCAGGAGGAAGTTTTCATAGGTCTTCTCGCTGCGCATGACCCCGATGGGCAGGCCGCTGCAGACAAGCAGTCCGTCGCGCACCTTCCAGGTCTCCGGACTTGTGTTGACGTCCACCCAGCCGCTCAGGTCACGGCCGTTGAAAAGATCCACCCAGCCCACGGCGGGCTCTGCCGCGGCGGATGCGGCGAGGACGAGGGCGGACAACAGGGTCGGGCGGAAAAAACGCGCAGGCATGAAGGAACCAACGCGGAACGTCGGCCACCTCTCGCCCGCGAAGTCGTTTCAGCGGAACTGACGACGGTACTTCAGCGGTGTCAGGCCGAGGTGCTTCTGGAAGTGCTGGGTGAACGAACTCTGGTCGGCAAAGCCGACCTCGCTCGCGATCTCGCCCACGGAGCGGTCGGGATCGGCGAGAAGCTCGCAGGCGGCCTGGATGCGCACCTTGAGGATCACCGCCTGCGGGCTCATGCCGAAGGCCTCGACAAACTTGCGATGCAACTGGCGCGGCGACAGGCAGGCCATCGCGGCCAGTTCGGGCACGGTGACCCGCTGGCGGAAATGCGTGCGGATGTGCTCGACCGCGCGCTCAATCTGGCGGTGCGTGTGCACCTCGTCCGGGGCACCCCCGTGGGCGCGCACCAACCCCATGACACCGATCACCATGCCACGGCGGTCAAACACCGGCAGCTTGTGGGTGACAAACCAGTCGGGGATGCCCTGCCGGTTGAAGAACAGTTCGACGATGCCCAGCTTCGGCTGGCCGGTGCGCAGCACCTCCTCGTCATCGCGGCGAAAGTTCTCCGCGAGACGCGCAGGGAACAATTCAAAATCATCGCGCCCGAGGATTTCGGTTTCCGAGGCAAACCCAAGCCTCTCGACGAAATGCCGGTTCGCCGCCACCATTCGGAATGTGGCGTCCTTGGCGAAGAAGGAGACGCGCGGCAGGTGGTTGAACAATTGATAAAACTGGCTCTCCGGCGCCATGCGGCGGAAAAAACGGGCGCGGCGATCGGTCGGCGTTTCCACGCTTCAACCTGCCGCAAGGCCATGACACCGGCAAGATCCGCGTCCGATTTTTTACAATCCTTGTCCGAGCACATCTCTTGCGGCACACGTTCATTGTGGCTCAACCACCATGAGCCCGCCGCGCTGCCTTTTCATCGCCCTTACCCTTGTTGCCACCTGCCAGGCCGCTCCCGTGCGCATCCTTTACCTCGATGTCGATGGCACTGAACAGAACACCTCCGGGCCCCTGCACGGCGCCATGCGCGACCTCGGCCGGGACGCCATCTGGTTTGACTACGCCAAAGAACCCGTGCAGGCGGTCTATGACCTGACACTGACGCCGTCCGACTTGTCCGCAAGGTCCGACCCATCCGACCTGAAAGCGCACATTCTTTCCAGACTCACCCCTGGGCGCAAGGCTGCCTACGAAGCTTTTATCGCCCAGCGCGAACCGGAGAGACGCGAGAAGCACCCGCAGGTGGCCAACTATGAAAAGCGTCCGGAACCGCTCACCTTCCAGCATCCGTTTTCGCCCAAGGGAAGCATGGAGCGCACCCAGGTGCCGGCCGATCTCGAACTGAAACTGTTCGCCGCCGAACCCGACATCGCCAAACCCATCGCCTTCGCCTGGGATGAACGCGGACGCTGCTGGGTGGTGGAGACTCGCGACTACCCGCACGGCATCACCGACAGCCACGAGGGCCAGGACAGTGTCAAAATCTGTGAGGACACCGATGGAGATGGCAAAGCGGACAAGTTCACCGTCTTCGCCGACAAGCTCAATCTGCCAACCGGCATCGTTTTCGCCCGCAAAGGCATCATCGTGGCCGCACCGCCGCAGTTCATTTACCTCGAAGACACGAATGGCGATGACAAAGCCGACAAGCGCGAGGTCATCATCGACTGCTGGGGCATCCGCGACACCCACGCGCAGGCCAGCAACCTGCACTACGGCTTCGACAACTGGATCTACGGCTGTGTCGGCTACAGCGGCATCGAGGGCCTCGTCGGTGGAAAAAAGCACCAGTTCGCCATGGGAACGTATCGCTTCAAGCCGGACGGCAGTGCTTTGGAGTTCCTGCATCAGTTCACCAACAACGCGTGGGGCCACAGCTACAATGACGCGGGCGATCAATTCGGCGGCACCGCGAATGGCGCGCCCATCTTCTTCGGCGGCATCCCCGCCACCGCCTACGCGGAAGGCTCACGCGGCATGACCGCGAAGAAAATCAACGAAGTCGATACCTGCCACACCATCACGCCAAACTTCCGCCAGGTGGATGTCTTCGGTGGCTACACCGCAGCCGCAGGTTCGAATTTCATCTTCAGCGATGCGCTCCCGAAACGCTTCCAAGGCATGGCCATGGTCTGCGAGCCCACGATGAAGGTCGTGTCCCTCATGGACGTGCAGACCGACGGTGCTGGCTACAAGGCGCTCGATGCCTTCAACCTCTACGCCAGCAGCGATGAATGGAACAGCCCCGTGCATGCCGAGGTCGGCCCCGATGGCGCGGTGTGGGTGGCGGATTTCGAAAACTTCATCATTCAGCACAACCCCACACCCAGCAAAGAACGCGGCGGCTTCGTGGCGACCACCGGCGTCGGCGGTGCGCATGAGAATGAGCTGCGCGATCACAGCCGTGGGCGAATCTACCGGATTGTGGCGAAGGGAACGAATCCAAGAGACCTGGGGCCTTCGATTCACTCATCAAAGCTCGCTTCATCATTGGCTGCTCAAAGGGCAGCAATAGAAGACAAAGGAAGTGCAGCAGATGAAAAAGGGATCGAAGGACTCAAGATGGTAGCTTCCTACAACGGCGGAGGCACCGCCGCCATCCATGCCCTTTGGACACTTCATGGACTTGGAAGATTAGATGCAAAAACTCACCAATCAGGCTTGATCTCACTTGATCCTAGAGTTCGCCGCAACGCCATCCGCGCTCTCGGTGCGGACAAAGCCGCGCAGGACCTCTTCTTCGGCTCCGGTGTCATCTCCGATCCCGATTTGAACACACGCCTCGCCGCGTTCGTGAAGCTCTCCGACTTTCCCACCACGCCGGAAATCCAAACACTCGTCAAAAAGCTCGCCAGCGATCCTGTCGTCAAAAACGACGAATGGCTCGCCGAGGCCGCGAAGATGCTCGGGAAGAAGCACAAGGCCCTGAATTACAAAGAAGGCCCCAATCTGCTGCCCAACCCCGGCTTTGAAGAACCCATCGCCAAAACGTGGCAACAGCGCGACTACGGCAACCGCCCCGGCAACAAGGGCGCACAGTGGGGTTTCGTCACCGATCCCAAGATGGTCCACAGCGGCAAACGCGCCATGCGCTGCATCACCCGCGACGACGCCGACACCAGCTCCTTCGCCGATGTCGCGCTGAAGCCGAACACCGACTACCGACTCAGCGCCTGGATCAAAACGCATGCCTTCCGCGGCAAAGCCAGCCTCAACGACCACATCGGTCGTGCCGAGACCTCGCCGAAAATCAGCCGCGACCAGGACTGGACCGAAGTGGAAGTCGTCTTCAACAGCAAGGACCGCCCGAAAGCCAGCATCAACCTCCTCCACGTCGGCAAGGGCGACATCTACTTCGACGACGTGAAGCTCTGCGAGCTCATCCTCGAAAACGAAGACGATGCCAGCAAGCTCGCTGGCGATGCCAAACGCGGAGAAAAGATCTTCTGGGAGCATCCCGTGGCCGCCTGCAAAAACTGCCACATTCTCAAAGGCCAGGGCAGCGCCGTCGGTCCCGCGCTCGACGGCATCGCCGGTCGAAAAGACGAGGCCTATCTCCTCGAAAGCCTCATCAACCCGAACGCCACTCTGGCCGAAGGCTACACCGCCACGCCCATCAGCCCAATGCCGCCCATGAACCTCCTTCTCAAGCCGCAGGAATTCGCCGACACCCTGGCCTTCCTGCGGACGCTGAAGTAGGTGGTCCGGCGACGGGCTGCGAAAACCGGCACGTGGGCGCCGTATGACTGCCACTCATGAGACTGGCCCTCCGCGCCGCAGCCCTGCTGATCCTCGCCACCGCCCCGGGCGGCGCGGCGGAGGCGACGCGCCCGCCGCCGCACTTCGTCAACGACATCGTTCCCATCCTGACCAAGGCCGACTGCAATTCCGGGGCCTGCCATGCCAAGGCCGACGTCGGCCAGCGCGGCTTCCGCCTGTCGTTGCTCGGCTTCGAGCCGCAGGAGGACTACGAGCACATCGTCAAGGAAGCCAAGGGCCGCCGCGTGTTCCCGCCGGCGCCCGAGCAGAGCCTGCTCGTGCTGAAAGCCGCCAATCTCGTGCCCCACGGCGGCGGCAAGAAGCTGGACCCCGGCTCCGAGGAATACGACGCCCTGGTACGCTGGATCAGTGCCGGCATGCCCTACGGCCAGCCGGAGGATCCGGTGCTTTCCAGCCTCGAAGTCGAGCCCGCCGAGGCCCCTCTGGCCCCCGGGGCAAGCCGCCAGCTCAAGGTCACCGCCCGCTACAGCGACGGCAGCACGCGCGACGTCACCCGCAGGGCGCTGTATGAAGCGAATGACAAGGCCATGGCCGAGGCGGATGAACACGGTCTGGTGCGAACCCTCGACCTTCCGGGCAACGTCGCCGTCATGGTCCGCTACTCCGGCCGGGTCACCGTCTTCCGCGCCGCCATTCCCCTCGGCGCGCCGGTCGAGTCGCTGCCACCGGAAAAAAACTTCATCGACCGGCATGTCTTCGCCAATCTGAAGCGCCTCGGCATCCCTCCCTCGGCGCTCTGCGATGACTCCACCTTCCTGCGCCGGGTCAGCCTCGACCTCGCCGGCCGCCTGCCGACGCTTGAGGAAACGCAGGCCTTCCTCGCCAGCCGCGAGCCCGACAAGCGCGCCCGCCTCACCAACACCCTGCTCGCCAGCCCGGACTACGCCGACTGGTTTGCCAACAAGTGGACCGCCCTGCTCAAGAACAAGCGTGACGCCGCCGCCGACATCACCGCCAACTTCGCCTTCCATGCCTGGATGCGCGACAGCCTGCTGGCCAACACACCCTACGACCAGATCGTCCGCCAGATTCTCGCCTCCACCGGCACCATCGTCGCCAACCCGCCGGTGGCATGGTACAAGCGCGTCAAGGAACCCGTGCAGCAGTTGGAGGATGTCGCCCAGCTCTTCCTCGGCGTGCGCATGAACTGCGCCCAGTGCCATCACCATCCCTTCGAGCGCTGGAGCCAGCACGACTACTACAGCTTCGCCGCCTTCTTCAGCCAGATCGGCCGCAAGCCGACCGCGGTCGCCAACGAGGACCTCATCTTCCACAAGCGCGGCATCGCCCAGATCGAAAACAAGAAGACGCGCGAGCCGGTGCGTCCGGCCGCCCTGGGCCAGCCGACGCTCGACATTCCCCCGGATGAAGATCCGCGCCTACGGCTCGCCGACTGGATGGGCGACCCTTCCAACCCCTTCTTTGCGCGCTCTCTGGTCAACCGCTACTGGAAGCACTTTTTCAAGCGCGGTCTCATTGAACCCGAGGACGACATCCGCGACAGCAATCCGGAGAGCAACCCGGAGTTGCTGGACGCCCTGGCCGCTCATTTTGTCAGCAGCGGCTTCGACCTCAAGGATCTGGTTCGCCAGATCGTGCAAAGCCACTCCTACCAACTGGGCTCCGAACCGAACGAACACAACCTCGCCGACACCCAGAATTTCTCACGCTACTACCCGAAGCGCCTGACCGCCGAGGTCCTGCTTGACAGCATCGACGGCGTTGCCGGCTCAAAATCCGATTTTGCCGACCTGCCCGCCGGCACGCGCGCGGTGTCGCTGCCCGACAACAGCTACAACCGCGCCTCGCCCTTCCTGAAGGTCTTCGGCCGGCCCGAGGGCGCCAGCGTCTGCGAGTGCGAACGCGTGCAGACCGCCAGTCTCGCGCAGAGCCTGCACCTCATGAACGCCGCCGACGTCAAGACCAAGCTGACGGCAGCCGGGGGCCGCGCCGAGACCCTGAGCAAGGCTGAAATGCCCGAGCCCAAACGCATCCGCGAACTCTACCTCGCCGCCTATGCCCGTGAACCGGAGGCCGAGGAAGTGCGTCTGGCCGAGGCGCATTTGGCCAAACCGCGCACCGACAGCACCGGCAAACCTCTCGACTCCCAGCAGGCGCGCCGCCAGGGCTACGAGGATCTCATCTGGGCCCTGGTCAACACCAAGGAGTTCCTCTTCAATCACTGAGGATTCATGACTGGCGCATGGCTGAATCGGCGCGGCTTTGAACGGACGGGCCTGCCAGTTGCGTAGGTTTGCGGTCATGACCCTTCGCGTTCTCTGCCTTCTGCTGCTCGCCGCGCCCGCCTTCGCCCAGCAGGTCACGCTGCCGCTGCCGCGCCTGCTCACCCTGCAACCCATGGGCGGCCAGGCCGGCTCGACGGTCGAGGTGACCCTCACTGGCGAACACCTTGAGGAGGTCCAGGCCCTGGTCTTCTCCAGCCCGCACCTGCAGGCCCGTCCCGTCCCGGGCAACGAGAACAAGTTCCTCGTCGACATCGCCGCCGATGCTCCCGCAGGCGTGCATGATGCGCGTGTGCTCTGCCGCCTCGGAGTCTCCTCGGCGCGAGCCTTCAGTGTCGGCCCCCTGTCCGAGATCATCCGCGCCAAGCCCAACAACAGCCTTGAGACCGCGCTGGAGTTGAAGGTCGGTTCGGTCTGCAATGCGACGATGACCCGGCGCGCGGTTGACTACTACCGCTTCCAGGCCGCCAAGGACCGCCTCCTGGTCATCGACTGCGCCGCGGTCGGCCTGGATTCCCGCCTGACCCCCGTGCTTGCCCTTGCCGACGCCGAAGGTCGCGATCTCAAGGTCAACCGCACCGGTGGGCCACTCGATTTCACCCCGCCGGCCGACGGCACCTATGTCATCAAGGTGCATGACCTCACCTATCAGGGTGGCGAACGCCATTTCTACCGCCTCGCCGTGCAGGAAGCCGCCACCGACGCGACGCCGCCGGTGCAGGCGCGCACGCAGACGGTCAGCGCCATGTCGTGGCCGCCCGTCGGCCTGCCGGAGCGCGCCGCTCTTGCCGAGAACGAGCCGAACCATACCGCTTCCGAAGCCCAGAAGATCACCCTGCCCTGCGACCTCGCCGGCAGTTTCTTCCCGGCAGCCGATGTCGACACCTATGAGTTCGCCGCCAAGAAGGGCGAGGTCTGGTGGGTGGAGGTTGCCTCCGAACGTCTTGGCCTGAACACCGATCCCTTCGTGCTCGTTCAGCAGGTCGAGAAGACGGCCGACGGCGAAAAGCTGACCGATGTCGCCGAACTTCACGACATCGCTCCGCCGATGAAGGTTTCCAGCAACGGCTACTCCTATGACGGCCCGCCCTACAACGCCGGTTCCCCCGACGTCAACGGTTCCTTCGAAATCAAGGCGGACGGCACCTACCGCCTGCAGGTGCGTGACCTCTTCGGCGGCACGCGCAACGAGCCCGGCAACATCTATCGCCTCGTCATTCGTCGCGCCGCGCCCGACTTTTCCCTCGCCGCGTGGGCCGTGCATATGACCCTGCGCAACGGCGACCGTGCCGCACTCTCGAAACCGGCCGCCCTGCGCCGGGGCGATGCCCGCCTGTTCGAGGTCGTCGTCCAGCGCCGGGACGGCTTTGACGGACCCATTGAAATCGAGGCCGACAACCTGCCCCCCGGCGTGCGCGCCACCGGCCTGCGCATCGGCAAGGGCAAGAGCGTCGGTCATCTCGTGCTGACGGCCGACGTCAACGCGCCGCGCGGCTTCAGCCAGGCGCAACTGCGCGGCCATGCCGTCATCGGCAACGCCGAGGTCAGCCGCCCCTGCCGGCTCGCCAGCATGGAATGGCCGGTCAAGGACGCCAAGCAGGAGATCCCTGCCCCGCGCCTGCTCGCTGATTTCCCGGTCTCGGTCACCGACTCCGAGGAGGCGCCGCTGACCGTCGCCCTGGCCGAGGACAAGGTCTTCGAGGCGCGCGCCGGCGAAACTCTGAAAATCCCGCTGCGACTGACCTGGCGCAACGACTTCACCGGGGCGACGATCAAGCTGAAGGGACAGGGCGATGGCTTCACCGCCCTCAAGGAGCTGGAGATCCCCATCAAGGCGGAAACCGCCGAACTGGTGCTCGATCTCGCCGCGCTGAAGACGACACCCGGTGAACACACTCTGGCGCTGTACGGAAGCGCCGTCAGCAAGTACCGCTACAATCCCGCCGCCCTGCCGCTCGCCGAAGCCGAGCAGAAGAAGGCCGAGGAACGGCTGGCCGCAGCGGCTGCCGCCGCCCAGCAGCTTGCCGCCACCGATGCCGCCGCCGCCAAGACCGCCGCCGAAAAACAGAAGCAGGCCGAGGCGGCCATGGCAGCCGCCGCCAGCCGCATGAAGGCGGTGTCCAGCGCCGCCGAACCCAAGGATACGGTCGATATTCTCGTGTCGCAGCCCATCCGTTTGCGCGTGCTTGAAGCTGCGCCGGCCACTGCGGCGAAGTGAGCCTTGTCCCGTCTTGCGCTCACCGGCAAACCCGCCATGCCCCTGAGACTGCCCGCCAGCGCAAAGGAAAGACTGAAGAGCCGGGCTGTGCCGGTGCGTAGTCTGTGCCTGACCATGCACCGTTCCGCGCTCTTCACCCTGTTGCTCACCGCCCCCGCCGCCGCGGCGGAGCTCGAGTATTACCGGGACATCTTCCCCTTTTTGAAGGCCAACTGCATCGTCTGCCACAACAAGACGACGACCAAGGCCGACCTCAACATGGAGACCCCGGAGCTCATGCGCCAGGGTGGCGAGGCCGGCACGGCGCTCATCCCCGGCAAGGGTGCCGACAGCCTCGTCGTCATCGCTGCGCGCCATCTCCAGGATTACGAGATGCCACCCGCCAACAACAAGTCCGGCGCGGTGAAACTGACCGACGAGGAGATCGCCCTGCTCGAACGCTGGATCGACCAGGGCGCGAAGGCCACCAAGCGCGAGGAACGCGTCGTCGCCTGGCAGGCGCCCGCTCCGGGAGTCCAGCCCATTTATGCGGTTGCCCTCACCCGCGATGGCCGCTACGCCGCCTGCGGGCGCGGCAACCGACTCTTCGTCTATGATCTCGCCACCCAGGAACTGGCCGCCGAACTCATGGATCCCGCCCTCGGCGCCGGCGGTGCCCACCGTGCGCTGGTGCAAGCCCTTGCCTTCAGCCCCGACGGCGCACAACTGGCCAGCGGCAGCTTCCGTGAGGTGAAGCTCTGGCGTCTGGAACCCGCCGCTGCCACCGCCGCCAAAGCGGTTGCCCCGGCCGATCCAGATCTGGTCCGCAAACTCGCCGCCGCCGCCAAGGTGACGACAGTCGGACAGGCGGCGCTGTCGCCCGACGGCAAACAGCTTGCGAGCGGCTGCAGCGACGGCGCGGTGCGGCTCTGGGACCGGCCAACGGGCAAGGTTGCACTGGAACTCCGTGGCACACTGGCAACCCAACGGCGCAGCGCTGAACTGCAATGGACGCGCGAAGCGCAGGGCCTCGAAGAGACCTTCCAGAAAACCGAGGTGACCCGCATCGAAGCCCAGGACAAGGCCCTCGACGAATTGCTCAAAAAGGCGCGCGAGGCCATCACCGCCATGACCAAGGCGGTGCCGGAAAAGCAAAAGGCCGTGCCGCCGGCAACCGCCAAGCTGGAGGAGGCCTCCAAGGCGCTTGCCGAGGCCGAGGCCAAGCTCGCCGCCGAACCACCGGCCGCACGCGCCGACCCGGCGCGACTGAAGGAGATCAAGGACCTCGAGGACAAACGCCTCACCGCCCAGACCAACGCCGATTCCGCGCGTGCCGCGGTCGAAGCCGCCGAAAGCAACCGCCGCGACGCCGAGGAGGAGGTGCAGCGCATCACCCGGGCCAAGACGGACAACGCCAAACGCCTTGCCGCCGCACGCGGCGCGGCGGAAGCGGCGAAAAAAGCCCAGGACGCGGCCGCCACTTACCTGGCCGCCCTGGCAAAACCCGCGTCCGACCCGGTGCCAACCGCCAACGCCTTCTCGCCGGATGGCCGGCGCCTCGCCGCCCTGTTTGCCGACGGCACCCTGCGCGTGTGGGCCACGGCCACGGGCCGCCTGATTGAGGAAGCCTCCGGTGAGACCGGCTTGGAATTGCAGGCCGCCGCCGACGGCGCCTTCCTGGCCGTGCGCAGGCTGCAAACCGGAGGCAGGCCGCGCTGGCGCCTTGAGCGCACCCTTGGCGGCGAGGCTGCACCCGAGTTGTTGGTGGATCGCGTCAACGCCCTCGCCTTCAGCCCGGACGGCAGGATGCTCGCCACCGGCGGTGGCGAACTGTCCCGCGGCGGTGACCTCCATCTGTTTGCACCCGCCGATGGCAGGCTGCTGCAGACCTGGAAGGACCGGCACGACGACACCGTGCTCAGCCTGGCGTTCTCGCCCGATGGCAGGCAACTCGCCTCCGGGGCAGCCGACAAGATGGCCAAGGTCAGTGTCGTCGCCGACGGCAAGATCCTGAGAGTTTTTGAAGGCCACACGCACTACGTAGCCGGCCTGGGCTTTCGGGCCGACGGCCGCGTGCTGGCCAGTGCCGGTGCCGACGGCGTGGTGCTGGTTTGGGACCTGCTCGCGGGCGAGCGCAAAAAGAAGATCGAAGGCTGGACCAAGGAACTGACCTCGCTGCAGTTCCTTGGTGCCGGCAATCGCATCCTCACCTCGGCCGGCGACAACCGTGTGCGCATCGTCACTGACGAGGGTGCGGAGGTCCGCGCTCTTGCCGGCCTGCCCGACTTTCAGCAGGCCGCAGCCGGCAGCGCCGATGGTGCGTGGCTCGTTGCCGGCGGCGAGGACAGCCGTCTGCGCGTCTGGAGTGGCAGCGATGGCAAGGAACTCGCCGTCTTCGAAGCCGCCTCCGCCGATAAAGCGTCCGCCCGGCGTCCGTAGATTGTCCCGCATGTCCCTCCCCGCCCTTTCGCCCACCCGCTGCGCCGGTCCGCTTGCCACGCGGCGCGCCTTCATGCAGATCGGGCTCACCGGCTTCGCCTCGCTCGGCCTGCCCGGCCTGATGCGCCTGCGCGCGGAAAATGCGCTCAAGCCCCCGGGGGAACGCACGGCGGTCATCATGGTCTGGCTGCCCGGCGGCCTCTCGCACGTCGATTCCTACGATCCCAAGCCCGACATCGGCAGTGAGTACCGCGGTCCCTTCAAAACGATCGCCACCAAGGTGCCGGGCCTGCGCTTCACCGAACTCATGCCGCTCCAGGCACGCATCGCCGACAAGTTCACCGTCCTGCGTTCCATGCACCAGACCGCGGGCGGACACCCGGCCGGCACGATGCAGATGTTTTCCGGCGACCCCGACACGCGCGACAAACCGAAACCGCGCCTGCCCGACTGGATGTCAGTGGCGCACTACCTGCGCGAGCGCGCCGGCGGACGCGCCAACCCGCTGCCGAACTACATCGGCGTCCCGCCCGCCTCGCCCGAGTATTCCAGTCCCGCCTATCTGGGCGACGCCTATGCGCCCTTCTCGGTCAGCGACGATCCGAGCCGGCCGAATTTTCAGGTTCCCAACATCGGCCTCGGCGACGAGGCCGAGACGCGCCGCCTGAGCGAGCGCCTGGCCCTGCGCAAGAGCCTCGACCGCATGGAGCGTGCCTTCGACCGCGAGGGCGAGCTGGGCGCGCTCGACGCCTTTGAGGCCCAGGCCGCCACCCTGCTCACCAACCCGCGCACGCGCGACGCCTTCGACCTCGGCAAGGAGGATGCGGCCACACGTGACCGCTACGGCCGCAACCGCTGGGGCCAGCAGTTGCTGCTCGCCCGCCGCCTTGTCGAGGCGGGCGTCGAGATCGTCACCAGCAGTCTCAACGGGCCGCTCTGCGGGCGCGTCAACAACTGGGACGATCACGCCGTCAACCATCACCAGTTTGAGGCCCTGCGCTTCCGCATGCCGAACTACGACCGCGCGGTCGCCGCCCTCATTGAGGACATCTACGCGCGAGGTCTCTCCAAGCGCGTGCTGGTCGTCGTCACCGGCGAGTTCGGCCGCACGCCGAAAATCAGCTTTGACCGCAGCACCGGTGCCGGCAACGCCAGCGCCGCCGCCGGCACCCTGCAGCCTGGCCGCGACCATTGGCCGCGCGCCTTCTCCAACATCTGGGCCGGTGGCGGCATCCGAACCGGGCAGGTCATCGGCGCCACCGACAAGCGCGGCGAGGACGTCACCGAGCGCCCGTGTGCCCCCGGCGATTTCCTGTCGACGATCTACCACCACCTCGGCATCGACGCGTCCAAGATCACCATCAAGGACTTCAACGGCCGGCCGACACCGCTGGTCGACCATGGACGGCCGATCCCGGAGTTGATCGCCTGACGGCACCCGGCTTGACGGTGTGGGCAGGCGGCCCGATGACTGCCGCCATGCCACGCGTCACCCATCCCCAGCTGCCCGACACACCCACGTCGCACCTGCCTTTCAGCCCCTGCGTCGTCGTCGGCGACCTTGTCTTTGTCTCCGGCCAGGCCTCGGTGGATGCCGAGGGACAGATCGTTCAGGACAGCTTTGAGGGCGAATTTCGACGCAGCCTCGACAATATCCGCAAGGTGCTGGCAGCCGCCGGCTGTGGCCTCGATCATGTCGTGCAGACGCGAAACTACGTGCGCGATGCGGCCGACCTGGCCGAGTTCAACCGACTCTACCGCGAGACCTTCGCCGCACCCTACCCGGCGCGCACGACGATCACGAACTGCCTGCCGCCAACGCTCAAATACGAGATTGAGGTCGTCGCCGTTCGCCCAGGAGAGTGACCGGCTTTCCATCAGCCGGCACGGCCCCAGCGCTGGAAGCACTCGATCGCCTCATACTCGGCGAGACCAAGGGCGTCGTAGGCGCGGGCGTTCTCGCGGTTGGTCTCCGGTGCGGCGAGTTCTAACGTCGACAGCGAACCATAGCGGGACAAGGCGCGCGCCTTGCGTTCCAGCTGCATCGGGCTGAGCGGCACGGCCATGTCAATCTCATGCGGTTCCAGCGCCTTCTCCTTGCCGCGGTAGAGCCAGAGGCTGCAGGTGCCGGCCCATTCCTCGCCCGCGCAGGACTTGAGCGCCGCCTGAAGGATGCGGAAGCCAATGCCGGCAACGCTGCTTGGATCGGCGGCGTCACCCGTGGTGTAGATTTGATGCGGCCTCACCTCGCACAGCAGCGCGGCGACCTGGTCGATGTCGGCCTTGCCGCTGCGGAAGCGGCGATAGCGACCCTGCTCGTAAAACGGCAGGTCAAGGAAGGTGAGCTGGTCGTGTGACAGGTTGCAGGCCTGCGCGGCGTCGCGCAACTCGCCGCGCAGGACGAGCGACTTGATCTGCCGGACGGGCGGCGGATCCTCGCCGAACTCGCCCTTCTCTTCGAGCAGGCGCAGGATTTCACGGGCATAGGCGGTCTGGCGCTGCCAGGCCACGCCCTCCTCGAGGACACCGGCCAGCTCCTGAAGGGTGCCGGCAAACTTGTCAACCTCGCTGTCCGGCACGCGCAGGTTGCCGCTGGTCAGCGCCACCAGGCGGACCTCATGACCCTGCTCGACAAGGCGCTCCAGCGTCGCGCCCATGGCGACGACGGCATCCTGCGGTTCCGGGCTAAAGATCAGCACGCGCTTGGGGTAGGGGCTGGCGCGCTCAGGACGATAGGTGTCATCCTCGTTCGGCTTGCCGCCTGGCCAGCCGGTGATCGTGTGTTGGAGCTGGTTGAAAATGCGAATGTTGAGCTGGTAGGCCGGTCCCTGCTCGGAAAGCAGGTCGCTGAGACCGTGCTCGTTGTAGTGCTCATCCGTGAGCTTGAGCACCGGACGCTTGGTCTGGAAGGCCTGCCAGCAAACGGCACGGCGGGTCTCGCGGGGCGTCCACGACACCGGCCCGACCAGCCAAGGCAACTTGATCCGGGTCAACTCGCGCGCGGCACCGTTGTCGATGAAAAAGCGCGCGGCCGGATGATCCTGCAGGAAGGAGGCGGAGATGGCCTCGCTGACCGGACCTTCCACCGCCTTGGCGACCATGCCGGCCTTGTTTCCGCCCCAGGCCATGAGCACCAGCTTCTTGCCGCGCAGAATGGTGCCGACGCCCATGGTGATGGCGAAGTGCGGCACGTTTTCCTCGCCGCGGAAGTCTGCGGCGGCGTCCTGGCGGGTGACACGGTCCAGCGTGATGCGGCGCGTCAGGGAGTCGCGGCTGGACCCGGGTTCGTTGAAGCCGATGTGACCCGTTCGGCCGATGCCGAGAATCTGCAGGTCAATGCCACCGGCGGCCTCCATCCTCTCCTCGTATTCCCGGCAGTGGGCAAAAACCTGGTCGCCCGGCACCGTGCCGCTGGGAATGTGGATGTTGGCCTTGGGGATGTCGATGTGATCGAACAACTGCTCGCGCATGAAGCAGGCATAGCTCTCCGGATGGTCCGAGCCGAGGCCGTAGTACTCGTCGAGATTGAAGGTGATGACATTCTTGAAGCTGAGGCCCTCCTCCTTGTGCAGGCGGATCAACTCGCGGTAGAAGGGCACCGGCGTCGAACCCGTGGCCATGCCGAGCACGGCATTTTTGCCCTGCGCGGCACGCTCCTCGATGAGCCCCCGCACCTCCGCGGCCAGCGCCTTGGCGGCGGCGGCGGAATCGGGGAAAATCTGGGTGGGAATCTTCTCGAAGGCTTCGTTGGGCGGGCGGCGTGACATGGCGTTGGGTTGGAGACACCAACGGAACGCATGCAGGGTTTCCGTCAAGGACGTAGAACACAGGCGGGCTTCGGAGCGCAATTTCCCCTCCTTGCCCGCCGTTCCCTCGCTTCATGATCGTGCGCCTCCTGACCTGCCTTCTGGCCACCGCCTCGCTGGCGGCCGCCCCGCCGAACATCGTCCTCATCGTCAGCGACGACCAGGGCTGGCCGGATCTCGGCTGCATGGGTCTGAAACCGATCCAGACCCCCAACCTCGACCGGCTCGCGGCGGCGGGCGTGCGGGCCACGCAGTTCTACGTCACCTGGCCCGCCTGCACCCCCTCGCGCAGCAGCTTGCTCACCGGGCGATACCCGCAACGCAACGGCCTTTACGACATGGTGCGCAACGACCTGGTCAATTACGGTCACCGCTTCACCAAGGAGGAATACGCGGTGTCCCCGGAAATGACGCTCGGCCTTGATCCGAAGGAACGCACCCTCGGTAACCTGCTGAAGGCGGCCGGCTATGCATGTGGCGTCGTCGGCAAGTGGGACATGGGCCAGGCAAAGCGCTACCTGCCGCTGCAGCGCGGCTTCGACTTCTTTTACGGGCACGGCAACAACGGCATCGACTACTACACCCACGAGCGCTACGGCATTCCCTCGCTCTTCCGCGGCAACGTCCGCACCGAGGAGGACAAGGGCACCTACGTGACCGAGGTCTTCCGCCGCGAGGCCCTCTATTTTGTCAACGAGCACGCCGGCCGAAAACCCTTTTTCCTCTACCTGCCCTTCAACGCGCCGCACGGTGCCTCGACCCTCGCCGAGGACAACGGCGGCCAGAAACCGGGCGTGCAGGCCCCGGAAGCCTACAAGGCGCGCTTCCGCGACAAGGTGAAGGACGAAAAACTGGCCGGCTACTACGGTGCGGTCGCCTGCATGGACGAGGCGATCGGGGCGGTCATGGAGGCGGTGGCGCAGGCCGGACAGACCGAGAACACGATCTTCCTGTTCCTCTCCGACAACGGCGGCAGCGGCAACGGCGGCAACGCGCCCCTGAAAGGCTCCAAGTCGACGATGTGGGAGGGCGGCCTGCGCGTGCCCTTCCTGCTTGCCTGGCCGGGTCGCGTGCCGGCAGGCAGGGTCACCGACGAATTCCTCACCTCCCTGGAAATCCTGCCCACCCTGCTGGCCGCAGCCGGCACCACCGCCCCGAAGGACCTCGACCTCGACGGTTTCGACATGCTGCCGGTGCTTCGCGGCGACCAGCCGTCGCCGCGCACGGAGATGTTCTGGCAGCGCCGCAGCGACCGGGCCGCGCGCGTTGGCCACTGGAAGTGGCTCGATTCCGCCAAGGGCAAGGGACTGTACGACCTGCTCAGCGATCCCGGGGAAACCCGCGACCTGTCGAGTGAAAAGCCCGAGGTGCTGGAGATGATGCGCGGGAAATTCGCTGCCTGGCGTGCCGCCATGGACGCCACCGAACCGCGGGGTCCGTTCCGCGACTACTGACTTCGATGAACTCCCTGCTTGTCCTCGCCGGCGCCCGCGTCGTCCTGCCCGACCGCATCCTCGACGACGGCGCCGTGCTCTGCCGCGACGGCCGGCTGGAATGGGTCGGCCGAACCCGCAAACGCTGGCCAAAGGAAGCCCAAGTCGTCGATGCCCGCGACCATCTTCTGGCACCGGGATTCGTGGATCTGCACGTGCATGGTGGCAACGGTGCCGACTTCATGGACGGCACGGCGGCGGCCGTGAGAACAGCCTGCCGTGCCCATGCCCGCCACGGCACAACGACCCTCTTCCCAACCACCACGACGGGCGCCCCCGCACAGATCCGTGCGATGCTCAGAGCCTGCGCGGCCGTGCAAAAGGCTTGGTCGGCCGCCGATGGCGCGCGCATTGCCGGCGTCCATCTTTACGGCCCCTACTTCGCGGCCGACAAAGTTGGCTGCCACAGTGTCGAAGGCCGGCGCGAACCTCGGCCCGGGGAGTATGCCCGCTACTTTGCCGACGGATTGGTCCGCATTGCCACCTGCGCCGCCGAGCTGCCAGGCGCGCAGGATTTCTACCATGCGGCCCGGCGCAAACGCTGCCTGGTCACCTGCGGCCACTCGAATGCCAGCTGGCCGGAGATGGTCGCGGCTTTCAAGGCCGGCATGCGTCATGTCGACCACTTCTGGTGCGCCATGAGTTCGGTGCCCTCGGTGCGCCAGCGCCTCGGCGTGCCCATGCGCGGCAGCATGGCCGAGTTTGTCCTCGCGGAAAAAGAGATGAGCACGGAGGTCATCGCCGATGGCTGTCATCTGGCACCCGAGTTGCTGCGATTCGCCTGGCGAATGAAGGGGCCGCAGCGGCTCTGCCTGGTCACCGACGCCAACCGCGCGCTCGACCTGCCGCCCGGCCGCTATCGCTTTGGTCCGGAGGGGGATGGCAGCTGGTTTGACAGCGACGGCAGGGTCGGCTGGGCGCCCAATGGCAGCCTGGCCAGTTCGGTCATGGGCATGGACCACATGGTGAGGGTCATGCTCCGGGCCAGTGGCGCGCCTCTGCACGAGGTCGTGCGCATGGCCTCGCTGACCCCGGCCGAACGCGTCGGCATCGACCGTGACACCGGCAGTCTGGAGCCGGGCAAACGCGCCGATCTGCTGCTGCTCAACCGGCAGTTGAAGGTCCGGCGCATCTGGCTGGGGGGATCCGAACTCCCGCCTTGAAGGTGGTTGCCTGCCCGCAATCCCGTGGTCAATGATTGAACCCTTCACGGTCGAAAGTGGACCAAAAACGGCTTACCCTCTGCCAAAACCGGCATATTTGCCAAATTGTGCATCGCACGAAAGGCGTGTAGATTAACGTTTTACCGTCGCCAACATCTCAACCATGCCCAGCGCCCAGCCCACCCCCGAAGAGAAGTCCCAGCCCGGCATCGCCGAGTGGAAGGCCATCATCGCCCAGTATGCGGTGCCCTCGCTGCCGCGTTCGCTGTGGCAGGTCGCCAACACCCTCGTCCCCTACCTCGTTCTCTGGTATCTCATGTGGCGGAGCCTGGAGGTCTCCTACGCACTGACCCTGGCCCTGTCGGTGGTCGCCGGTCTGCTGGTGGTGCGGTTGTTCATCATCTTCCACGACTGCGGTCACGGTTCCTTTTTCCGCTCCAAGCGCGCCAATGACCTGCTCGGGTTCATCACCGGCATGCTGACCTTCACGCCCTACGGCCACTGGCGCTGGCAACACTCGGTTCACCACGCCACCTCGGGCGATCTCGACCGCCGCGGCGAGGGCGACATCTGGACGCTCACCGTGCAGGAATACCTGGAAGCCTCGCGCTGGAAGAAATTCGCCTACCGTCTCGCGCGCAATCCCATCGTTCTTTTCGTGATTGCCCCGCTTGGCATGTTCCTGATTTACCAGCGCTTCCCCTCATCGGCCGCCAAGGGCAAGGACCGCAGGTCGGTGCTCTGGATGAACCTCGCCCTGGCCGCCATGGTGGGCGGAGCCTGCTGGCTGATCGGCTGGAAGGCCTACCTCATGATCCAGCTGCCGGTGACGATGGTCGCCGGTGCCTCGGGCATCTGGATGTTCTATGTGCAGCACCAGTACGAGGACACCTACTGGGAAAAGCGCGATTCCTGGGACTACACGACCGCGGCACTGGAGGGCAGTTCGTTCTACAAGCTGCCGAAAATCCTGCAATGGTTCACCGGCAACATCGGCTACCATCACGTTCACCACCTGAGTTCGCGCATCCCGAACTACAACCTGGAACGCTGCCATCACTCCCATCCGATGTTCCAGCAGGTCAAACCCATCACCCTGCTGAGCAGCCTGAAGTGCCTGTCCCTGCGCCTGTGGGACGAGCAATCCCGCAAGCTGGTCGACTTCGGCCACCTGAAACACCTGCAGCGTCAGGACGAAGCCGCAGCCTGACCGACGGTCAAGCGTCCAGAAGATAACCCAGCGCGAGGTGATGGAAGAGGCGCACCTGGTGCGCCTGCCAGGAAGCGTCGCGACCCAGTTCGGCGGCGAGCAGTTCGGCCACCCGGGGTGCCGCCTCGAGGGATGCGCCGGCATCAAGCAGCAGGGCGCGCGTGCGCCTGGCCAGGACGTCCTCGACCGTGCGCGCCATCTCCTGGCGGACGTGCCAAATGACCTCGGCTTCCAAAAACTCCAGCCGCGGGTGCAGGCGTGCCCCCAGTGCCGGCGCCAACGCGGCCAGCGAGCGAATGCCGGCGGCATCGGCGCCATAGACGCGCAGATGCGACCCCTCGTCCGCCGGGGCTCCCCCGGCGCCATGCACGGGCAAGTCCCGGGTGATGCAGGCCCGCTGCTCAAGCCCGCCCACCATCTCGGCATGATCGACCACATCCTCGGCCATCTTGCGGTAGGTGGTCCATTTGCCGCCGCCCAGGGTGATCAGGCCGGATGCGGAGATCGAAATGAGGTGGTCGCGCGAAAGCGCGGCGGGGGACTCGGCGCCGGCCTTGATGAGCGGACGCAGGCCCGCGAAGACGCTCAACACGTCATGGCGCGAGGGGTCGCGGGTCAGGTAGCGGGTGATCTGGTTGAACAAGAAGTCGATCTCCTCGGGCAGGGCACGCGGCTCGAGAACGGGGCGCTTCACCGGCGTGTCGGTGGTGCCGACCACCAGCCGGCCGTGCCAGGGCACGGCAAAAAGCACCCGACCGTCATCGGTCTTCGGAATCATCACGGCGGTGTTGCCGGGCAGGAAGTCGGCGGGCAGAACCAGATGAATGCCCTGGCTTGGGCTCAGCAGGGGCGGAGCCTCCGGTTCGTCAAGCGCGCGCACGGCGTCGGCAAACACCCCGGTGGCATTGATGACGGCGCGTGCGCGGACTTCGAATTCAAGCCCGCCCTCCTCATCGACCAGGCGCAGGCCGCAGACGTGACCGTTTTCCTTGAGCAGGCCATCGCAGCGCAGATGGTTGAGCATGACGGCACCGTGTTCGGCGGCGGTCTGCGCGAGATTGACGGCCAACCGGGCGTCATCGAACTGGCCGTCATGATAGATGATGCCGCCTCCGAGTCCCTCCCGCTCGAGGTTGGGCAGCAGCTCCAGCACATTCTCACGGGTCAGCCAGCGCGAAGGTTCGAGCCCAAGCCGGCCTGCGAGGCCGTCATACACCTTCAGTCCAATGCCGTAGAAGGGGCCCTCCCACCAGTGGTAGCTGGGGATGACGAAGGGCAGGCTGTGCACCAGGTGCGGCGCATTCCGGCAGAGCAGCCCGCGCTCGCGCAGGGCCTCCAGGACGAGGGCGACGTTGCCCTGCTTCAGATAGCGCACGCCGCCGTGAACCAGTTTGGTGCTGCGGCTGGAGGTTCCCTTGGCGAAGTCGGACTGCTCGACCAGCAGCACCGAGTGCCCGCGCGAGGCGGCATCCAGCGCGGCCCCCAAACCGGAGGCACCCCCGCCGATGATGGCGATGTCAAAGGCCTCCCCCGAAGCGAGGCGGTCAAGATGACATTCGCGTCGGAAGGGGATGGCATCCATGGATTAAAACCCAGCCTAGCGCAGTCGCCCGGTCCATGGCGAGCCGGGAATGCGGCGCTGGCATGCAGGCCGTTTGGGGTTATTTTCATTCATGCCTGAATCGTTTGACCCGTCACCCGACGCCGAGGAAAAGGCGGCGGTGGCAAGCTATCTCGCCCGCTGGCTCGACGACTGGCTGCGCATCCCGGGCACGAACTTCAAAATTGGCCTCGACCCGTTGCTGGCGCTCTTCCCCGGCCTGGGCAGCGCGCTCGCCTCGGGAGGAGGCCTGCTCATCCTGGTGGAGGCCGTTCGCTGCGGCGTCAGTCTGTCCGTGCTGCTGCGCATGGGCGGCAACCTGCTGCTCAACGCCCTGTTCGACTTCCTGCCCGCCGGCGGACCCGTGGTGAGTGCCTTCTTCAAGTCGAACCGCCGCAACCTGCGCCTCCTGCAAGCCTGGCAGGCCGGCCGCAGCGGCGAGGTTCGGCGCGACACCTGCCTGCGTTTCCTGCTGCTGGCCCTGATCCTTTCCGCCCTGGTCAGCCTGCTGCTGGGTCTCTGGCTGGGCTGCGCCTGGATGATGAGCCGGCTGTTCCAGGCCTGGACTTCCTGAATCGCAAAAAACCCGCAGGGCTGGCGCCCTGCGGGTGAAGGAAAACTCCCTGGGCAGGCTTCAACCCGCTTCCGGGGCCTTCTGCCCGGCAAGACGCGCGGCGCGCTCGGCGAGTTCGACATGGAACTGTTCGGGCGTCGGCGCCTCTCCGAGCTTGCGGGTGCGGGCAAACCAGTCGGCAAAGATTTCACCATCCTGGCGGCCTTCCTTGAAGGCTTCCAGGAAGCTGCGCACCCGGGCGGGGATTTCGTCGCCCGTGACCGACTTGAATTCAAGACCGGCGAGACGGTCGCCCCGGATGCTGCCACCGACGAACATCGCCCACTTGTTGGGGGCGCGACCGACAAAACCAAAATCGGCGTTGTAGGGACGGCCGCAGCCGTTCGGACAGCCGGTCATGCGGAAAAGGATCGGCTCGTTTTCCAGCCCGAGTTCGCGCAGGCTGGCGTCGATCTGGTCCATGAAGCCCGGCAGCGCGCGTTCCGACTCGCTCAGAGCCAGGCCGCAGGTCGGCAGGGCGACGCAGGCGTGGGCGACCTTGCGGGCGCGGGTGAAGCCGGCGTCATTGGCGTGCACCACGCCGTGCTTGGCGAGGATGGCATCCATCCGGTCTTTCTGTTCCGGAGCCACCTCGGCGATGATGAGGTTGGTGTTCGGCGTGACGATGAAAGGCAGATCCAGTTCGCGGGCGATCTCGGCGAAGGCGCTGCGGTACTGGGGTCCGTCCTCGCGGTCGGCGATGCGGCCCATGTTGACATAAACGGCGCAGTACAGCTTGCCGTCACCCTGCTCGTGCCAGCCAAGATCATCCTCGACCGTGTCGAAGTGCAGGGGCTTGGGCGGGAAGGTTTCGATGCCGGGCAGGCGACGCACGACTTCGGCGCGGAAACCGTCCAGCCCCATGCTTTGCACGGTGTACTTGAGACGGGCATTCTTGCGCTCAGTGCGGTTGCCGTGGTCACGCTGGGTGCTGACGATGGCCTCGCAGGCGTCAACCACGTGGGCGCGCTTCACATACAGCAGCGGCTGGGCCAGGAAGGGACGGGTGGCAAGCTGGCCGTGGCTCATGCCGAAGCCGCCACCGACCGTGATGGTGTAGCCTTCGACCGTGCCATCGACGACGTGCGGCACAAAACCCACGTCCTGCGAAAACAGGTCGACGTCGTTGCAGGGCTGGATGGCGACGCCGATCTTGAATTTGCGCGGCAGGTACAGCTTGCCGTAGATCGGGTCATCGCCCTCCGCGGCCCGTGTCGCGGCGCGCACCGCTGCATCCGGCTCCGGATCATGGATCCAGTTCGGCTCGATCTTCTCGCCATCAAGCCAGATGTCGGCGTAGGCACTGCTGCGCCAGAGAAAGCGCTGGCTGATCTCCTCCGTCAGGCGCTGGCTGTCGGCGCGCACCTCGTCCTTGATTGGAGCGGCGGGGCCCATGGTGTTGCGCACCACGTCACCGCAGGCACCCATGGTGGAGAGACCACTGTGGCAGACCTGCTGGATGACCTCCTTGAGGCCGCCCTTGAGTACCCCGTGCAGCTGAATGCCCTGGCGATTGGTCAGGCGCATGTTGCCCATCGCCTTGGTGCAGAGGTCGTCATGGATCAGCCACTGCGCCGCGGAGATGCGTCCACCGGGCATCTTGCTGCGGATCATGAAGCTCCAGGCCTTGTCCTTCTTCTCCTTGACGAGCTGAGCGCGGCGGTCGCGGTCGTCCTGCATGTAGGAACCGTGGTGCTTGAGCAGGATGTTGGCGTCTTCCGGGATGTTCGGCGTGCTGGTGTCGGCGAAATACTCGGCAAGCTGGCCGCGGAGGCCGGCGGAGGCGAGTTTGATGTCTTCTACGGAGGCTTTGCTCATGGAACGATGGGGCGAAGGGGTAAAAACGCGATTCTTGCTTTGCAACCTATCCGCCCGTCGCGCAAAGGTAAAGAAGAAAATTGATATTGTCGATATACAAAATAGACAATTCTTCTTGGCTCGACTCCCGCCCTTGAACACGCCGGGCGATGCGCGACGTTGGGCCATCCCATCCCGGCTCCCGCCGATCTCCATGACCGACCCCCACCCGGCTTATCCATCCCTCCGCGACTTGGCGGCGAGAATGCCGGCGTTTGAAGTCCTTCGCCGTCTCAATTCGGGTGGCGACAGCGCCGTGTATCTGGCGCGCCAGAAGACCCTCGACCGACTCGTCCGCATTCGCATCTTGCGCGAGCCGGAGGCGGAAGAATCCGTGCTGGAGCGCTTCCGCCAGCGCGCGCGGCTGCAGCATCCCCTGTTGACGGCGGTGTATGACTGCGGGCGCATGGCCGGCGGTCCGCTGTACCTGATCACCGAACACGCCGAGGGGGTGCCCCTGGCGGAGGTGGTGGCGGCCGGGCGCCTGACACCAAAACAAGCCTATGGGCCGGCCCTGCAGCTCTGCGAAGCCCTGCAGGCGCTCCATGCGCACGGATTGGTGCACGGCTGCCTGAACCCGCGCACCGTGATCTTGGGGAGTGCGGGACAACTCAAACTCACAGGAGCCGGCATGGCGTTGAATGCCAGCGGGGAACGCACCTGGCTGCTGGCAAACTCGGGCAACCTGCAAGACGATTTGCAGGACCTCGGCCGCACCCTGCATGTCCTCTTCACTGGTCAGGAGCCGGAAAGGGGAGGCCGGGTTTCACGCGATCTGCCGCCTCCGTTTGCCCTGGTGCTGCGACGCTGCTTGGATCCGCAGGCTTCCCAACCCCTCGCCGATGCCGGTGCGGTCCGAACCGCGCTGATTGAAGCCTTGCAAGAAGGGCGAAAGGGCTCCGCGCCACCGGCTCCCGCCGCCGCGGCACGGCCCTCGAAACCGCCCCCCCCACCGGCTCCCAGGTGCCGTCCGGGACCCAGCCTCTTGCAACGCTTGGACGCCCTGCTATGGGACTGCCTGAAGGTGGGACTGCACCTGACCATCACCGTCGTCAGTGTCGCCAGTCTGCTGCTGCTGTACTATTTCAAGGACCGCATCGTCATTGAGCAGGCCGTGGAACGCCCGGGCGCGCTCCCACCCCACCCGGCAGGCGCGGTGGAGCCCGCCGAACCGCCCATTCCCGCTGCCGTGATGGGGGCTCTTCCGCCTGTGCCGGCACTGTCCCAGCAGGCTCCAACGGTCAAGCCCGTGCCTTTGCCACCGTCGCCGCTTGAAGAACTGCGCACACTCTATGTTCAGTCGGTCCAGGCTGCGGCACAAACGGCGCTCAACCAGGTCAAACTCGATGTGCTGCCGTATCTTCAGCGCGAACTTGCCCTGCTGCGGGACGGAGCCGAACCCCCGGATACGGACGAGCCCGGACTGCCGGAAGGCTTGCGCGATCTCCGTCAAAACTACCGCGACGCGCGCGCAAGACTGCAGCCCAACGGCTCATCACCGCCCTGAAGCCGGCGTGCATTTTCCGGTTTCCTCGGCACATACCTGATGCAAACTGCCGTCATGCGCCCGTTCCTGGCCGTCAGCCTATTGATCCTTCTGCGTTCGGCACCGGCCGCCGAGCAGGCTGCAGCCGCACCGTCTCAGCCCCCCGCTGCCACCGCCGCCAAGGCGCCACCTCCCGCGGACGCCTACCGCCAAATCGAACTGCTGACCCGGGCGATGGAGATGATCCGCCAGAATTACGTGGATGAATCGCGGGTCACCTTCACCGAATTGGTGGAGGGTGCCCTGGAGGGCATGCTGCGCCGCCTCGATCCGCATTGTGAATACATGGGACGCACCCTCTTTGAGGATCTGCAGCGTGAGCAGAGCGACACCTCGGAAGGGGTGGGCATCACCGTTGCGCTGCGCGAGGGCGTGCTGACCCTCATCAGTGTTCGGGAGGATGGCCCGGCCGGCCGCGCCGGGGTTCTCGCCGGCGACCAAATCGTGCGAATCAACGAGGTGCTCGCCGACAGTGTCGGCGTCGCCGAGGCCATGCAACTGCTGGAAGGGCGCGCCGGCGAAGAGGTTCGCCTGACCCTGCGCCGCCCCGGCACCCGCCAGTTCCTGGAATTCCGCCTCGCCCGCGAGGCACTGACCGAGACCTCCGTGCACGATGCCATGCTGCTGACGCCCAAGCTGGCAGGCAGCGCCAAGATCGGCTACGTGCGCCTGTCCCAGTTCACCCAGTCCACCGCCCGAGACCTGGCTGCCGCCCTCGATGAACTGGAGAAGGCCGGGTTGCAGGCCCTCGTTCTCGACGTGCGCAACAATCCCGGCGGACTGCTCGACAGCGCGGTCGCCGTGTGCGGCGAATTTCTGCCCGAGGGCACGGTCGTAGTGACCACGGAAGGCCGATTCGCCGCGCAAAACCCGCCTCCCTACCGCACCCCCATGCGCGACGGCCGCCCGCCCCGACGATTCCCGGTGGCGGTGCTCATCAACCACGCCAGCGCCAGCGCCGCGGAAATCGTCGCCGGCGCCCTACAGGATCTCAAGCGCGCCCTCGTCGTTGGCACCACCAGCTTTGGCAAGGGCTCCGTGCAAAGCATCCTGCCGATGAAGAACGGCGCCGCCATGCGCCTGACCACGGCGAAGTACTACACGCCAAGCCACCGCACCATTCACGAACACGGCGTCACCCCGGACATCGTCTCCGGCCTGACTCCGGACGAGGAACAGAAGGTGGCGCGCTGGCGCCTGCGTCATGGCACCGGAGAGGCGGCGGCCATCGAAATCGCCTCGCTGGGGGACCGCCAGTTGGAACGAGCGGCGGATGCCCTCAAGGGGGTGTTGGTGTTCGGCGCCTTCAACGCGGGCGAGCCATCCGCGCTGCCGCCCGCCAACGAGCCACCGGCGCAGAAACCCTGAACTGGGATTTCAAGCCGAAGGCCCAACAGCCAATAAGCTAGGCCCAATTTCCCTCCAATTCCCAAACTTGGACATTGGCCATTCCGCGTTAGATGTTCTGTCCTTCCGCTGGGCTGCAAAAACAGGTGACCGCAGGCGGCAAAACCGCCACCGGCCACTCTCTGAAACTCAAAACCTTAAACTTTAAACCTGGAACTCCCCATCCCAGATCACATGCCCATGATCTGGTAGCCACCGTCGACGTAAATCACCTGGCCGGTGATCGACGCCGCGCCATCGCTGGCAAGGAAGACGCCGGTGGCGCCGAGTTCCTTAGGTTCGCAGGAGCGACCCAGCGGTGCATGCTCGTCATAGTGCTTGAGCATCGAGCCGAAACCTGCGATGCCGCGCGCGGCAAGGGTGTTGACCGGGCCGGCACTGATGCAGTTGACGCGGATCTTCTTTTTGCCGAGGTCGTAGGCCAGATAGCGGGTGCTGGCCTCAAGGCTGGCCTTGGCAACGCCCATGACGTTGTAGTGCGGCACGACCTTCTCAGCGCCGTAGTAACTCATCGCGATGATGCTGCCGCCGTCGGTCATCAGCGGCGCGGCCTTGCGGGCGAGATGGACCAGCGAGTAGGCGCTGATGTTGTGGGCGGTCAGGTAGGCGTCGCGGCTGGTGTTGAGGAAATCCCCCTCCAGCGCCTCCTTGGGCGCAAAGGCAATGCTGTGCAGCAGGAGATCCACCTTCGGCGTGAGCGCGGCGACTTTGTCGAAAAAGACATCGACCTCCTCGTCCTTGGTGACGTCGCAGGGAAAGAGCGGGGTGTCGGAACCAAAGGTGCCGGCCAGATCCTCGACATTCTCCTTCAGGCGCTCTCCCTGGTAGTTGAAAATCAGCTTGGCACCGGCCTCGGCCCAGGCCTGGGCGATGGCCCAGGCAATGCTGCGCTTGTTGGCGACTCCGAAAACTAGGGCGGTCTTTCCTTCGAGAGGTTTAGCACTCATGGTCCGAATGCTCTAAAGCGGATGCCCGGCCGGGTCAAGCCTCCGCCGTGGCCCCTCAGAGCCGGCGCAGGCCGTCCTCGGTCATCGGGTTGGGCATTTCCTCCTCGATGGCGTCAATCCGCCGCAGGGTGGCGTCATCCAGGATCAGGTCGGCAGCGCGCAGGTTTTCCTCGAGTTGCGCGACCGTCGTGGCACCGAAGATGGTCGAGGCGACAAAGTCGTGCTGGCGGCTCCAGGCAAGGGCGAGGGCGGCGACGCTGACACCGAGATCGCCGGCAATGGCCTGCAGACGTTCAACGGTCGCCAGGGTGCGCGCATTGACAAAGCGGCGCGCCATGCGCTGCTGGCGTTCACCACCGCCGCGCAGGTAATCGCTGAAACGGGCACCGTCCGGCAGGGCGCCGTCCTGATACTTGCCGGCGAGGACGCCACCGCCGAGCGGCGAGTAGGGCAACAGGCTAACGCCCTCCATGCGGCAGACCTGGGCCAGTTCGTTTTCGCAGCGGCGGTTGATGATCGAGAAATTGTTCTGCACCGTGTCAAAGCGCGTCAGGCCGTGCTTTTCCGAGGCCCAGAGGTTCTTCATCAGACCCCAGCTCGTCTCATTGCTGCAGCCAATCGCGCGCACCTTGCCCTCGTTCACCAACTCGGTGAGGGCGGCAAGGGTGTCCTCCTGGCGCATGCCGTGGTCCGGCCAGTGAGTTTGATACAGGTCGATGTAGTCGGTTTGCAGCCGACGGAGGCTGTCGTCGCAGGCCTGACGGATCTGGCGACGGTCCAGGGCGGTGAACCCACCACGCACCGGCGGTCGAAACCAGCCGTGCCCGGGCCCGGTCACCTTGGTGGCGAGGATGACCTGTCCGCGCGGCTTGGTCCGCAGCCAGCGGCCGACAATTTCCTCCGTGATCCCGAAGCGTTCCGCGCTCGGTGGCACCGGATACATCTCCGCGGCGTCATAGAAGTCGATGCCGGCGTCGTAGGCGCGATCCAGAATGGCAAAGGATTCCGCCTCATCGGCCTGAAGACCAAAGGTCATCGTGCCCATGCAAAGATCTGTCACCACGAGGCCGCTGCGGCCGAGTCGTCTGCGTTCCATGGCCACAGCATGGCCGGGACAACGCCGCGTTCAAGTCCAGGCCTCCAGTGGACTCAGACCGCCGGCTGCCAGCTCTCCATGGCCAGACTGGCCGCCCCGAGCGCCCCGGCGGCATCATCGAGATCGGACACCAGGATGCGCGGCAGCCGCCCGCGCAGCCGCGGCATGAGAACCGTAGCCTGGGCCGCCACCTCGTTCCAGAAACCGGCCCCCAGGGCGGTCAACGGCCCGTGCAGGAAAAACACCTCGGTATCGAGCAGGAGCTGCAGCCAACCGATGACCCGTGCAAAATCAGTCGCCACCTCATGGCCGGCCGGCTGATCCGCCAGCGCAGCGAGGGCAACGTGCAATTCCTCCGGCGCCGGCCCATCGACGCCAGCAAGCCGCCTCCAAACGGCGGGCGCGGACAGGGCGTCATGCATTTCTCCACCGCCCGGCCAGGCCCAGTTGCCGACCTCGCCCGCCGCCTGGTGGGCACCGCTGAAAAGGCTGCCACGATGCATGATGGCGACCCCGAATCCACGCCGGGGACCGAGCACGACATAGTCATCTAGGTCACGGCCGCCGCCAAACCAGCGCTCGGCAAGGGCGATGACGCGAAGGTTGTTCTCAAGGGTCACCGGCACACCAAAATCCACCGCCAGCGGGGCCGCCACGGGGACGTCGCGCCAATCGTGAATGAAATCATATTGCAAACCGATGCCTCGCACGGGATCGACAACTCCGGGGGCCCCAACGCCAATCCCCAGCAGTCGACCCGGCGCGGTGGCGGCGAGGGCGCGCACTGCTGCAGCCAGTTCCTGCCGCACCCGGTCACGGCCACTTCCGGCCGGAAGTGGCCGCTGAAGGGTATGTGCGTGCCGACCGGAAAAATCCACCCTCACCGCCTGAACCCGTCCGGCATGGAATTCGACCCCGGCAAACCAGCCGGCTTCCGGCACCGTGCCAAGCCGGCGCTTCGGGCGACCCACCGGTCCCTGTTCGAGTCCGTCCTCCACGAGTAGGTTGCCGGCCAGCAGCATGTCCACATATAAGCCGGTCGTCGAGGGCGACAGCCCCATTTCATTCGCCAGTCCACGACGGGAAGTCGCTCGTCCGCTCCGCACGTGCAAAATGACGTCGGCGATGAGTCGGGATTGCTCGACGGGGGTTTTTCTCATGGGCTCAACCGCAAAACACGGCGAGGCACGACATAACTCTTCAAAGCCTCTGCAGGCAATCAGGAATTGGATTTTTTACGCGGCCGAGTGGCGAAGAACAGGGCAACTCCGAGCAGGGCAACCACACAGGTGGCCCCGGTCAGAGCCGTCAGGACGAGATCGCGCAGGTTCTTGTCGGGGATGAATCCAAGCTTGTGGAAATTGGTGAAAATCCGCGCCTCAAACTGGCGATTGTCGTCCGTGTGACGCGTGACGCTGCCGGTGGCCGTGGAGACGTAAACGCGGGTGTGAAGGGCGTCATCAAGCTCGAAGCGATAAACCGGCAGGAGTCGGAAGATGTTCAGATACTCAGTGTCAAAGGCGGTCAGAAAGGCAACCTTGCGTACCTTCGCGCCACCGAGGAAGGCGGAGGCGATCTGGGCGGCGTAGGCCTCATCCTGGGCGGGATCGACCCGGCCGTCCTCGGCACTGACGTACTGCGCCGGGCCGCCGCCCTGCGGATAGATCTGATACCAGGGCCGGCCGCCGATGCCGCGGACGTTGACGGCACTGACCGCCTGCGCATCAGCAGGCAGCCTGGCCACGGCGTCTGCGACCCCGAGACGGATCGGCGCAACGTCGAGCGCCCCGCTCGGCAGGGCCGGCGGTGGCGGTGACTGGGTGCGGGTCATGACATTGTGGATGACGCCGCTGCCGGCGGCCATCAGGATGCTGAGGCTGAAGACGAGGCCGAGCCAGCGGTGGGCCTTGCGAAGGGTCTGTTTGTTCATGAGGGGCATAGGAAGCAGCCGCCGGCACAGGGCCGGCAGAGGCGGCGGGATCACCATTTCCATTCGATGCCGGCAAACAGCGCGCGGCCGTCACCCGGGAAAAAGACGGCACTCGCCGGCGTGGCTGTGGTCACGACCCCGGTCGTGGCCGCGTAGGTGGCATCGGTCAGGTTCTTCGCCTCGACGAAGAAAGACAGGCCCTTCCGGGTTCGGTAGCCGAGCTTGAAGCCCAGCAGAGCGTAGCCGTCGGCCTCCAGAGTGTTGGCCAGATCGACAAAGTAACTCTGCGGCGCCCACTCGACGTTCGGTCCGGCATAGAAGCCGCTGGGATGTTCATAGAGCAGTTCGGCGCGGTAGAAGTGACGCGGTATGCCGGGCAACTCGTTGTTCGCGAAGACGGGGTCGCCGTCGAAGTGGAAGTCGTTGAAGAGGTAAAACTGGCGCAGGAACAGACGGTCGCCGGCACGCCCCGCTTCCGTTCCCTGCCTGCCGGCGGCATCGGGACGCTCGGAGGTGAACAAGCCGCGCACCAAATCGAAGTCGAGCAGTGCCTCGACACCATGACGGATCGTGCGTCCGGCGTTGACGGTCTGGGTGGCGCTGACCCCCGGCACACCGAGGGCAAAAAGCTCGTTGTCCAGCCAAGTGTAGTACCAGGCGACGTCCCAGCGCACGCGACCGTGGCTGCCGCGCGTGCCGATTTCCAGACTGGTGCCCCGCTGCGCCTGGAGATCTATGAGTCCCGGCGTGCCGCCGAGTGCGGTAAGCTCGCCGAACGACGGCGGCTCGAAGCTGCGGCTGAGATTGGCAAAGAACTGCACCTCAGGCGCGGCGTCCCAGAGCAGTCCAAGCTTTGGACTGAAGCCCCAGTACTCCTGACGGTCGCTGTTGTCGGAGCCGAAGCGGCGCTGCTCGTCGAAGTCGCGGTCGGCGTAGCTGCCCTGAGCACCAAGAACGACGGCGAGCGTGTCGGTCAGGTGAAAGGTGTCCTGGACGTAAAGGTCAAGGTTGGTGGCCGTCAGCTGGTTCTCCGCCGTGCGACCGCCGCGCTGGCCGAGCACGTTGGCGAAGCGGTTGTCCTGAGTGAGCCCGTAAACATGGCCGAGGCCGACCGTGAACTGGTTGCGGTGGCCGGCGAGGTCGGCAAGCGAATCGTAGCGCAGGTCCATGCCGAGATCGTTGCTGAGCTGGTCGATCACGCCCGGCCCGAGACGGAAGCCGGGGCCGAAGGAGATCAGCGGGTGGTCAAGATCCTTCCAAGACCAGAAGGTGCTCAGTGTCAGCCGATGGATGTCGTCGGACCACACCGTGCGATTGGCGAGCCGGAACAGCTCAAAATCGCGCTTTTGGTTGAACCGGACATTGCCGGGATTCGCCATGTCCGGACGCCGCTCCAGCTGGCGCAGGGTCAGGCTGCCCGGCAACTGTGAGTCGGTCCGCACATAGGTGACGTAGAAACGCGTCTCCACGCTCTCGCTCAAGCGCTGTCCGAAGTTGGCGAAGACGCGCTGGCTGTCCTGGCGGGCGTGGTCGCGGTAGCCGTTGGTCTCGTTGTAGCTGTAGCTGGCATAGACATCGGAATCGCCAAACACGCCGCCCGAACTGAGCTGCCCGCGATAACTGCCGAAGCTGCCGGCCTCAAAACGCGCCTGCAGCGAAGCGGCCTCATGGCCGGTCAGTGAAACGAAGTTGATGGCGCCGCCGAGGGTGGTCGAGCCAAACTGCAGGGCATTGGCGCCACGGAACACCTCGATGTAGCGGGCGGACAGCGGCTCGACGGCCTGCATGTCAAAACCCCCATCGGCAAGGTTAAGCGGCGAACCATCCTGCATGAGTTTCAGGCCGCGGCCATGGAAGGTGCGCTGAATGCCGGAGCCACGGATGGACACCCGGCTCTCCTCCGCGCCAAAACGCGGCTGAATGAAGACGCCAGGCGCGAAATCGAGGGCATCCTTGAGGGTGGTGGATCGACCTCGCTTGTAATCCTCGGCATCCACGACGGCAACGCCTCCGGGGGTGCTGGCGAGGAGTTCCTGGCGGCGGGTTTCCAGGCTGGGAACGGTGCGCGAAGGATCGGGGGGGCGCGCGGTGACCAGGACTTCAGGCAGGGTGGAAGACGGGGCGGCAGTCTGCGCCGACAGAGAGGTGAAGGTCAGGAGGCCCGCGAAGGGCCAGAGGCAAAGAAACGGTTTCATGGGCAGGGGTGGAGCCGGCACGGCCGGTCTCCGGTTGAGGGAGGAGGGGTGCAACTGCAGGGCACACCCAACGACGGATCGGCTCGTGCCGACCGGGCACGGGCCATTCAAACAAGCACCGTCAATCCACCTCTTGGCGGCCGATGTCGCGTTCCGGGATGGCCATCCGCGGGGACTCCCCGCCAGGCGGCATGCGCAAAGGGCTGCGCCACCGGAGCCACCAACCGGACCGTGGAGACAAGCACCGCGTCGAGCCTGACTGGCTTGGTGGATGCCGATTTCGGCGTCTCCTTGCGACCGGACTCAACGGCCTTGCAAAGCGGGCAGGGATGCTCGCCGTCAAAGGTGTTTTTCACCGCCTCGACCAGGGAAACCTCCTGCGACCAGGAAATCAGCATGCCCGTCCAGGCCACACTCTGCAGCAGGGCCCATTGAATGCCCAGGGAGAGACAAAGCGCCGCAACCAACAGTCCGCGCATGAGCGGAACCAGGTAGGTGGAAGGGGCGCGGCCGGGCATTCGGGCAAAACTAGCGTCAGGGGTGCGGCTGTCAACACAAGGCGCAAGGAACGGCTTGCGCGGGGCGCTGATCGGTCTTGGATAGCCCGCCTTGGACTTCCTTCTCGCCCCCGATCCCATCCCGGACGCCACGCCGACCTTCAGTCCCGGCCTCGGTGCCGAGGCGCGATTTCTCGGCGTCGTGCGTGAGCTCGAGAACGGCCGCCCCATCTCCGGCATTGAGTACAGCGCCTACCTGCCGATGGCGGAAAAGCAACTGGCGGAACTGGTCGCCACCACCCGCAGCAGCCGGGAGGACCATGAAGTCTTCATCCAGCACCGGCTGGGGTTCGTCGCCGCAGGTGAGCCCTCCATCCTGATCCGCGTGCGCACGCGTCACAGCGCCGCAGCCTTCGAACTCTGCCGGCATTACCTCGCCGAAATCAAGACGCGCGTGCCCATCTGGAAAAAACCGGTCTTCGCCTGACCGGTTCTCAACCGGCGCGCGCCAGCAAGTCCTCCATCAGTGGCAGCACCGAGGCATAGTGGGTTCCACCACCGGCACGACTGAGCTGCTCGGCGATGAGTTCGGCCTCGCCAACCACGTCGGCTGGCAGGATCTCCTCATGGGCATGGCCCTCGCAGTCGGCACAAACATGGACAAAGGCCGAGGCGCCGTCGCGCGTGATTTGCACGCTTAACCCGGGTCCGGCTAGCTTGAGCTCCTGCAGCGCGCAACCCTCAGTGCCATGTTCCGCCAGTCGGGCGCGCAGAAGCCCACCGTCCGGCCTGACGAACTCGAGTTCTTTGGCATTCGCCACCAGTTGCGCCCCCATGCGGTGGGCGATCCAACCCGCCAGCAGCAGGGCGGCGCAGCGCTGGCCCCGCGCATGGTTGATTTCAACCGTCTCCACCAGCGGCAACAGTCGGCGGGCATTGGTGTCCTGGAAGCTGGCGGCGAGTGCGGTGCGCAGAAAATGACTGCGCGTCCAACTCAGGTCGCGCACATCGAAGCTGGCGCTGCGGTCCGCGCGCACCGCGGCCAGACGGGCGAATTCCGCGCGCGGGTCCGCCCACGAACTGCTGTCGACAATGAGCGTGCCGATGCGGCTGTAGAGCCGTTCCTCAAAATTCTGGGTCAGCCCACCCTGCCACCAGACGATGAGGGGCAGATCGGCGTCGAGATGGGCAAAGACGATGTTCTGCACCTGGGCGGCATCGCCGCCCTCGAGCAGAAAGGAGAGGTGTTCGCTGCAGACCTCCTGGCGCCCCTGGTAGGGACGGCACAGGGCATTGATCCAGGCGCGCGCCCGTGGCGGCCCCGCCTCCGGCAGACAAAGAATCAGCAGCGCCCGGCAGGCATGCTCAGCAGTGATCTGGTCCAGTCGCTCGACATTCGCCTGCAAGGCGTCGGGATCCTCGCTGTAGATGGCGAAATTGATCAGGGACGCCCGGGTCTTTGTCTCGTCGTCGGCCCACAAGTCCTTGAGCGCGCGATCGATCTTCGGCAGCGCCACCTCGGCTCCGAGGCGGGAGAGAGTGTCATCGGGGAGCGACATCCCAACACCCTAAGGTCACACCCCGGCGAGTAAAGCCGTACTTTTCCGGAAACAGGGAGCGTTTTTTTGCGCAATTTCGCGATTGCATAGTTAATTTATCAAGAATAGGGTTTTTAATGACCGACGCCGAATTGCAACCCCTCAACGACCGCTTTCAGACGGCCTCTCCCCAGGACATTCTGGCATGGGCGCTCGAGCAAGGGCCCGCTGTGGTAACCACCAATTTCCGCCCGTATGAAGCGGTCATCCTGCACCTGACCGCTTCGCTGAGCCCGGACGTGCCGGTGCTCTGGGTCGATCATGGCACCAATCTGCCGGAAACCTACCGCTTCGCCGAAGCCTGCCGGACCCGCCTGGGCCTGAACCTCAAGCCCTATCTCCCGCGCATGACCAGCGCCCACTGGCTCGCCGTCAACGGCGGCCAGGTGCCGATGCCGGACGAGGTCGAGCGGGTTGAGTCGTTCAGCCGCATCATGAAACTGGAACCGTTCGAGCGCGGCATGACCAAACTGGCCCCTGCCGTCTGGATCACCGCCCTGCGCCGCGAGCAAAACCCGCAGCGAGCGGCCACCCTCAAGCCGGTCATGTGGGACGCCAAGTTTCGCTGTCTGAAGGTCAACCCCATCCTCGACTGGACCCCGGCCGACCTGGAGGCCTATCTTGCCGAGCACGGTCTGCCCAACGAGCTGACTTATTACGATCCGGCCAAGGGCGACGAAAAACATGAGTGCGGCCTTCACGCCAAACTGGTGACTGACAAAGCCTGATTCTGCACCAAAGATTCCCTGTTCCCGACATGTCCGCCATCACGCACCTGCAATTTCTCGAGTCCGAGGCCATCTACGTCCTGCGCGAAACCGCCGCCCAGTTCTCCAATCCCGCCCTGCTCTTCTCCGGCGGCAAGGACTCGATTGTCATGGCCTGGATGGCCCGCAAGGCCTTCCACCCGGCAAAAATGCCCTTCAAGCTGCTGCATGTCGACACGGGACACAATTTTCCCGAGGCAATGACCTACCGCGACTGGTTCGTCGAGGAGATCGGCGCCCAACTCGTCGTCGGCAGCGTGCAGAAAAGCATCGACGACGGCCGCGTCCAGGAGGAGAAGGGCCCCTACGCCAGCCGCAACAAGCTGCAAACCGTCACCCTGCTTGACACGGTTGAGGAACACCAGTTTGACGCCTGCCTCGGCGGCGGCCGCCGCGACGAGGAAAAGGCACGCGCCAAGGAGCGCTTCTTCAGCCACCGCGACGAGTTCGGCCAATGGGACCCCAAGAATCAGCGACCCGAACTGTGGAACATCTTCAACGGCCGCAAGCACTTCGGCGAGCACTTCCGCGTCTTCCCGCTCAGCAACTGGACGGAAATGGACGTCTGGCAGTATATCCGCCAGGAAAACATCCCCCTGCCCAGCCTCTACTTCAGCCACACCCGCCGCATCATCGAGCGCCACGGCCAGCTGCTGGATGCCGAGACCGGTTTCATCCCCCTGCTGGACGAGGAGAAGCCGCGTGTGGCCGAGCGCGTCATTCGCTTCCGCACCGTCGGCGATGCCACCTGCACCGGCGCCGTGGCAAGCACCGCCGCCACCCTGGATGAGATCATTGCCGAAGTGGCCGCCGCCCGACAGACCGAGCGTGGCACCCGCGCCGACGACAAGCGCTCCGAAACCGCCATGGAGGACCGCAAGAAGGAAGGGTATTTTTGAGACCGCCACCTTCGATGTTCCATCTCTGATCCCCCATCTTTCATGTCATCCCCGATCTCCGATTTCCCCAACCCGGCTCCCGTCGTCGACGCCGCCGAATCCTCCCTGCTGCGCTTCACCACGGCCGGGTCCGTGGACGATGGCAAAAGCACGCTCATTGGCCGCCTGCTGTATGACTCGAAGTCCATCTTTGAAGACCAGTTGCTTGCCGTCGAGGAATCCTCCAAGCGCCGCGGCGACGCCCACGTCAACCTGGCCCTGCTGACCGACGGCCTGCGTGCCGAGCGCGAACAGGGCATCACCATCGACGTGGCCTACCGCTACTTCGCAACGCCGAAACGCAAGTTCATCATCGCCGACACGCCGGGGCACATCCAGTACACCCGCAACATGGTCACCGGCGCCTCGACCGCCGACCTCGCCATCATCCTCATCGATGCCCGCCTCGGCGTCATCGAGCAGACGATGCGCCACACTTACCTGGCTAGCCTGCTGCGCATCAGCCAGATCGTCCTGGCGGTGAACAAGATGGACCTCGTCGACTTCGACGAGGACACCTACACGAAAATCGTCGCCGACTACATGGCCTTCGCCAAGGGGTTGGAGCACACGCCGAACATCCGCCCCATCCCGATCAGTGCCCTCAACGGCGACAACGTTGTCGATCGCTCCCCCCACACGGACTGGTACGACGGCCCGAGCCTGCTGGAACATCTCGAGACTGTGCAGGTGCGGGCCGAAACCGCCGCCGACAAGGCGCGCTTTCCCGTCCAGTGGGTCATTCGCCCGATCTCCGACGCCGAGGACCCCAAGCTCGGCAACCTGCATGACTACCGCGGCTTCGCCGGTCGCATGGCCAGCGGCACCTTCCGTGTCGGCGACGAGGTCAGCGTCCTGCCCTCGGGCATGAAGACCCGCATCACCGGCATCCACACCTTCGCCGGCCCGCAGGAGGAGGCCATTCCCCAGCTTAGCTACAGCCTGACTGTCGCCGACGAGATCGACACCAGCCGCGGCGGCATGATCGTCAAGGCCAGCGAACCCGTGCACACCGAGCAGGAGTTCGACGCCATGATCTGCTGGTTCAGCGACAAGAAGCCGCTCAAGCCGCGCAGCCGCTTCCACCTGCGCCACACCACCAACGACGTGCGCGCCATCGTCACCGACGTCCTCTACAAGGTGAACATCAGCACCCTGGAGAAGAGCCAGGACAGCCAGGAGTTCGCCCTGAACGACATCGGCTGCGTGCGCATCCGCTGCGCCACGCCCGTCTTCTTCGATGCCTACGCCGAAAACCGCATCACCGGCAGCTTCATCCTCGTTGACGAGCAGACCAACAACACCGTCGCCGCCGGCATGATCCTCAAGTCGGTTGCCGAGGACGATTTCGAAGACGCCGCCGCCGCGATCTGAAGCCACGGAGCCAGGGCCTCCACACCCCGGACCTCCGCGGCACTTGCCACCGGTCTAACCCGCCGCGGGCTGGAACACGACGGCGTGGGCCTCATAGACCGGACGAGCCCCGCTCAGGCGCGCGAGATACTCGATCGCCTCGCTAAGCGGAATGCCCTCCAGATGCAGGCTGACGACCTTGTTTCTCAAGTCCTCGCCCTTGATGATGAAGTTTGGGCTCACCCGGCCTTCCGTGGCATTCCTGGCTAGCACGCGCAGGGCCTGCACGGCCTCCTCGAGGGTGACCTCGGCGAACTCGACCTTCTGCAGGTTCACGCCGGCATAGGTCTTTTTCAGCAAGCCTGACCCGGGCTTCATCTGGGCGCGAATCTGCGCCAGCAGTGCCTTGGTCTCAAAATGGTTGGGTTGACGCGCCTCAACCTGCCGGAGCAGTTCATGAGCCTGCTCGAAATCGCCTTTGTAGAAAGCCGCCCGCCCCATCTGAAAGAGGACCTGCGTGTCATCCGCAGCACCGGCCGCACCCACCAGCAACCATCCCGCCACCAACCCACTCACCAAACATCGTGTTTTCATGAGAATCTCCTCCTGTTGAAATCGCCGCCATTGCATCAGAAAAATGCCGCGAACTCAAGCCGGAAAATAATCGTCGCACCCCGGCGCCGAAGCGGCACGTTCCCTTCTCCCTCTTGGACAAGGCAGCGCTTCAGGACAAGCCCGCGCCAACCGCCCCCGATCGCGGGCGGGAGGTGTTGCACACCCTGGTAACCTCCGCCGCCGATGCCCTCACCCCCCACGTGACCAGCGACACGCTGCGTTTGGAGCATGTCACCCCCGAGGCCTTCGCCTTCGCCGCCGCCGTCGTGCTGGAAGTGCTTGAACGGCGCACACCCGGCCGGCGCGTCTGCTTGCTCTGCCCCGATGCCCGCACGCAAGAGGCCCTGCTGACCGGGCTTGGCGTCTGGGGAACAGCGGCGCTGTTCTGTCCGCGCCTGGGCCTGCCGGTGGACGCCGCCCTGCCGGACCCCGACCTCGCCGCGGAACGGATCGCCGCCCTCGCCCGCTGGCAGGAGGCCGGGGCGCCGCGCGCGCTGCTGCTCTGCGTCGACAGCCTGGAGGAGGAGGCCCCGGATGCCACCCGTCTCTCGAGCCGTCGGAGGCGTCTCGAACCCGGCGCGGAGCTGCCGCTGGAAACCTTCCTCGCCGAACTCGAACTCGCCGGCTGCGAACGGGTGCCCGTGGTTGCCGAACGCGGCCAGTTCGCCCGCCGCGGCGGCATCGTCGACCTCTTTCCCTGGCACGCCGAGGAACCTCTGCGCGTCGAATGGTTCGACGACTGCATTGAGTCGATCCGCGCCTTTGACCTTCATCATCAGGCCTCCGTGCGGCGCATGGACCACGTCGATGTCCTTCTGCAGGCCGATGATGCGGAAGCCACCGGCCGCGTGCGCGATCACCTGCGCCCCGACGACCTCGTGGTTGAAATCGGGACCGATGCCGGCCTGCCCGCCGTCGCACGCGTCGCCAGCCATCCGGCCGCGGGTGCCTCCGAAGACTTCACCACCGCCATTCACGCCAACCCGCTCGGCGTCTTTGACGCCTCCGACTTCGTTCTCAACGAGACGCGGCGCGATCAGCTCGCCCGCCAGGTGCGCGAGTGGCGCGAGGATGGCTGGCGGGTGGTGGTCGTTTTCGCCAACGAGGCCGAGCGCGACCGTTTCACCGAGCTGGTGCCCGGTCTGAAAACCGGGCCTCTGGAGACCGCACTCGGCCTGCTGTACCGCGGCTTCACCCTGCCGTTGGCCCGTCTGGCAGTCCTGAGCGGCGCCGAAATTTTCGGCCGCCATGCCCCCGTGCGGCGCGTGCGCGGCTCCAAGCTCGACGACCCCGAGATGCTGCGCAAGGCGCGCGACATTCTGCGCGACCTGAACAGCGGCGACATTGTCGTGCACGCCGAGCACGGGGTCGCACGGTACGGCGGACTCGAACAGCGCACGGTCGGTGGCCGCAGCGAGGAAGTCCTCGTGCTGAATTACGCCGAGGGTGCCAGGTTCTTCGTGCCTGCGGCACAGGCCCATCAGGTCAGCCGCTATGTCGGCATCGGCGGCCGTGCGCCGGCGCTCAGCAAGCTGGGCGGCGGCGCCTGGCAAAAGACCCGCCGAAGCGCCGAAAAAAGCGTGGAGGCCTTTGCCGCCCGCATGCTCAGCATCAGCGCCGAACGCCGCAGCCTGAAGGGCTGCTCGCATCCGCCCGACTCGAAATGGCAGGCGGAGTTCGAGGATTCCTTTCTCTATCACGAGACCCCCGACCAACTGCGCTGCGTCGAGGAGATCAAGCGCGACATGGAGTCGGACCGGCCCATGGACCGCCTGCTCTGCGCCGACGTTGGCTTCGGCAAGACCGAGGTCGCGATCCGCGCCGCCTTCAAGGCGGTCATGGGCGGCAAGCAGGCCGCCATCCTGGTGCCCACCACCGTCCTCGCCCGGCAGCACTGGAGCACCCTGCGCGAGCGCATGAGCGAGTTCCCCGTCACCGTCGAGATGCTCTGCCGTCTGACACCCAGGAGGCGGGAAAAGTCCATCCTGGCCGGCCTGCGCGACGGCAGTGTCGACATCGTTGTCGGCACCCACCGAGTCATCTCCAAGGACGTCCAGTTCAAGGACCTCGGCCTCGTCGTCATCGATGAGGAACAGCGTTTCGGCGTTCGCCACAAGGAGCGCTTCAAGGAGTTGTTCCGTCTCGTCGACGTGCTCACGCTCAGCGCCACCCCCATCCCGCGCACCCTCTACCTGGGCCTGATGGGCATGCGCGACATGAGCACGATCGAAACCCCGCCACCGTGCAAGCAGGCCGTGCAGACGATCGTCTGTCCCTATGACGAGCGCGTCATTCGCCAGGCCATCGACGCCGAGCTTGACCGCGGTGGCCAGGTCTTCTTCCTGCACAACCGGGTCATGACCATCGAGAAGGTCGCCCAGCGCATCCGCGAGCTGTGCCCACGCGCCCGCGTCATCACCGGCCACGGCCAGATGGATGAGGAACTGCTGGAGGATGTCATGCACACCTTCGTCGACGGCCATGCGGATGTGCTTGTGTGCACCACGATCATTGAAAGCGGGGTCGACATCCCCAACGCCAACACCATCCTCATTGATCGCGCCGACCGCTTCGGCCTGGCCGACCTGTATCAGTTGCGCGGCCGGGTCGGGCGCGGCGGCGCGCTCGCGCACGCCTACCTGATGTTGCCGCGTGAAGCGGTCACCGCCGGCGACGCGCGCAAGCGCGTCAACGCCATTCAGCAGTACACCGGGCTGGGCAGCGGATTTAAAATCGCCCTGCGCGACCTCGAGATCCGCGGGGCCGGTAATCTGCTGGGCACCGAACAGAGCGGCCACATCGCCGCGGTCGGCTTCGATATGTACTGCCAGATGCTCAAGCAGAGCGTCGCGCGCCTGCAGGGCCGGCGCGTGCCGCGTCCGGTCGAGGTCGGCCTGCGCGCCGACTTCCTCGTGCAGAGCGAGGCCCATCTCGACGGCCTGCCCGGCGCCACCCCGGCCTTCCTGCCCGCCGCCTTCATCGAGGATGCACGCCTGCGAATCACCGCCTACCGCCAGCTCGGCGAGGTGATGACACGCCGCGAGCTCGACGAACTGGAGACGCAGTGGCGCGACCAGTTCGGGGATCGCCTGCCGCACGCCGTGCGCAATCTGCTCACCTGTGCCGCCATCCGCCTCGCGGCCGCCCATGCCGGGATCACCGCGGTCGAAATCAAGGACCGGAAACTGATGCTCACCCGCCACGGCCAGCTGGTCATGCTGGGAGGAAAATTCCCGCGCCTCAGCGAGCGTCTCGGCCACAAGCAGCTTGAGGAAACCCTGCGCCTGCTGCGCACCCTCTGAGGCCCGGCGCGGGCCGGGCTTGTCAACTTCGGCGATTTCGCGACACTGCCGCCATGCCCGTCCGCCCCAGCCAAGTCCTCGCCTGCCTGCGCAACGGCCAGGCCGCCCACGGCGTCGCCGTCCGCCTCGCCGATCCCACCGTGGCGGAATTCGTCGCCCACCTCGGCTTCGACGCCATCTGGCTCGACCTGGAACACCAGCGCCTCAGTGTCGAGAGCGCCGCCGAACTGATTCGCGCGGCCCGAGCCGGCGGTGCCGCCGACATCGTCGCCCGTCCTGGCAAGGGCGAGTTCGCCCGCATGGCCCGCCTGCTGGAAGCGGGGGCTCGCGGCATCATGTATCCGCGCTGCGAGTCCGCCGCCGAGGCGGCTGAAATCGTGCGCTGGGCAAAGTTCCCGCCGCTTGGCGAACGCGGCCTCGACGGCATCGGCCCAGACAACCCCTTCGGCCTGACCCCCGCCGCCGAGTATGTGGCACAGGCCAATGCCGAGACCTTCCTCATCGCCCAAATCGAGAGCCCGGCCGCCCTTGAACAGGCGGCAGCCATCGCCGCCGTGCCTGGCATCGACTTCCTCATGCTCGGCCCGGGCGACTACAGTTGCAGCCTCGGTCTCGCGGGCCAAGTGCGCCATGCCGAGGTCACCGCGGCCCAGCAGCGCCTGCGCGAAGCCTCCACCGCCTCCGGCAAAGGCTGGGTCGCCACCTGCTTCGACCGCGAGCACGCTCACCAATGCCAGCGCGAGGGGGCAGCCCTGCTCTTCCACGGTTCCGATTGGCGCCTGCTCAGCACCGGCTTGCGCCAGCTGGCCGCGGAGAACCGGAACATGTAGGTTCTTTTGCAACAACAAGGTCCGGGGGAAGCCGCCGTTTCAGCTGCGAGTCGACCCCCCGCAAACTTTTGCGTCTGTCGGTTTGACAAATCCTTCAGCCCCGCTAAGCTACCCTTTCGCACGCGAAACCGTGCTGAATCCGCACCGCGGATCCTAGCACCCCTAGCTCAACGGATTAGAGCATCTGACTACGGATCAGAAGGTTTCAGGTTCGAATCCTGAGGGGTGCGCCACATGGCTTCCTGTACCGTGTTGATACATAATCTTCCATGCAGTCGCCCCGCGCCGTGGCCGT
>JAUREI010000085.1 GCA_030827515.1 Prosthecobacter sp. | reverse complement strand
GGCCTGGACGGAGGCAGGCACCGGCGCGCCGGCGAGTTCGCAGAGGGTGGGGTGAAGGTCGCGCAGCATCACCAGCGCCTCGCTGCGCTGTCCCTGGGGCAGACCGGGACCGGCGATGACGAGCGGGGAGCGGATGCTGTGTTCGTAGCAGTTTTGTTTGCCGAGCAGACCGTGGCTGCCGAGGGCTAGGCCCTGGTCGCTGGTGAAAATGACGACAGTTTCGCGGCCATCCGCAGCCAGGGCGTCGAGCAGGCGGCCGAGTTGGGTGTCGAGGTCAGTGATCATGGCATGGTAGATGGCGAGCTCCGTGCGAACCGCCTCCGGCGTGCGCGGGATCGGCAGCAGCATCTCGTCGCGGCTGCCTCGGTTGCCGTGGTCAAAGGGGTGATCAGGAGCGAAGTTGCGCGGCAGGGGCGTGCTGGCGGGCTCGTGGTGATGGGCCGGGTCGGGGGGCAGCATCCGCGGGTCATGGGGGAAGGCGAAGTTCACGTGCAGGAAAAAGGGCCGGTCCGAGGGGGATTCGCTCAGGGCGCGCAGGGCACCGTCGATGATGTGGCGGCTGTTGTCGGGCTGCAGGCCAACGCCCTTTTCCGGTTCGGGTCGGCCTGCGTCGTCCTTGAAGGTCCAGCCGCGGTAGCCCGTGCGCGGGTGGCCGCGGGCGTCGATCTCGGGTTCGGCCGTGCCTCGGCCGCCGCCACTCGTGAACAAGGCCCGGGTGCCGGAGTAGCCTCGCTGGGTCGGCTGGCCGTCATTGTGCCACTTGCCCGAATACCAGGTGCGGTAACCGGCGGCGTTCAGGATGGAGGCAAGCTGGGGCAGGGCCGGGTCGATCGGGCCGGCGGGATACCTGGGGTAGGCGCGGAAGGCGCTGCACCCGGTCAGGATCTCGGCCCGGCTGACATGGCAGATCGGGTAGCCGGCATAGGCGCGGGTGAACACCGTGCCGCGCGCCGCCAGACGGTCGAGGTTCGGCGTGCGCAGGTGGGCGCCGTGCAGGGCGGCAATCGTGTCCGGCCGCTGGTCGTCGCTGACGATGAGCACCAGATTCGGCGGTGCGGCGGTGGCGAGCACGGGCAACAACAGGGGCAGAAGACGGCGCATTCGGAGTAAACATCCAGCCGCAGCGGCTTTTCTCAGCGGCAGCGGAAACAAACCATTTGCACCCCGCCCGTCAGCGGGTAGTTTGTTGACCCCTTTTTCAACCCCGCACTCCGTTCATTCCATGTCCCAGCATCGCAGCCTCAAAACCGCCGGATCCGTTGGCACCAAGCGCAGCGTCTTGAAGCGCGGCGAGCGCATCAAGCTCATGAAGGCCCGTGGCCAGTGGAAGGAAGGTCGCCTGCCGACCGGTCTGCCCAAGACCAAGTCCGAGTAACCCCTGGGCCGGGATTCCCGGTCCGTCCGCCGTGCGACTCAACCGCTATCTCAGCCTCTGCGGCCTGGGCTCCCGCCGTGGTGTGGAGGCTCTCGTTCTGGAGGGGCGGGTGTCCATCAACGGACACTACGTCACGGATTTGGCGACCCAGGTTGATGATGATGCCAAAGTGCTGGTCGATGGCCGGCCCATCCGACTGGAAAAATCGGTCGTCATCGCCCTCAACAAGCCCAAGGGCTATGTCTGCACGCGCAGCGACGAACGCGATCGTGCCACCATTTACGACCTGCTGCCGCGCCAGTTTCAGACCCTGCACCATGTCGGCCGCCTCGACAAGGACAGCGCCGGCCTGCTGCTGATGACCAACCGCGGCGACCTGTCGCACCGTCTCATCCATCCCAGCCAGGGGGCGGAGAAGGAGTATGAGGTGGTCACCGACAAGCCGATGGATCAGGAAACCATGGCCAAGCTGGTCAAGGGCATGCTGACCGAGGAGGGTTTCGCCAAGGCCGAACGCGCCTGGCTGGTGACGGAGTATCGCGCCCACGTTGTCCTCAAGCAGGGCCTCAAGCGTCAGATCCGGCTCATGTTCTATCAACTTGGCTTCGAGGTCGAGCGCCTGACCCGCCTGCGCATCGGCTGGCTGGAACTGCGCGGTTTGCCGCGCGGCAGCTGGAAGGAACTGAGCCAGGCGGAGATCGAACGCTTTTTCTCCAAGGAAGGTGCCACGGGGCGCGCCGTGGATGCCGCCACACCCCGGCCGCGACTGCGCAAGAAACCGGCAGGCGTTGGCAAGCCGGCCGAGGCTGGTCGCAAAACACGCCCGTCGAACGGAAAAAAACCGCCGGTGGGCAGGGCTGGCAAAATGGGTGGCAAACCCGGGCTGAAGGATGCCAAACCCGGCAAGCGGCCGGCGTTCAAGACAGGTTCACCCGGCAAGCGACCGGCTTTAAAATCGTCGAAACCCCCGCAAAAGCCGGGATCAGGCCCCAAAAGACCGAAAAAACGCGGTTAAACCTGGCCTCAACCGAGGTTTGAGGGATGGGGTCGGGGCAAATCGCCTGACACACGATGGAATTCGCCTTCCATGCACCTTCGTGATTGAGTCATCTTAATATTTTGCTAAACTGGGCTGTCAATATCAGCGAGGAAACACACCCAAGCATCGACTTCATGGCAGCTGACACCCCGAAACCGCGTCCCCAGCGCGCCCGCGTGCAGGAGAAGGAAAATCCTTGGAACGAGGTCGGGGGCATCCTCCAACTGGTCCTGGCGGCCATGTATCTGCTGGCGCTCATCTCTTATGATCCGGGGGATCTGCCGGCTTGGTCGCACCTGAGTCCGGCCGACGAGCCCAATGCGGTGACCCAGAATTTCATTGGTCGGCTGGGGGCGTTGGTCGCCGGGTATTCCTTTTTCTTGGCGGGGCTGGCGGCCTATGTGCTGCCCTTCAGCATGACCTGGTTCGGGGTCTGCAAGCTGGCCTCCCATGTGCGCATCAGCAGTCGTTCCTGGCTGGGGGTGGTGCTCATGCTGCTGAGCGTGGCGGCCCTCCTGGAAATCCAGGACATCCTCAACCAGCGCGATGAGATCACGCCGCTGGGAGGCGGCGGGGGGCTTGGCTATCTGATTGGCGGCAGTTTCTTGGCGAACCTCCTGGGCCGAGCCGGGTCGACGATCATTCTCAGCGGCATCTATGTTTCCGGGTTCTTCCTGGCCAGCGGGCTGCATCCGGTGCTGGTGCTGCAGGACCTGCGCCGGGAGGTGGCCGAGTTGCGTGAACGCTGGCAGCTGCGCCGCGAACGCGCGGCGGCCCTGGCGGCGGAAGCCGCGGAGGCTGATGCGCAGCCGGCCGCGCGACGGCGCAAACCGGTGCGCGCCGAGCCGGTGCCGGCCGGGCCGCTGGTCACCCCCGAGCTGGGCCTGAAGTTCGAGGCCCCCAAACCGAAGATTTTCGACGCCAACGAGCCGCGCCAGTCCAAGGATCAGGCGGACAAGCCCAAGCTTTCCGAGGTCTGGGAGAAAAAACGCGCGCAGAAGCTGGAGCAGGCACCCCACGGCACCCTCGACAACCTGTCGGTGTTGTTCAAGGACTACAAACTGCCGGAACTCGACCTGCTGCACTGGCCGGATGAATCGCAGCGTGTGTCGACCGACAAGAGCGAACTCCTGGCGATCCAGAACAAAATCATTCGCTGTCTGGCCAGTTTCAACGTCAAGGTCGAGCCGGGCGACATCACCCGAGGTCCGGCGATCACCCGCTATGAGGTGCGTCCCGAGGATGGTCTGCGCGTCTCGCGCATCGCCGCGCTGGACGATGACATCGCGCGTGCCACTTGCGCGGAGCGCATCAACATTCTCGCTCCCATCCCGGGCAAGGACACGGTTGGCATCGAGGTGGCCAACCGCGACAAGGTCGCCGTGCCCATCCGCGAACTGCTTGAGGACGAGGTGTTCACCAACGGCAAGGCCCGCCTGCCCATCGCCCTCGGCAAGGACGTCTACGGCAAGACCATCATCGGCGACCTCGCCTCGATGCCGCACCTGCTGGTTGCCGGCGCCACCGGTTCCGGCAAATCGGTCTGCATCAACGGCATCATCACCAGTCTGCTCTGCCGCTTCGCCCCGGACGAGCTGCGCTTCATCATGATCGACCCGAAGGTCGTCGAAATGCAGAACTATGCCGACCTGCCGCACCTCGCCGTGCCGGTGGTGACCGATCCCAAGAAGGCATTGCTGGCCCTGCGCTGGGTGGTCAAGGAAATGGAGGGTCGCTACCAGATGTTCGCCCAGGAGGGCTGCCGCAACTTTGAGACCTTCAACAACCGCAACCGCAAGCGGGCGGCCGCCAATGAGGCGCGCAAGGCCGCTGCGGCACCGACCCGAGCCGGCACCGATGACGCCCGCGTGTCCGCCGCCTTTGCCAAGGTGCTGGAGCCCGACACCGCCGAGGCCGGTGACGATGACACGGAGGCGCCCCCCGTCGACGCCGCCGGCAACTGGACCGGTGACTCCGCGCCTCCGCCACCTCGCCGCCAGGAGATGATCATTCCCGACACGCTGCCCTACATTGTGGTCATCATCGATGAGCTGGCCGACCTCATGCAGACGGCGCCGGCGGACATCGAGGTGGCCATTGCCCGCATCACCCAGATGGCGCGCGCGGCCGGCATCCATCTCATCGTCGCCACCCAGACCCCGCGCGCCGATGTCATCACCGGCGTCATCAAGGCCAACATTCCCACCCGCATTGCCTTCCAGGTCTCCTCGGCGCTCGACAGCCGGGTCATTCTCGACCGCAAGGGCGCGGAGAATCTGGTGGGCAAGGGCGACATGCTCTACGTGCCGCCGGGTGGCGCCCAGCCGATTCGCAGCCAGGGCGCGCTGGTGACCGACGAGGAAATTCATGCCATCGTCGAGAGCTGCGTCGCCCAGGGCAAGCCGGTCTTTGACGTCAAGGTCGACGATGAAACCGGCGAGATGGACGACGGCGAATTTGATGGCGGTGGCGGCCTCAACAGCGAGGAGGAGGAGACGCTGGAGAAATGCCTGGAGGTCATCCGCCAGGAAAAGAAGGCTTCAACCTCCCTGTTCCAGCGGCGTCTCAAGCTCGGCTACGGCCGGGCCGCCCGCATGATGGACATTCTCGAAGATCGGGGCATCATTGGCCCCGGTGAAGGTGCCAAACCGCGCGAGATTCTTGTCGACATGGACATGATCTGAGCCCTTGCCGGCGAGCCGTTGTTACGGACAGATCGCAGCCAGGCAGGGGATCCTGATTGGGAGTCCGGTGCGGAGGAGGTAACCGGTTCAGGCCTTTCTGCGCGGTCGCACCTTGATTTCGACGCGGCGGTTCAGGCTCTGCTGGTCGACGTCACCGGCGGTGCTGACAATGGGCCGGCTCTTGCCCAGACCGACCGCCTCGATGCGATCGGTGCCCAGTTGCAGCGAGGCTCGCAGCCACTCCACCACGGCCTGGGCGCGGCGCAGGCTAAGGTCGAGGTTGTACTGGTCGCCGCCGAAGCTGTCGGTGTGACCCTCGATGATGAAGAGGGAATCAGGGTTTTTCTGGATCAGGAAACCGAGCTTCATCAGGCTGAGGCGCGCGCCATCGGCAAGTTGGTCACTGCCGTAGCTGAAGAGCAGATCCGTGGGCATCAGGATCGGCGCCGTGCTGGCACCGAGCGTGCCGCCGCCGCCAAGCAGGTCGTCGAGGTTGCTGAAGCCCTTCACCCGTGACGAGGCGCCGTCGCCTCCCTGGGCCTTGACCTGGTCGAGCAGGTTGACGTCGACCTGACCGGCTGAGGCCGGTTCCAGGGAGCCCGCGTCGAGCAGCATCTGTTTTTCCGAGACGGGCTTGGAGAGGACATCCCGGCGCATCTCCGCCATGGCGCCGGCAAAATCCTGGCTGGCTTCCGGCGCCAGCAGCGCTGCCATCTCCGCCTTGAGGGATCCCGCCAGGCGCTGATCGCCCATGTCGTCAGCGCGGATGAAGTTGGTGACCTCCTTGATGTTCGGGGTCAGATCGATCTCCTGATTCTCGGGGATCATCTGCGCCTTGTCGAAGCTGTCGAGGTCGGGCGCGAAGGACTGGATGTCGGGTTCGGTGCCGGCCGGCGCGATCATTTCGGGGATTTGCTGCACAGCCTTCTGCTCCTGCAGAACCTTGGGGTCAATGGTGAGGCGTTCCGGTTTGGGCGGGTTCGTCACGACCGGCTGGGCATGGCCGAGAAAGCGGCTGATCTTGTCAAAACTCAGGTACAAAAGCCCGTGCAGGGCGATGGACAGGATCAGGGCAAACATGATCCACCATTTCAGGCTCCAGTCCTCGCGCGAACGAAAGGAGGAGCGGGGGTGGCTGCTCCATGTGGTCGACTGGGGGGCGTAGGCCATGATGGCCAAGCTAGCACAGCCTGCCCAACGCACAACGCAAACTCGCCTAGGCGGGAAGCGGTGGCGCCTCAGCGGATGATCAGCTTGAAGGCCGCCTGGCCCTGACGGTCGTCGGGGCTGGAGACGAGCATCTGGCCCAGATGATGGCCGCTGCGCCATGGGGCACCGCTGTTCGGCCGGGTCTGGAGCAGGTACGCGCCGCTGCCGGCATTGCGGAAGGTCAGGATGTTGTTGCTGAACGAGGATTGCTGCCCGGGCACCTCAAAGTGCTCCATGAGGGTAAAGTGGTCCTGGTTTAGGTCGGTCACCGGCCAACCTCCGCAGGTGACCACGGCGAGGATGTTGGCCGCATGAACATTGCCACCGGCGGCGACACCCGCTGAGGTCTGGACGTTGACGGTGAGGGCGTTGGGAGCACGGCCTGCCGGCTTGGCGTGTGCGGCTGCCACGGCCGGTGCGGGCGGTGGCACCACGGCCATGGGTTTCGCGGCAGCCGGCGGAGGTGGGGCGACCGGTTTCGGTGCGGGTTTTGCCACCGGCTTGGCGGCTGGCTTGGCAGCTGGCTTGGCGGCTGGCTTGGCGGCTGGCTTGGCGGCTGGCTTTTTGACGGCCTTGGCGGCTGGCTTTTTGACGGCCTTGGCGGCTGGCTTTTTGACGGCCTTGGCGGCGGGCCGGGCTTTCGCTGCCGGTGCGGGTTTTTTCACCGCAGGTTTTTTCACAGGCAGTTTTTTCGGCGTCGGTTTCTTGGCCATGAGACGGAATTGTTGATGAATTTCACGCTAGGCTAACAAGGAGTTGGCAAAACTGTCCAGCCCGCTCTTTAGTTTTCCGTCCAGTGGCAGGCTTGCGGCTGGATGCCGGCACCTGGCATCACTTACCGGCAATCTCTCATGTCTTACCGCACCGTTCCCAACGCTTCCCCGGGCATGCCTCCGGGCATCCCCTACATCATCGGCAACGAGCTGGCCGAGCGCTTCAGTTTTTACGGAATGCGCGCCATCCTGTACCTTTTCATGACCACGGCCCTGGTCACCCATCAGGGAGCGCCCGACCTGATGGGAGATACGGAGGCGCGGAAATGGACTCACCTGTTCATTGCCGCCGTGTATTTCACCCCCCTGATTGGGGCCTTTCTGGCCGACCTTTGGCTGGGCAAATATCGCACCATCCTCCTCCTCTCCCTGGTTTACTGCGCCGGTCATGTTGTTCTGGCGGTCGACAACACCCGCACGGGTCTGGTTGCGGGTCTGGGACTGATTGCCCTGGGGGCGGGGGGCATCAAACCCTGTGTTTCCGCCCATGTCGGTGACCAGTTTGGTCCGGCGAGCGCCCACCTGCTGCCCCGCGCCTTTCACTTCTTTTACCTGTCCATCAATGCCGGCGCGGCGGTTTCGCAGCTTTTGACTCCCTGGCTGCTTGATTCTGCCGGCCCGCATGTTGCCTTTGGCGTTCCGGGCCTGCTGATGTTTGCCGCCACCTTTGTGTTTTGGCTGGGGCGGCATCGCTTCGTGCACATTCCGGCCGAGCCGAAGCGCTTCCTGGCGGAGATGCGCGCCCCGGTCTTTCTGCGCACTCTTGCCGGTCTGGTTCCCCTCTACCTGCTGATCACGGTGTTTTGGTCGATCTTTGACCAGACCGCCTCCGCCTGGATCGACCAGGCACAGAAGATGGATCGGATGCTGTTTGGCTGGGAATTGCACCCCGCCCAGTTGCAGGCGGCCAATCCGTTTTTCATCCTGCTGCTCATCCCGATGTTTAGTCTTTGGCTCTATCCGCGCGTGGGGCGTCTGGTCGAGTTGACGCCCCTGCGCAAGATCGGCGCCGGCTTTGTGGTGACGCTTGCCACCCTTGCGGTTTCCGCCTGGATCGAGGACCGGCTGAGTGCGGGTCTGCGGCCCTTCATCGGCTGGCAGGTGCTCGCCTACCTGTTGCTGACCAGCGCCGAGATCCTCATCTCGATCACGGCCCTGGAGTTCAGCTACACCCAGGCACCCCCGCGCATGAAATCCGTTATCATGTCGCTTTACCTGCTTTCGATGTCGCTCGGCAACCTGTTCACCTCGGGCCTCAACGCCTACATTGAGAAGGCCGGCCCGGCGGCGGGCCTGGGCGGCGCCGGCTACTATCTCTTCTTTGCCAAGCTGACGGGAGTTGCCCTGCTGGCGTTCGTTGCGGTCGCGCGCGGCTACCGCGGCCGCGCCCACATTCAGGGCGGCGAGACGGGCTGACTCGCCCGGCGACGTCCCGCAGGTCGTGTGACCCTGCAGGTTTGGGCAGATTCGAGGGAGTCGCGGGCCGTGGCAGCCGAAAAAAGCGGCTGCAAGCGCCCGGTTCCGGTGCCATGTTGCCGGTTCCATGCTCACCCTTCGCGACGTCACCAAGACCTTCAACGCCCGCACGCTGTTCAGCAAGGCGAACATGACCGTCAACTACGCCGAGCGCGTGGCCTTGGTCGGCCCGAACGGGGCCGGCAAGTCGACCCTCTTTTCCCTGATACTCCGCCAGGATGAACCCGATGCCGGCGAGGTGATTCGCGACGAGTGGACCACCCTCGGCTACCTGCCCCAGGAAAGTGAACCGGTGGGCAATGAAACCGTGCTCGATGTCGCCACCGGCCGCGCCGGCGAGATCGAGCGACTGGAGGAGATCCTCCGCGACCATGAAGCGCGCAGCGACGTGGCCTCGGCCACCTACAACGAGGCCCACTCCAAGCACGACGCCCTCAACGACCCGCAGGCCGAGGCCAAGGCAAAGAAGATCCTCCGCGGCTTCGGCTTCAAGCCGGAGGAGTTCGACAGGCCGGCGCGCGAGTTTTCCGGCGGCTGGGTCATGCGCGCCCACCTGACCCGCCTGCTGGTCATCGAGCCCGACCTGCTGCTGCTCGACGAACCGACCAACCACCTTGACCTGCTGTCGCTGCTCTGGTTCCGCAACTACCTGAAGAACTATCCGGGCGCCATCCTGCTCATTTCCCATGACCGCGACTTCATGGATGAGTTGATCGAGACCGTGTACGAGATCGAGGAGAGCAAGCTGCTCCAGTATCAGGGCAATTACACCTCCTACCTGAAGCAGAAAGAGGAGAACTGGGATCGCGCCTACCAGGCCTGGAAGAACCAGCAGAAGGAGATCGAGGCGATGCAGGAGTTCATCGACCGTTTTCGTTCGGTGGCATCCAAGGCCGCTCAGGCCCAGAGCCGCGAGCGGCAGCTCGAGAAGATGGAAAAACTCGATCGCCCCAAGCCCCTGCGCAAGGCCTTCCGTTTCAACTTTCCGCAGCCGCAGCGCAGTGGTCAGCGCGTCATTCAGCTGACCGACATCCACCAGGCATACGGCGAAAAGAAGGTGTACGAAGGACTCGATCTGGAGATCGAGAAGGGGGAGCGCACCGTGTTGGTCGGTCCGAATGGCTCCGGCAAGTCCACCCTGTTGAAAATCATGGCCGGTGTCGTGGCGTTCCAGAAGGGCGAGCGCAAGTTCGGCACCAACGTCAAGATGGGATACTTCTCCCAGCACCGGGCCGACACCCTGGATCCGGAGTGCACCGTGCTGGAGGAGATCAAGCGCTGCTCACCCGAGCTTCGCGACGACGACGCGCGCAGCATCCTCGGCAGTTTCCTGTTCAAGCGCGAGGACGTCTTCAAGAAGTGCAAGGTGCTCAGCGGCGGTGAGAAAAGCCGCCTTAACCTGGTCAAGTTCCTCGTCGACCCGCCGAACCTGCTGCTCATGGATGAGCCGACCACCCACCTTGACATCTGGGGTATTGAGGGCCTGATCCTCGCGTTGCAGAAGTTTGAGGGAACCCTCGTTTTCATCTCCCACGACGTTCACTTCATCCGCAGCCTTGCGACCAAGGTACTGCACATCAATGATGGCACGGTGACCCCTTTCAGTGGCGGCTACGACTACTACTTGGAAAAGACCGGGGCCGAGGAGAACGCCCGGGCGGCGGTCATCGCGGGATGAAATCAAAAAAAAGCGCCTCCGGTGGACCGGAGGCGCTGTGAGAAGAGTTTGGAGAGGTTCAGCGTGCTTCGCGGAAGCCAGCCTTGTAGCCGTCTTCAAAGGCGTGCCAGTAGTTCACCGGGATGCGAACGTGGAGACGATAGCGATCCGGGCTGGCGAATTTCCAGTGAAGACAGTCATAGCGGCCGTACTCATAACCGAGGCGGGAGGCGTCCGTAGCGTTGCGGATCCACATGGCGGGAACCGGGGCACGGTAGGGTGTCGGCGGCGCAGGCGGAGCCGGCCGGGAACCGAGTCGGATCGAAACCGAATCGCAGGCGATGAGAGCGATCATCGAAACGAGGGCAAGCGCGAGTGGAAGCACAGGTGCTTTCATAATACCCATTATGCCCGTGAATTTCCATTCAGGCAAGTTGTGGCTGCGAAAAATTCTGGCTTGTCCCTCGTTTCTACGCCGCACAAGGGCGTGGTTGCCTCCTCCTGAGTGGATGCTAGGATGCGGGTATGCGCCACTCCTGCCTGTTACTTGCCTGCCTGTTGGCTGCTGCCCCGGCGGTGGCAAATCCGCGCACCTGGACGGCCAGTGATGGCGGCGCCAGCTTTGACGGTGAGCTCATCGAATTCAGTGAGGCCGAGGTGAAGATCAAGCACAGCGGCAACTTCCAGATTTTCAAGCTGCCGCTCACCCGATTGTCCGCAGCCGATCAGGCGCATGTGCGAGGCCTGCTGCGCGAGCGCTGTCGCGACGAGGGCCTGAAAAGCGGCCCGTTCGCCCCGCTCATCACCGGAACGGCGGCGAAGTCGGTCTCCAAGCGCGGGCTCAACTTCCAGTTGCTTGGCAACCCGAAATGGGACGGCAAGCAGCGTTATCCCCTGCTGATCTGGCTCCATGGTGCCGGACAGAGCGGCAGTGACAACGAGGCGCAGATGGGCGGTGCCCCCAAACCGATGCTCAGCGAGGACAGCCAGCGCAAGCATCCCTGCTTTTTCCTCGCCCCGCAGTGTCCCTCGCGCGACATCGGCTGGAAGAATGAGGTCGCCGACAACCTGGTCACCCTTATTGCCGACCTCGTGGAGCGCCTCCCGATCGATGAAAGACGCATTTACCTGACCGGCTCCAGCATGGGGGGCAGCGGTACCTGGTACATCGCTGCGAAATATCCGCAGATCTTTGCCGCCGCCGTGCCGCTCTGTGGTGGAGGGGATCCCAAGCAGGCCGGGGTTCTCAAGGACATTCCCTTTTGGGTGTTTCACGGCGATCAGGACGACCAGGTGCCGGTGGACCGTTCCCGCACCATGGTCGAGGCCGTCAAGGCGGCGGGCGGTGAACGCATGAACTACACGGAGCTCGCCGGCGCCGGCCACCTGATCACCGGCACCGTCTACCCGCGCATCGAACTGCACGAGTGGCTGTTTGCGCAGCGCCGCGCGCCCACTCTCTGACACGCATGTCCAGGCATCATCACAAGCACCATGAGGGCTGTGTCCGCCCGGAACCGGAGAAACTGCTGCAGGATTGCCTGGCGCGCGCCCGCGCCGCCGGACTGCGTCGCACCAGGGCCCTTGAGGACGTGCTCCGCATTCTACTGCAGGCCTGCCAGCCGCTGACACTGGCCGACATTGCCGGATCGGAGTTGCTCGGCAGTGGCGCCGACAAAGCCACGGTTTACCGCCTGTTGATGAAATTGGAGCGCCTCGCTCTCATACGCCGCCTGGGCCTGCATGACCGCGCCGCGTATTACATCCTGATCGTGCCCGGCGAGCACCACGACTATCTCATCTGCAACGACTGCGGGCGCATTGAAAAGCTCGACATCTCCTGTCCGGTTCACTCGCTGGAGAAGCAGATTGCTCGCAAGTCGGGTTTCAAGCGGCTCTACCACGAGCTTGAGTTTTTCGGCCAGTGTCCGGACTGCGCGGGCAACTGAGCCTTAGGGTTCCGGCGGCACGGCGATGATGTCCGGCGCGCGCCGCCGGGCTCCGATGAAGACCGGTGAACGCTGGCGTTCCAGCTGGGGCGATGCGAAGTCCACGCGCGTGTTGAAGGAGGCGAAATGCCAGGGACCATCCTCGGTGCGCAGGCTGTATTGAAGGGCGCGTCCGCCGTCGAGCAGGGTCGCATGCTGAACATCCAGCTTCAGCGCGAGTTCCGCCGCTTCCATGACATTCATGACTCCTCCGGAGCCGGAGAGGACGAAGACGATGGTGCCATCCCGGCGCATGCCGCCGAGCGATCGGTAGCTGATCTTTGAACCGTCGAAGAAGGCGTCCGGCTTCAGGGTGACATAGGGAAAGATGGTATGGTTCTTCATCACCGACGGGTAAACCTGCGCGCCCTCCTCGATGGGGCCGGGCACCTCGTCGAGCAGGGATTTGGGACCGAAATAGGGCCTGCCCTGCTTGACGAAGAAGCAGCCGCTCCACTCGGGGAAGGCACGGTTCACCTGTTTTCCCTCATGCCAGACCCAGCCCAGGGGGAGGCCCTCCGGGTCGCGAAAGTTCGCGGTGACGGCAAACCACAGCTTTTCCGTGGAAAGTCGTTCGGCCGCCGTTGTGCCCTCGAAACCGGTGCGGTGGCTGGTCATGAATTCGAATTGTTCCGGAGCAAGCGTGATCACATGCACCTCGGCCCCGAACACTCCCTGGGCCAGTTGACCCAGGGTGCCGGAGGGGCGGCGCACCCGCAGCGAACGCCAGGAAAACCCGGGCTCGCGGTGGCGCTCCACGAGGGCGGCGGCGAGTTCGGCGGGGGTGACCTGGGACGGGCTTTTCCAGGCTTCGCCCCGCACGCGCACCAGCAGGCCCTGTCTGGAGTCGCGCACGGTCCAGGCCACCAGGTTGCTGTTCACATTGAAGGCCCACTGTGCGAAGGCCCAGGCTGCGAAAAATGCGGCCAGCAGCAGAAGCAGCAGGCCTTTCAGGCAGCCGGAAGAAGCGTGACGGGAGGGTGACGGAGAACGTGCGATGGCATCACCATGCGTCCGCTTCCCCGGCGAGTCAAAAGCACTCTGGGAGCCATGCCCACGCACTGGCTGTCCGCCCCTGGAGGGGTTGCCTCGGCTCACTTGAACTCGGGGAAGAACGGATTGTGGGCCTTTTCCTCGCCAACACTGGTCAGCGGCCCGTGGCCGGGGGCAAGAACCGTGTCGTTCGGCAGGCTGAAGATCTCCTTTCGGTTCGTCGCCAGGGCGTCGGCATAGGAAACCTTGCCACCCCCCATGGAACCGGCGAAGACGGCGTCGCCAACGATTGCCAGCGGCCGTGCCAGCCCCCTCACGACAAAGGTGGTGCCTCCCTTGGAGTGACCCCAGGTTGAACGCGATTCGATGCGCAGGTTGCCCAGCGACCAGCTGGCACCCGGGGTGAAGGTGGTGGCGTCGGGGTACGGCTCGTGCTCGCTGACGTTCACTTCGGGCGCACCGACACCGGCGATGTCGGCGACATGGTCGGCATGGGTGTGGGTCAGGAACAGGTGGCGCAGGTTCAGGCCAAGTTCGCGCAGACGGGCGGCAATGCCGGCGGCGCTGGCGCCGGTGTCGAACACCGCCGCCTCGCGCGTGGCCGGATCATAGACCAGAAAGGCATTGACGGTCATGTCCCCGAACGTCGTGGTGAACGTCTCCAGGCCCTCCATCAACACGGGTTCGGGCTGCCAGGCATTTTCGGCCAGGCCGAGGAGGGAGGGACCGTGCAACTGAAGGGCCGGAGCCAGTCGCGACAACACCGCCTTGTCGACGCCACCGCCCTTGACCGCCTGCAGGGCGGCGAGCTCAATGCCGGCTGAGGCCGAGAGGGCCTCGTTGCTCAGGCCGAGGCCGAATTGGGCCTTGTTGACGACATCGTTGAAACAGTCTTCGAGGGGCAGGGGCATGGCGAGGATGGCAGAATACGCCGGAGAGGCGGATTTGGCGATCGGCAATTCGGGGGGGGCGGCCTCGGTGTCGTCACGGGAACCTCATCCGAGGCCACCGCCTCAGCGGTCGAAGAAGCTCTGTTCCTCTCGGTCGCCGACCTTCAGGTAGCGGTAATAGACCTCGAGTTGCAGGGTGCAGAGCGTTTGCCGGTAAACGGCGTCGGCGGCGTCGCCGGCGGGCCAGTTGGGTCGGCCGCGTTTGAAGCTGCCATCGGGCTGCTGGGCGGCGAGAATCTGCGGCAGGAACTGCTCGTTGTAGAACTTCCAGTCATCACCGCCGGCCTGGAAGAAGGTCTGGGTGTAGTAATACCAGCAGTAAAGGTTGCAGTTTTTCTCCCAGTCGAGCGGTTCGGCGGTGAGGAACTCGCGCAGGAAGCTCAGGCTCTTTTTAACTGCCGCGGTCTTGCCCTTTGCCATGGTCTGCAGCGCCAGCGCGCCGGCGCCGGTCAGGCTCCACTGATTGTAGTGCTTGTCGCGGTCGGGGTTGCCGAAACCGCCGTCCTTGGTCTGCTTGGCGAGCACGTAGTCGATGCACTTGGCGATTGCCCCGTCGAGACCGGAAATTTTCAGGCTGGTATTTTTGGCAGCCTTCAGCGCCTGGAACTGCCAGCCGGCCACCGACAAATCCTCGCCGCCGCTGTCAGGGTTGTAGGCGGTGGACTTGCCGGCGTCCTTGCCGCCATAGGTCCAGGAACCACGCTTGTTCTGGTTGTCGATGATGAGCTTGACGCCCTTCTCAAAGGCATCACGCATGCCCGGCAATTCCTTGCTGCCCATGCGCGCCAGCGTGTACATCTCACCCAAGGCATAGGTGGCGATGCCGTGGGCATAAGTGGAGCCGTTGCTGTAAATATCCTCGGAGATCATTCCGTGAGGATTCTTCTTCGACAGCTCAATAAGGTACATGATGCCGCGCATGACGTTGTCGCCGTAGAACGGCGAATCCGGCGTCTCACAGCGGCCCAGGTAGCAAAGCAGCGCCAGTCCGGTCATCGCCGCCTTGTTGGGACCCGGCCAGGAGCCGTCTTCATTCTGCTTCGACTTCAGCCACTCCAGTGAGGCCGACACCGCACGCTCACATTCCGGCGAGCCGCCATTCTTGCGCAGCTTCTCAAGGCGCTCGGTCGTTGAGCAACGGCTGCGCATCGACGGTGGCAAACTGACAAAGCCGGCCGCCCCCCCCATGCCCATGCCCGACCCGAAACCACCGCCGGCTCCAGCCTTGCCAAATCCTCCGCTTCCAAGGGAACCTCCACCAATCACCGAACTGACGTCAGGCACATCCAACATGTCCGGC
>JAUREI010000088.1 GCA_030827515.1 Prosthecobacter sp. | reverse complement strand
GGTCGGCGCGTCCTGGGCGGTGACGGTGAGAACAAGGCTGAGCAGGAGGGTGGTCAGGCGCGTCGTCATCCTCCAAGGGACGCCCACCAGGGCCTTTTGGATTCACCGGGCTGTCGCGGAAGACGTGAGTCCTGCTGCCGGCGGGACGGTCCCCGGACCGAAGGGGCCAACGAACCTTGGCCGCCACGCAGGCTCCCGGCGCGCGCCTGGTTGATGCACTGCATGCCAGGCATTTTTTGAAGCCTGTGTCATGATGCGAAATGTATTCTACTGTGCTTCAGCGGTTTACAACCCTTTCCGGCCCCCACAGCGGGCAAAGGATTGGGCGCGCGGAAGGACCCGGCCCGCCTTTTGGCAAAGGCGCCCGCGGTGCAGCATCGGACGCAACGCTGCGCGTCCCCACAAAAAACCCCGCCCGTTGCCGGGCGGGGTTGGGGAGTGAACCGTCAGCGGCTCACTGGAATTCCAGGCAGATGCCCTCGGTCGTGCTGCGGGCAAACAGGCGGTTGTAGGCGAGCACCGGGTAGCTCCAGACCTTGCCGTCGAGCACTTCCTCGCGCTTCAGCTCGGTGTACTTGCCGGGCTTGGCCTCGACAACGACGAGTTCGCCCTGGTCGCTGAGGGCGACGATGTTGTCGCCGGCGAGAATGACCTGGCCGGGGCCGAAGCCCGGGGTCGACCACTTCATGTCGCCGGTGCGGATGTCGACGCAGGCCAGCGGGCCCTCGCCATACTTCTTGAAGCTGAACATGCCGTAGAGGTAGCCATCCTTCACCACCGGCGTGCTCCAGTGATTGGCATACTCGTCGGTCTCCTTGCGCCAGATCTCCTTGGACTTCCAGGACTTGCTGATCTGGTAAGCACCGGCGCCGACGCCGTAGCCGGCCGAGCAGTAAACGATGTCCTCAAACACCACCGGGCTGGCGGCGGTGGAGACGTTGAAGCGGTAGGGCTGGCGCCAGAGCACCTTGCCGCTTTCCGGCAGGACGGCGACGAGGCCGGACTGGGTGAAGAAGATGCACTGGCGGGTGCCGTGCAGCTCGGCAATCACCGGGGTGGCATGGGTCATCTTGTCGTCCTCGCCCTTCCACAGGATCTTGCCGGTGGTCTTGTCGAAGCCGAGCAGGGCCTGGCCGGGGCCGCCGCCGCACATCATGAGAACGCTGCCATCGATGACCGGCGAGGCGGCATTCTGCCACTTGATCTGGACGCCGGCGTTTTCCTTCATGACGTCGTGGCTCCACACCGGGTCGCCGCTGGCGGCGTCGAAGCAGTACACGCCGAGGTTGGCGTCGATCGCGTAGACCTTGCCGCCGTCGACCACCGGGGTCGAGCGCGGGCCGTCGCCGCCCTTGTTGTCGCTCGTGCCGGCGTCGCCGCCGCCGTCATACTTGTTGATCAGGGTGAGCGGCTTCGACCACTGTTCCTTGCCGGTGCGGACGTCGAGGCAGACGAGGACTTCGCCGACGTTGCCGTCGTGCTCGCCGGTGACCAGGGTGTAGGCCTTGCCGCCCGCGACGGCGAAGGAGCTGAAGCCCTTGGTGACCTCGGCCTTCCAGAGGGTCTTGACGGCGCCCTTCAGGTCGACCTGGGGCGCGGGCACGGTGCCGTCATGGTTGGGCCCGCGGAACTGGCCCCACTCGGCCGGACCGCTGGTTTGGGCGGAAAGACCGGCCGCCGCGAGGAGCGAGCCGCCGACAAGGCAGGGGAGGATGCGGTTCATAAGGGGTCGAGGCGGGTATCAACGCCCGCGCGCCACGAACTCTTGCGTCCGCACCGGCGGCCGCAAGCGGAGTTTCACAAAAGCGCGGGCGGGCGGCTCAGACGAGCAGCTCGGCAATCTGCACGGCATTCAGCGCCGCTCCCTTGAGCAGTTGGTCGCCGACGACCCAGAAGGCCAAGCCGTTGTCGAGCGCGCAGTCGAGGCGCAGACGGCCGACCGCGCAGTTGTCGCGCCCGGCGATGTCGAGGGCGAGCGGGTATTGCTTGGTGGCCGGGGCATCGATGATGTCGAGGCCGGGGGCGCCGGCGAGGGCCGCGCGGGCGGCCTCGAGGCTGACCGGGCGCTCGAACTCGGCGCTGATGGCGATGCTGTGCGCACGGAAGACCGGCACGCGCACGCAGGTGACCGAGGCGCGGAAGTCCGGGTGATGCATGATCTTGCGCCCCTCGTTCTCCATCTTCATCTCCTCCTTCGTGTAGCCGCTGTCGAGGAAGCTGTCGACGTGGGGGATGGCGTTGAAGGCGATCTGGTGCGGGTAGACATGCGGCTGCGAGGCGAGCTTGGGCTCGTCCCAGGCGCGGTTTTCAGCGGCCCACTCGCGGGTCTGTTTGGCGAGTTCCTCAATCGCTTGGGCACCGGTGCCGGACACGGCCTGGTAGCTGGAGGCGAAGATGCGCTTCACGCCAAAGGCCTGGTGCAGCGGGTAGAGGGCCATCAGCGAGATGGCGGTCGTGCAGTTCGGGTTGGCGAGGATGCCCTGGTGCGCCTTGGCGTCGGCGGCATTGATCTCCGGCACGATGAGCGGCACGCTTGGGTCCATGCGGTAGGCCGAGGAGTTGTCGACGACCACCGCGCCGGCCTTGACCGCATGCGGGGCGAACTCCTTGGAAATGCCGCCCCCGGCGCTGAACAGGGCGATGTCGACCCCGGCAAAGCTCTCCGGCGTCAGTTCGGTGACCGCCACGTCCTCACCCTTGAATTTCAGCTTCTTGCCGACGCTGCGGGCGCTGGCAAGGAGGGAGAGTTGGCCGACGGGGAAACCGCGCTGTTCGAGACAGCGCAGCATTTCCGCACCCACCGCTCCGGTGGCGCCGACGACCGCGACATGCTTGAGGTTGCTCATGATGGGGTAAAAGGGGGAAAACAAATTAGACCGCTGATGGAGGATTGCAACTGCCGGCTGGAAGCGGATCTTCCGCAGTGCGGGGCATCGACCCGCAGGATCCGCGCGGTCACTGCCCGCGACTCCAGAGGGGCCCGCTCCGGCACAAAAACATCGCATTCCGTGATTGCCGCCCGGGGTCGGCTGAATGTAGCCTGCCGGCTCCCGCGTTTACTCCCTCCTTTCCCCAACCGTTTATGAGCAAGAAGTCCGCCGCCAAGCCCCGCCCGAAGCAACCCGCCGCGAAACCGGCCAAACCGGTCGCCAAGGCCGCGAAACCCGCGGCGAAGAAGCCCGCCAAGCCGGCCGCGACCAAGTCGATCACCACGGAAAACCGGGTCTTCAAGCCGGCCGCCGCCTTCTCCCGCCAGGCCCGCATTGGCAGCATGGCCCAGTACCGCGAGATGTATGAGGAGAGCCTCAAGCATCCCGACCGCTTCTTCGGTCGCGAAGCCAAGGAACTCTATTGGCAGAAGTCCTACGCCAAGGTGCTCGACTGGAAGTGCCCGAACGCCAAGTGGTTCGTCGGCGGCAAGCTCAACGTCAGCGAGAACTGCCTCGACCGCCACCTGCACGGCCCGCACAAGACCAAGGCCGCGCTGATCTGGGAGGGCGAGCCGGGCGAGAAGCGCGTGCTCACCTACCAGCAGCTCCACCGCGAGGTCTGCCGCTTTGCCAACGTGCTCAAGCGCCACAAGGTGAAGAAGGGCGACCGCGTCGTCATCTACATGCCGATGATCCCCGAGGCGGCGGTGGCCATGCTCGCCTGCACCCGCATCGGCGCCGTGCACAGCGTCATCTTCGGTGGATTCAGCGCCGAGAGCATCAAGGACCGCGCCCTCGACAGCGGCGCGAAGATCGTCATCACCGCCGACGGCGGTTACCGCCGCGGCGCGGTCGTGCCGCTCAAGAAGAACGTCGACGACGCCCTCAAGGGCGGCGATACCCCGGTCGAGACCGTCATCGTGTACCGTCGCACCGGCCAGGACGTGCACATCGAGGAGGGCCGCGACTTCTGGTGGCACCGCGAACTCGAGTATGTCAACGCCGACTGCCCGGCCGCGGCGATGGATTCGGAGTCGCCCCTGTTCATCCTCTACACCAGCGGCAGCACCGGCAAGCCCAAGGGCATCCTGCACAGCACCGCCGGCTACCTCCTGCACGCGCAGATGACCTGCAAATACGTCTTCGACCTTCGCGACGACGACGTCTACTGGTGCACCGCCGACGTCGGCTGGGTCACCGGTCACAGCTACCTCGTCTACGGCCCGCTCGCCCTCGGCGCCACCTCGCTCATGTATGAAGGCGCGCCCAACTGGCCGGAAAACGACCGCTTCTGGCGCCTCATCGAGGAATACGCGGTCAGCGTCTTCTACACCGCCCCCACCGCCATCCGCGCCTTCATGAAGTGGGGCGACCACTGGCTGAAGAAGCACGACCTCTCCAGTCTGCGCCTGCTCGGCACGGTCGGCGAGCCGATCAATCCCGAGGCCTGGATGTGGTATCACAACCTCGTCGGCGGTGGCCGCTGCCCGATCGTCGACACCTGGTGGCAGACCGAGACCGGCGGCCACATGATCACCCCGCTGCCCGGCGCCACGCCGACCAAGCCCGGCACCGCCACCCTGCCCTTCTTCGGGGTCGACGCCGCCATCGTCGACGACCTCGGCAAGGAAGTCGGCACGAACGAGCAGGGCAAGCTCGTCATCCGCAAGCCCTGGCCGTCCATGCTGCGCGGTATCTGGGGCGACAAGAAGCGCTACCAGGAAACCTACTGGAGCGAGTTCAAGGGCTGGTATTTTGCCGGCGACGGAGCCCGCCGCGACAAGGACGGCTACTTCTGGATCATCGGCCGCATTGACGACGTGCTCAACGTCGCCGGCCACCGCCTCGGCACCGCCGAGGTGGAGAGCGCCCTCGTCTCGCACCCGGCCGTGGCGGAATCCGCCGTGGTGGGTCGCCCCGACGAGCTCAAGGGCCAGGGCGTGGTCTGCTTCGTCACCGTCAAGGAGGGCGTCAAGGCCGACCGCTCGCTCGCCGACGAACTCAAGAAGCATGTCCGCAACGTCATCGGCCCGGTGGCCACGCCCGACGAAGTCCGCTTCGCCGCCGCCCTGCCGAAGACCCGTTCCGGCAAGATCATGCGTCGCCTGCTCAAGCAGATCGCCGCCGGCGAGGTCGTCAAGGGCGACACCACCACCCTCGAAGACCTCAGCGTTCTTGCCCAGCTCGCCGCCAGCGGCGAGGACTGAGCATCGCCACTCATCCCGCAGCGCCCGGGCCGCAGGCTTTCCTTGCCAGCCGGCCCGGGCGCTCTTTAGTTTCGGGGCTTATGCGCATTCTCATCACCGGCGGCGCCGGTTTCCTCGGCTCCCATCTCTGCGAGCGACTTCTCAGCGAAGGCCACGAAGTCCTCTGCATGGACAACTTCTTCACGGGAAGGAAGGCCAACATCGCCGCGCACCTCGGCAACCCGCGCTTTGAGCTCTTCCGGCACGACGTGATCGACCCCTTCAAGGCCGAGGTCGACCGCATCTACAACCTTGCCTGCCCGGCCTCGCCGCCGCACTACCAGCACAACGCGATCAAGACCGTCAAGACCTCGGTCATGGGCGCGATCAACGTGCTCGGCCTCGCCAAGCGCGTCGGCGCCCGCGTCTTCCAGGCCTCGACCTCCGAGGTCTATGGCGACCCCGAGGTGCACCCGCAGCCCGAGTCCTACCGCGGCAACGTCAACCCGATCGGCCTGCGCGCCTGCTACGACGAGGGCAAGCGCTGCGCCGAGACCCTGTTCTTCGACTACCACCGCCAGAACGGCGTCGACATCCGCGTCGTCCGCATCTTCAACACCTACGGCCCGCGCATGCTGCCCGACGACGGCCGTGTCGTCTCCAACTTCATCGTCCAGGCCCTGCGTGGCGAGAATCTCACCATCTACGGCGATGGCACCCAGACGCGCAGCTTCTGCTACGTCGACGACCTCATCGAGGGCTTTGTCCGCTTCATGGAAAGCACCGGCCTGCCCGGCCCGGTCAACCTCGGCAACCCCGGCGAGTTCACCATGATCGAGCTCGCCGAAATGGTCCTCAAAAAGGTCGGCGGCAAGTCGAAGCTGACCTTCCATCCCCTGCCCTCCGACGACCCCCGCCAGCGCAAGCCCGACATCAGCCTCGCCCAAAGCCACCTCGGCTGGGAACCCAAGATTCCCCTCGAGGAAGGCATCGAACGCACCGTCGCCTACTTCAAGAGCGTGGTGGGGTGACCCTTGCCTGAGCGGAAAACCTGCTTTCCCGGCCTCACCGCCGCGAGCAGGTCAGCGCAACGGCACACCTCGTGCGCCAGCATTCACTTGCGACCCTGCCGGGCCAGCCTCTACCTTGACCGTGGCGGTGCCTCCAGAGGTCACGTCGATCCTTCGCTCTCATGCTCCTGCTTCCGTCCTCCATCGCGCCCTCACTGATCCATGCGGTCTGTCTGCTTCTGTCCTGCGCTTTGCCCTCCCTCTTCGCGGCCGGGTTGCCAGAGCGCTACCTCGATGCGCCTCCAGCAAAGGGCCCAACCGTGGTTCGTGCCACCTTCGAGCTTCTTGATCTCAATGCCATCGACGACAATGCCGAAACCTTTGAGTTCAGTGGCCTGCTCTCGCTGACCTGGAAGGATGAGCGCCAGGCCTTTGATCCGGAAACCGCCGGCGTGAAGGAAAAAATCTACCAGGGGAATTTTCAATTCAATGAAGTCTCGCCAGCCTGGTATCCACAGGTGTTTCTGGCCAATCCGAGCGGCTCGTCCGAAACTTCCGTGGTGTTGCTGCGTGTGCTTCCCGACGGCACCTCCACGCTGGTCAGCAATCTCAACGCGGTGGCGAAAACCGACTTTGCCATGCGCCGCTTCCCGTTCGACCGCCATGAATTGAAGGCGGTCTTTGGTTTGCTGGGGTTTGCCAGCGACCGGGTTGTTTTTGAGGCGGCACCGCCGCGCCGGGGACAGGAAGTGGGGCTCTCCCAGTGGTGGATCGAAGACGTCGAATGCTCCACCCGCGAACGACCTTCCGTGAGCGCGGGCAACGGACAGGCCTCGGAGTGGGTGGTCTCACTCCACGTCAAACGCCAGGCCATGTTCACCCTTCGCCTGGTGGTGATGCCTCTGGCCCTCATCGTCATTCTCTCCTGGTCGGTATTCTGGATGGATCGCTCCGCGCTCGGCGACCGCATCAACCTGTCTTTCGTGGGCATTCTGACCGCAGTTGCCTATCAAATTGTTGTCGGCGACCTGCTGCCGCATGTGTCCTACGTCACACTGATGCACGGTTTCCTGAACCTGAGTTTCTTCATGATGTGTGCGGCCGTCGTGATCAATCTTTGGGTCGGTCTGTGCGACAAGCAGGGGCGCCTCGAACTCGGCGACCGAATCGATCGCGCCTGCCGCTGGATTTTCCCCCTCGGCTACCTCAGCCTCACGGCCCTGATGAGCGTTTTGGCCTTCGTTCTGTTCTGAAGCGTCGCGGGGGGCGCCAGATGCTGGCCAGGAGTGTCGGGTTACCGATGCACCACATCCTGACAAAACTTTGCGCTCACTCGGCCCGCAAGTAGCGATCACCTGACTTGCGCCGCATGGTCGCATTACGGCCCTGGACTTTAAGAAAAGTGAGTTCCCTGAGTTCCTCCGGCTTTCCGATGGAGATTTCCAAAACGAGGGGATTGCCGGTCGGGCGCCAAGTGCCTTCACCGGCGGCCGCTGCCTGCAAGACAAAACGGCCGGCTGTCTCTAAGGTGAACGTGCCATAGCGGACTGGATCGTCCAAGCGGGTGTGATAACTCCACGGTCTGGGGATCTTGAAGGTTTGCAGGTGACGGTCGTGCGCCAATGGACGGGCCGAAGGCGAATTCGACTCAATAGCGCGGCGAGCCTTTGTGTGGCGGGCCAGACAATCACGGTTTCGCTCGGTCGTGTCCTCTGGCAAGGGGGCGGCTCGCGAACCGGTGACTCGACAGATTGGCGTGGCTATCGCGACCGGACCGAAAGGAATTCAATGCCATGGATGGCCTTAGTTCTTGGCATCGACAAGGAGCACATCCTTCCGGAGAAACGAACCTTCACCTTTACGGCACCCGCAAGCGGCGATCTTGTCGCATTTGCGAATGACTCGAATCCGGACGTCAATTCAGGCAAGGGCCAACTGACAGTGAAAATTGCACCATCGAACTGAGATGTCCCCAAGGCCACCTTTCCCCCCTCACCGTGCATCCGGCCTGGTGCCGACACGAACGGACACCTCGACGACGCGGCCGTCGCGAACGACGCTGACCTTGGCTTCACTGCCGGGGCTGAGGGCGCGGATGGCCTTGAGCAGGTCGGCGGGGGAGGCAAAGCCGCGGCCGTTGAGGGCGGTGATGACGTCGCCGGGTGCCAGTCCGGCCTGTTCGGCCGGCGACCCGCGGTCGAGGTCGGTGACATAGGCCCCCAGGCGGGCGCCGCCAAAGCCGCGGTCGAGCAGGACCGCCTCGGCGCTGAGTTCCAAGCCCAGATAACCGGTGCTGACCGCCGGCGCCTGGCGCAGGATGGCGTCGACAACGGCCTTGGCATCGTTCGCCGGCACCGCCAGCCCGACCCCCTGCCAGGCGCGCACGTTTTGGTCGCCCTGATAGATGGCGACGTTCACCCCGATGATCTCGCCGCGAATGTTGACGAGCGGGCCGCCGGAGTTGCCCGGGTTGATGACGGTGTCAGTCTGCAGGTAGTCGAGCTGGCTGTCGCTCAGGTGGCGGTCCTTGGCACTGATGATGCCCTGGGTGACGGTGCCGCTGAGGCCGAAGGGGTTGCCCACCGCGAAAACAAGCTGACCGACGCGGGCCTCGTCGGAGTTGGCGAAGGCCAGCGCCGGGAAGTCGCCGCCGCCCTCGATCTTGAGCAGGGCGATGTCGCGTTCGCGGCTGGCGCCGAGAATGCGGGCCGGGAACTTGCGGTTGTCGTTCGTGGTGATGACGACCTCGCTGACGTCGGCGATGACGTGGTAGTTGGTGACGACATGCCCCTCCTTGGAGATGATGGCGCCGGAGCCAAGGCCCGGCACCACCTCGGGGCGACCCGTGACCAGGCCAAAGAACGGGTGCCAGGCCGGCTGGCCGCGGCGCAGGCTCTTGGTGTTGACGCTGACCACCGAGGGCTGGACCGCGGCGGAGAGTTTGGCAAACTCGTCGTTCATGGCCGACAGCAGCGGGATCTCGCCGAGGTCGAGCTTGGGTTTGGCAGACGCCAGCCCCCCGGCGGTCGCCTCACCGGGTTTTTCCCCGCGCAACAGGTTGAGCAGGCCGTAGCTGTCGTCGCCCCGGCGCCAGAGCGCGAAGATCAGGAAGGCCACCAGAAAGACGGTGACGGCAAAGACGAGGCGACGAAGCGTTTCCATGCGCCGACCATGATGCGCGATCCCGACGCAATGGCAAGAGGCTCCGGCCTAAGGGGTTGAATGTCGGCCGGGGCGGGCGAGTCTGAAGCTCATGCAGGAAGGCGACGCGCCCGTCCCCCACCGCCCGGTCGCCCGGCGGCTGCTGGCGCTGGCCTGGCGCCACCGCGCCCCGGCGCTCGGCGTGGTCCTGCTTGCCAGCCTGGGCACGGCTCTGGTGGTGGTCTTCCCACGGGCCGTGCAGCACGCGCTCGACGAGGTCATTCCCCAGCGCGACGTGCGCGGCGCCTGGACCCTGTGCGCCTGGCTGGCCGGCGCCTTCCTGCTGCGCGACCTGCTCGCGGCGCTGCGCGGACGGCTGGCCGGCGTCTTTGAGCAGCGCATGATCCATGACCTGCGCGGACAGCTGCACGACAAGGTCGCGCATCTGCCGCTGGCCGGCTTGCAGCGCCAGCGCACGGGCGACCTGCTCGCGCGACTGGCCGATGACGTGCCGGCGGCTCAGCGCGCCGTGCAGGAGGGCGTGGAACAGGGCCTGACCGCCATCCTGCAGATCCTCGTCTGCGCCGGCGTCATGTTTGCCACCAACGCCCGTTACTCCCTTGTCATCCTGCTGCCGGTGCCCCTGCTCGCCGCCGGTGGCTGGCTGTTTTCCCGCCTGCTGGCGCCGCGCGCCCGCCGCGCCCGCGCCGCTTCCGGTCGGCTGGGTGCCCTGCTGCACGAGACGATCAGCGGCCTCCGCCTGATCCGCAGCCTGCGCGCCGAGAACGCCCGCCAGCGCGCCTTCGACCGCCTGAGCACCGAGGCCGGGCTCGAACAGCGCCGTCTGGCCTCCGCCTGGGCCGTCTACGGCCCCCTCATGTGCCTGCTTGGCAGCCTCGGCCTGGTCCTGCTGCTCGGCACCGGCGTGCGCGGCCAGCTGGCCGGCGAACTCACCCAGGGCGAACTGCTCCAGCTCATCCTCCTGCTCGGTTTCTTCTACGAACCCATGGCGCGTCTGCACGGGGTCAACCAAACCCTCACCAGCGGTCTCGCCGCGGCGGCGCGGGTCTTTGAAATCCTCGATGCCGGCGAGCGCGAACCCGACCCGTGCCCCGCGACGGAGCGGGTGCGGGGCGAGATCGAACTGCGCGGAGTCGGCTTCGGTCACACGCCCGACCTTCCCGTGCTGCACGGCCTTCACCTGCACCTGCCGGCCGGCCAGACCACCGCCCTGGTCGGGGTCAGCGGCTGCGGCAAATCGACCCTGCTCGACCTCGTCGCCGGCCTCGCCGAACCGCAGACCGGCACGATCCTCCTGGATGGCGCGCCCGCCGGGGCCGAGGCACGCCGCACCCAAACCGCCTATGTCATGCAGGACGCCTTCCTGTTCTCCGGCAGCCTGCGCGACAACCTGCGGCTGGCCCGGCCGGACGCCGGGGACGACGCGCTGTGGACCGCCCTGCGCCAGGCGAGCGCGGAGGAGTTCGTCCGTGCCCGCCCCGAGGGCCTCGATCTGGAACTCGGCGAACGCGGCGCCCGGCTCAGCGGCGGCGAGCGCCAGCGCCTGGCCCTCGCGCGCGCTTTTCTGCAGGACGCGCCCGTGCTGCTGCTCGACGAGGCCACCTCGGCGGTCGATGCCGAATCCGAGCACCGCGTGCAGGAGGCGCTCGCCGCCTTCTGCGTCAACCGCACCTGCCTGATCGTCACCCATCGCCTCGCCACCGTGGCGCGCGCCGACGTCATTCACGTCCTGAGTGGCGGTCGTCTGATCGCCAGCGGCAGGCACGCGGAGCTGCTCGAAAGCTGCCCGCACTACCGGCACCTGGCCTCGCTGGCCTTCGCCTGACGAAGGTCACTTCTTGCCCTTGGTAACCGCGGCGCTGAACCAGTCGCCGCCACCACCGCCGCCGCCAAAGGGATTGCCCATGCCGCCGCCCGAGGACCGGCCACCGCCCGGGCCGCCGAAGGAGCGACCCTGGCCGCCACCGCTCTGCCCGGCCGGACGCGGGCCACCGCCCGTCTTGCGCTCGAAGTCGGGCTTCGACTTCATGCTCAGGGCGATGCGCTTGCGAGGGATGTCGACCTCGGTGACCGTCACCTGGACCTTCTGGCCGACCTTGACGATCTCGGCGGCGTCGCGCACGAAGCTGTCGCTCAACTGGCTGACGTGAACCAGGCCGTCCTGGTGGACGCCGATGTCGACGAAGGCGCCAAAGGCCGTGACGTTGGTGACGATGCCCGGCAGCTTCATGCCGACGGCGAGGTCCTTCATGTCGTTGACGCCCTCGGCGAACTGGAAGACCTCGAACTGCTTGCGCGGGTCGCGGCCCGGCTTGGCCAGTTCGTTGACGATGTCCTGCAGGGTCGGCAGGCCGACCTCCTCGCTGACATACTTCTTCAGGTCGATCTTCTGGCGCAGCTCGGGCTTCTGCACCAGGTCGGCGACCGTGCAGCCAAGGTCGGCGGCCATCTTCTCGACAAGCGGGTAACGTTCCGGGTGCACGGCGCTGGCGTCGAGCGGGTTCGAGGCGCCGCGGATGCGCAGGAAACCGGCCGCCTGCTCAAAGGCCTTCTCGCCGAGGCGCGGCACCTTGAGCAGGTCCTTGCGCGACTGGAAGGGGCCGTTTTCGTTGCGGTAGGCAACGATGTTGGCGGCGTGGCTGCTGTTGAGGCCGGAGACGTAGCTGAGCAGCTGCTTGCTGGCCGTGTTGACCTCGACGCCGACACCGTTCACCGCGCTGATGACGACGTTGTCGAGGCTGCCCTTGAGCTGGTTCTGGTCGACGTCGTGCTGGTACTGGCCGACGCCGATCGACTTCGGATCGATCTTCACCAGCTCGGCGAGCGGGTCCATGAGGCGGCGGCCGATGGAGACCGCGCCACGCACGGTGACGTCGTGGTTGGGGAACTCCTCGCGGGCCACCTCGCTGGCGCTGTAGATCGAGGCGCCGCTCTCGTTGACCATGAGCACCGGGATGCCCTTGGGCAGGCCGATGCGGTTGACGAAGGTCTCCGTCTCGCGGCTGGCCGTGCCGTTGCCGATGGCGATGGCCTCGATCTTGTAGCGCTCGACCAGGTTGAGCAGCAGGGTCTTCGCGTGCATCAGGCTGTTGCCCTCGCCGAGCAGGTAGATGACGTCGTTGAAGAGCAGCTGGCCCTGGGCGTCGAGCACGACGACCTTGCAGCCCGTGCGGAAGCCGGGGTCGATGCCAAGCACGCGCTTCTGGCCGAGCGGCGCGGCGAGCAGCAGCTCCCGCAGGTTGTCGGCAAAAACACGCACCGCCTCGGTGTCGGCCTTCTTCTTCGACTCCAGCCGCGCCTCGGTCTCCATGCTCGCCGAGAGCAGGCGCTTGTAGCTGTCGGCCGCCGCCAGCTTCATCTGCGCGGTGCAGGCGTTGCCGCCGCGGACAAACAGGTTTTCCAGGATCTGAATGGCGGTTTCCTCCGACGGCTGGATGCGCATGAGCAGGAAGCCCTCCTTCTCGCCGCGGCGAATGGCGAGCATGCGGTGGCTGGGGATCGACTTGAGCGGCTCGCTCCAGTCGAAGTAGTCGCGGAACTTCTGGGCGTCGGCCTCGCTGTCCTTGCCGAACATGATCTTGGACACCACCGTGCCCTGCTCGGCGAAGAGCTTGCGCAGCGCCGCGCGCGCCTCGGCATGGTCGCTGATGCGCTCGGCAAGAATGTCGCGCGCGCCAGCCAGGGCGTCGGCGGCGTCCTTGACGCGCAGCTCCTCGTTCTCATGGTCCGGGTTGACGAATTTGGCAGCTTCCCCGTCGAGATCGACGCCGGCGGCCATGAGGTTGGCCTCGATGAAATCGGCCAGCGGCTCCAGGCCCTTTTCCTTGGCAATGGTGGCGCGCGTGCGGCGCTTCGGCCGGAACGGCGCGAAAATGTCCTCCAGGCTGTTGAGCGTCTCGGCCTTGTCGATCTTGGCGCGCAGGACCTCGGTCATCAGCTTGCGCTCCTCGAGCGACTTGACGATGGACGCGCGGCGGTCGTCGAGGGCGACGAGTTGCTCCATGCGCTCCTTGATGTTCTGGATCTGCACCTCGTCGAGCATGCCGGTGGCCTCCTTGCGGTAGCGGGCGATGAAGGGGATCGTGGCACCGTCGGCGAAGAGTTTGGCGGTGGCACCGACCTGGATGGCCCGCAGGCCGAGCTCCTTGGCGACGCGTTCGACGTGGACGACATTGAGATTGAGTTCGTTGGCGGCGGACATGCGAAAAAGGGGGTTGGGGATGGGCGCGACAGGACACGCGGGGTGGGTCTTCTGTCCTAGCAAGCGCCAACCGCGCCGGCAACCTTCGAGGGTGCGCAGAGCGAAACTTTTGTCCGCGCTTGCCGCTTGACAGCCGGGTGCGGCGACGGGCGGCCCCGCCGGCTCGTGGAGTGCGTGCCGTCCTGCTGCCGCTCTCCTCAAGCCCTCCCCGCTGGCGTTTCCTGTGCGCAGCCGCACTGGATTGAGGTTGGGAATCGCTGACGGTGAAGAAGCACCCCCGACCGCGCGCAGCGCCCTCGGAGTGCGGCGCTTCCGCGCCGCTCTGCCCCCTCGGCCGGCAACGCCCACCGAAGTTCCAAACACTCGGTCACCCCACCACCCGGGTTTGCCAGAGCTCCAGAGGACTGGAGCACTCCAGGGCCGCTGGCGCGGCGGGTCGGGGGCCATGGGCCGGTGGATCGTCTCCGCTTTCCTCCTCGCAAGAACCACATGCGCCTTCCCCAGCGCCCTTCTGAAATCTGAAATTCCTCCCCCGGAGATTCCCTCTTTTTCTTGACGGGAATTCCCGCCTGGAAGATCTTCGCTTCCTGCGGGAGGTTCTGGGTCCATGCAGCTCTGGTCTGGGCTGCATTTCAGCCCAACAAGCTGCCCACAGTCTCAACAAGTGAAGACTGTGATTTGTGTCATGATATGGTTGGGTGTTTCTAAGCGCGCATGTTTACAATTGCTTTCATCTGCACGGCCAATTTGTGTCGGAGCGTGATGGCTCATGCCATCGCCATCCCTGAGCTTAAGAAGCGTGGCTGGGCCGTTCTGGTGTATTCCGCTGGCACGATGGACTTCACCGGAACTGCACCGAACATCTCAACTTGGGTCACTTGCTGCCAGAACAGCACCCCGCCCCAGAAAGATGGTTCGACGTTTGTCCGCGACCTGCCGCTCCAATCCATCGACAGGTTCTTTGTGATGGAGCAATGGCACGCCAGAACTCTGACCTCCGCATACGGCATTCCGGCTTCACGCGTCACACTGCTGGGCGCGCTCGACCCGAAATCCACAGAATCCGCGATCGAAGACCCAATGAATCAAGGTTCGGTTGAATTCGACCGCTGCTACTCACGAATTCGCCGCTGTATCCTCCACTACCTCGACACCACAACGGAAATCCCCGAAACGCCCAACCATGCGCTCCAGTGAACTGCTCCGGCTGTCAAGCTGGCTGCTTCCGCCGCCACTTTGCCACCCGCCATGCAGCCAGCGATCCAGCCTCCGCAGCCGCTAAAATTGGGGACATGAACCCACCCCATGCTCAACCGATCCGCCATCGTCGTTCGTCCCAGGCCGCCCTTTGTGGCATAGCTCAACGGTGTGGAGAATGACCCGGTTGATGAGGAATCCCTGCGGGATCACACGGTCTATCTGATCCCGGAATTTGACTCTCAGAGCGCCTACGAGCGCACCCTCAACGAGGTCTGGC
>JAUREI010000057.1 GCA_030827515.1 Prosthecobacter sp. | reverse complement strand
GTGTAGCCGACATGCCACTTGCCGAAGTGACCGGTGGCGTAACCGGCGTCGCGGAACATCTCCGCCAGGGTCACTTCCTCGGGTGGCAGCGCACCGGCCGCACCGGGCTGGGAGGCGCAGTTGGTCGGCACCCCGGCGCGCACCGGCCAGCGACCGGTAAGCAGGCCGGCGCGCGAGGGGGAACAGACCGGGGCCGCGGAGTAAAACCGGGTGAAACGCACACCGCGCTTCGCCAGGGCATCGGTGTGCGGGGTGTGCAGGTCGGTGGCGCCATAGCTGCCGAGATCGACCGAACCCTGGTCGTCGGCGAGGATGACCAGCACGTTGGGCGGTCGCGCCGCAAGGGGGTTGGCGGCGAGGGCGAGGCAGAGCAGGAACAGTCGCTTCATGCCGGCACCAGACTCGGCTGCGACCCGCTGGCAAGCCAGGAAGCGCTTGCGCATCCCGGCGCCCGCTGGCAGGAAGGCGCGTCATGAACCGTCGTTCCTGCCTTGCCACCCTGCCCGCTGCCCTGCTGCTCGGTGGCTGCGGTTCGCCGGTGCGGACGACGAAGTCAGCGGTGCCGGCCGATGTCCGCCGCCGCGCCAGGCGCGCCGGCCTGATCGAGGTCCGCCAGCTCGCCCCGAACCTCTCCATCGACCTGCGCTACACGACCGCAAACAACGTCACCGGCCGTCCGATTTACCCGGCGGACATGCCCTGCCTGCTGCGCCGCTCAACGGCGGAACGCCTCGCGGTCGCCCAGGCCAACCTGCGCGCCCAAGGCTATGGCCTGCGGATCTGGGATGGCTGGCGCCCCCCGGAGGCCCACCAGCGCCTGCATGACCATGGCGCCAGCACGGGCATGTTCATAGATCCGGTCGGCGGCTGGTCGCGCCACTGCGCCGGTGTGTCGATCGACGCCACCCTGATCGATGCCAGCGGCAAGGAAGTGACGATGCCGACCTACTTCGATGAAAACCTTGAGGCCGCCGCCAGCGACACCCGCCATCCGGATCCCGTGGTGCGGGGTCATGTAAAGTTGCTCCATGACGCCATGCAGACCGCCGGCCTGCAGCCTCTGCCCGGCGAATGGTGGCACTTCGACGACCTCGAGTTTCTTTACACCTCCATCCCGGTCGTCTGGGGGCGCGACCTCGGGATTGTCCTGCCACCCTGAGCCCGGCAGGGGCGCCACGAACGTCAGTCGGAGCGACCCGCTGACAGGCGTTCCTCGCAGGCGGCCGGCAACTCAAGCTGCTTGCGCCGGGCGCTGGCGCCGCGCACCAGACGAACCTCCGCCTTGCGACAGCAGAGCGCATCGGACAGGAAACGAACGAGTTCCTCGTTGGCACGGCCTTCTTGGGGAGGCGCCTGCAGACGCACCAGCAGCAGAGGGCGATTCTGCTCGTCGCGACTCCAGCCGGCGAACTCGCTGCGCCGCGCGTTTGGGGTGACCTGAACGACCAGGGACAAGGCGCTCATCCGCGTGCGGCCAGGATGCCCGCGGCAATCGCCTCCGCGATCGCCTGACGATGCGAGGCGGTGGTGATGCGCGCCGCCTCGGTTCGGTTGCTCAGGTAGCCGGCCTCAACCACAACCGCCGGCATGCGGGTGTCGCGCAGGACCTTCAAGTTGCCGCTCACGAGGCCGCGCCCCCTTGTGGTCTGCAGGCGGGCGCGCAGCGAACTGAGGATGCGCGAACCCAGGGTCTTGCCTCGTGAACTCAGGTAAAACACCTCCAGCCCGCGAATGCTCGTGTTGCGACTGGCGTTGAAGTGCAGGCTCACAAAGACGGCACTGCTGGAGCGGTTCGCCAGGCGGGCGCGATCGGCGAGTTCCACAAAGCGGTCGGTGCGGCGCGTCATCACCACCTGCAGGCCGCGTCGCTTGAGGAGGGTTTCCACGCGCAGCGCCACATCAAGGCAGAGCCGCTTTTCCACCTGCCCATACCATGCCGCTCCACCGTCCTTGCCGCCATGCCCCGGATCCAGCACGACCGTGCGAAAGGTCAGCGCCTGCACGGCCAAACCGCCGAGCAGCCAGAACCCCAAGACCCATCCGAGCATCCATCGCCTCATGGGTCCGCATCCTGCCTGATTTCACCCCACCTTGCCATAGGGAAATGCGGGGGAGTTGCCATGGAATCTCGAAAGCCAAACGAGGAAATGCCTGCCATCTTTGGCCCTCATGCCGCCACCCGCCACCGCGGTTCATGCCCATGGACCGACGACCGTCCAGGCACTCGCCCAGACCCTGTCTGGCCAAAGGTACCGACCTGGCAGGACTCACCCAGTGGCAGTGCCATCGCCTCGCCACGATCCTCAACAACCGCCCCCGCAAGCGTCTCGGCTACCGAACCCCAAACGAGGTCGATGACTCACGCCCCGTTGTCGCACTTCAAAGTTGAAACGATTCCTTGGTGGTGTTGTGATTACTTCCAATCATCGGACGGTGTTACTGGCGATACTAATCTGACTTCAACCTCGTGTGAAGGTGATGCTGGGCGAAGGAGTGGAAGTGCATAAAACACAGCCGAAATGGCGAGTATCAATATCGATCCCGGAAGGGCAACGGTCACGAATAGGGCATAAATAGAGGACCTCGAGTGCCGCAGAAGAGCTATCGCAGTCAAAGACATCGCCGCGACAAGCCAACCCATCTGACGAGTAACGCGAAAACAGCGACTATGGCCCATCCAATCCCCGTATCAGGCTCGGCTGCTAGCAGAGGTAGAAAAGCCTGAGATTCTCGCATCATGAATTGGCCGAACAGTATAATTCAGTCTCTGTGTGCACAGAGGCTTTTAACGGTCAAAGGCCGCCCGGGTGGGCAAACTTCGTCCCTGAAATTCTTGAATGAAAAGAGGATGGGTTGACATTTCAAATCTCAGATTTCAAATTTTAGAGGGTCGCCAAGAGTACTTCGATGGACTCCTCAACGCAGACGGAGCCCCCACACTCCCGCCCCCACGCAAAACGGGCGCCCGGAGACCGGGCGCCCGTTGCGAAAACACACTGTCCTAACCTCAGGCGAGTTCGGCGAGCTTGGCCTTGATGGCGTCGAAGTTCGGCAGGTCGCCGGGACTTTCGAGGACTTCGGCATACTGGATGACGCCGGCCTTGTCGACGATGAAGGCAGAGCGTTTGGGCACGCCACCCATGATGAGGTTCTTGGCCGGCAGGAAGCTGTCGTAGGCGACCCCATAAGCGGCGGCGACGTGATGGTCGTAGTCGCTCAGCAATTGCAGGGTGATGCCCTCCTTCTCGGCCCAGGCCTTCTGCGCGAAGGGGTTGTCGCCGCTGATGCCGACGACGCGGGCGTTGAGCTGGGTGAAGGCATTGATGCTGCTGGAGATCTCGCAGAACTCCTTGGTGCAGACGCCGGTGAAGGCCATGGGCACAAAGAGGAGCAGCAGATTGGAGGAGCCGACCTGCTCGGACAGCTTGAAGAGCTCGGGGCCATTGGCGCCGAGGGTGGTGACGGTGAAATCAGGGGCGGAGGAGCCGACGGTGAGGGCCATGGGAATGCTTGGGTTGAAGGTGTTCAGGGCAAACGCGCCGGGAAGGCGCAGGGACGCATCAAAGGGCGGACGGCGCCCCGGGTCAAGGTCAGGCTTCGCCGGCGAGACGCAGAAACAGCCTTTTCAGGGAGTCGGGATGGCGGCAGGCCAAGGCCGCCTCGGCGAGCACGCGGGCCACCTCGAGACGCGAGACCTTGACACCGCGCTCCACATCCGCCCAGGAGGCGCTGCGCATCAGGGCCAGCGTGCGTGCGGCGAGCAGCAGCGGCAGGGCGGTGGCATAGCGCAGTTTGCCGTCAGCCACATGGAGCACATACTGCAGGCCGGCATCGAGATGGAGTCGGCAGGCCGCCGTCCAGTGCTTCCAGACGGTGTGCAGGGCAGCGGCATCGAGCTTCCCCTCGCAGACCGTGCCGGGCAGGTAACCGCGACCGTCGCGCAGATCCTCGCCGACGTCGCGCAGGATGTTGACGAGCTGCAGGCCGCGACCGAAGTCGGCGCCCCAGAGCTTCATCTGCTCGAGCGACACCGCCGGGTCCAGGGCACCTGGCTTTTCCGTGGCGCAGAGCCCGGTCCAGAACTCGCCGACGCAGCCGGCGACCCGCCAGGTGTAGTCATCGAGCTCCGCATCATCCGCGAGGCAACGCAGGCAGCCGTCGCCGGGAAAGCGCTCCAGATCGAGCCTCTGTCCCTCAATGATGTGCTGCAGCACCTCGCGGATGGCGCGCAGCGGCACCTCGCGCATCGTCGCCAGCCAGGCCAGGCCGTCGCCGAAATGTTCCATCAGACGCCGTTCGGCGGGATCGGCCTGGTGCGGCATGAACTCCTCACGGACCCGGCGCGCCAGCCCCGGTGCGGGCTGGCCTCTGACCGCGTGATCAAACTGGGCCAGGCAGTCGAGCCGCAGGGACACCGGGACCGCGGCGGTGTCGGCAATCGTGTCGGCCGTGCGCGCCAGCAGGTAGGCGAGCGAGATCGGCTCGCGCAGCTCCGCAGGCAGGGCCTTGAGGGTGAGGTAGAATGAACGCGAGACCGAGGCGAGCAACTGCCCGCCGAGTTCGCGTTCATGGCGGGATTCGTCAGACATGGACGACAATTTTGCCGAAGTGGGTGCCACTGGCGAGACGCTGGAAGGCGGCCGGTGCCTCGGCAAAGGCGAATTCCGAGTCGATCACGGGTCGCAGCCCGGACGTTTCAAGGGCGGCGTTCATCTTGGCGAACATGGCGCGCGAGCCGACATAGACCCCGTCGAGGCGGATGCCCTTGCGCAGGATGCCGACCGTCCGGACATCGCCGGCCGTGCCGGTGAGCACGCCGATCAGGGCGACATGGCCGCCAAAGCGGACCGCGTTGACGGAGCGGTTGAGGGTCTCCGGCCCGCCGATTTCGATCACCTTGTCGACCCCGCGACCGCCGGTTTGGGCCAGCGTCCAGGCATCCCAGGCGGGATCCTCGCGGTAGTTGTGCACCGCTTCGGCACCGAGGGCGCGCAGGCGCTCCGCCTTGGCGGCGCTGCTGGTGATCGCCAGCACGCGGGCGCCGGTGAGGCGGGCAAACTGCAGGGCAAAGACCGAGACACCGCCGCTGCCCAGGATGAGCACAGTTTCCCCCGCCTGCAGACCGCCGCGCACGTGCAGGGCATCCCAGGCGGTGACCGCGGCGCACGGCAGGGTGGCGGCCTCGGCAAAGGACAGATGAGCCGGAATCGGCAGCAGGCTGGACGCCGGCAGGCAGGCCTGCTCGCGCAACAGGCCGTCGACCGCCCCGCCGAGGGCGCCGGCGGCATGTTCCTGGGTGAAGCCGCCCTCAAGCCAGCCCGGCATGAAGGGCACGACCACGCGGTCGCCAGCCTGCCAGTCGGTCACGCCCGGACCGACCGCCAGGACCTCGCCGGCTCCGTCCGAACACGGGATGCGCGGGATCGGACCGGTGATGCCATGCAGGCCGGCGACGTTCATCCAGTCGCGGTAGTTGAGCGACACCGCGCGCAGGCGAAGCAGCACTTCGCCGGGACCGGGCTGGGGATCGGGCAGGTCGACCCGACGCAGCGAGTCAAGGCCGTCCGTGCCGGTGATCTGAAAGGCGTTCATCGCGGCGAGCATGCCGCAGTTCCCGCGCAGCGGCAAGCCTGCAGCGGCACCGGCAAAAAACTTCGCGTGTAAGGCCTTTACTCCCGCCCCCGGCCCGCTTCATTGCCCTTTCTCCATGAAAAAGATCGGCATTGGCATCATTGGCGGCGGCCTCATGGGCCGGGAAATGGCAAGCGCCTTTGCGCGCTGGTGCGCCCTCACGGACGTCAGCGTGCAACCGGAACTCGTTGCCGTGGCCGACCTCGTCGAGCCGGTGCGCGAGTGGTTCCGGCAGATTCCGTCCTGCACCCAACTGACCGCCGACTACCACGAGTTGCTGAAAAACCCGGCCGTCGACGTGGTTTACGTGGCCGTGCCGCACAACCTGCACGAGAAGATCTACATCGATGTGCTTGAGGCCGGGAAGGATCTGTTCGCTGAAAAACCCTTCGGCATGGACCTCGAATCCTCGCGCCGCATCCTCGAAGCCTGCCAGCGCACAGATCGCTTTGTCCGCTGCTCCTCGGAATTCCCCTTCTTCCCCGGCGCTCAGCGCGCCATCGCCACGGCGGTCTCGGGCAAAATCGGCCGCGTGCTCGAGGTCGTTTCCGGCTTTCACCACAGCAGCGACCTCGACGCCAGCAAGCCGGCCAATTGGAAGCGCTTCTCCCGGACCTGCGGCGAGATCGGCGTACTTGGCGACCTCGGCATGCACGCCTGCCACATCCCGCTGCGCCTCGGCTGGCGGCCGAGCCACCTGTTTGCCCAGCTGCAGAAGGGTTACCCCGAGCGTCCCGATGGCAAGGGCGGCATGACCGCCTGCGACACCTGGGACAACGCCCAGCTGCACTGCTGGACCTCGATCGACGACCAGGACGTGCCGCTGCGACTGGAAATGAAGCGCCTCGCTCCCGGCGAGACCAACACCTGGTTCCTGGAGGTGCTCGGCACCGAGGGCGGCGTCCGCTACTCGACCAAGGAACCCAAAACCCTCTGGCTGTTCGAAGGCGGCAAGGAACAGTCTTGGAAGAAAACCGATCTTGGCTTCGGCATGCCCTTCAAGGCGGTCACCGGAGGCATTTTCGAACCCGGCTTCCCGGACATCATCCAACAGATGTGGGCCGCTTTCCTCATGGAACGCGAAGGTCTGCTCGACGGCCGCTTCGGCTGCGCCACGCCCGAGGAAGCCGTCGCCAGCCAGGAAATCTTCGCCGCCGCCCTGGCCAGCCAGAAGAGCCGCAGCGTCGTTCCGGTCTGAACCAGGCCGGGTTTTCGAACCCATCCCCAACGCAGCACCCCGTGAGCCTAGCTCCGGAGTTGTGTGCTTTGAGAATCTTGTGTCCACCTCAAAGTAACGAACATTACGTTACTTTAATCCCTCTCTTGATCGCCCCGCCTGCCTGAACAAAGACTCGACAAGGACAGGAATGAGTTCCTCGACGGAACTTCAGACACCGGCCCGCCATCGGAAATGAACATTCGAGCTCTTTCGACGTAATGTTTACGTTACTTTTTATACGGTCTTTGTTCGTGTGCTAGGTCTGATATCTCGTGGACTTCCTGACGATTCATTCGTTACTTTTGACACGATTGACATCTTTGGCAGGGGTTCTGTGTTTTACTTTTTTGTCATTTTTTCGTTCCTAATTTATTCTTTTCTTGTCGTTTGTATAAATTAGGTTTTGAAATTCACAGGGGGTCTGGTGACAAACCGCGGGATCAACGATTCGCAGGCTCAGCGTGAAACCCGTTCCAGGCGGACCACCGCTGAGAAAAGGCAGCGTACGCAGATTTTCTTTGAATGCTGGTCCTTGGGGGGGGAGCGTCTGAAATCTCGTCCCTCGTCCGCGTCCCAAGCGTGGACGTTCGACGCAACTTGATCAACCCCTGCGAACCCATGAAAACCCTCCCCCTGCTCTGTTTGGCCCTCTTGGTTTCTGTCGCTCCCACCCACGCGCAAAGCCGCGAAGATCATCAGGTCGATCAAGCCAATGCGATCCTGCAGCGCTTCAAGACGATGCCCGAGCACGAGATCCCACGGCATGTCCTGCGTGAGGCCAAGGGATTGGCCATTCTCACCGTCCCCAAGGGCGGCTTCCTCTGGTCGGGCAAGATCGGCCAGGGGTGGTGGTGGCGCGGACCCGCGACGGTTGGTCGGGCCGGCCTTCATCCGCACCGGCGGCATCGGCTTCGGCGCCCAGATTGGCGCCAACGTCACCGAATTCGTCCTCGCACTGAACACGCCGGAGGCGGTCCAGGCCTTCACCCAGGAGACGAACAGCAAGCTTGGCGGTGAACTCAGCGTGGCCGCCGGTCCGGTCGGTCGCAGCGCCGAAGCCAGCGTGACACCGACCGCGGCCGTCTATGCCTACAGTCGCAGCCAGGGATTGTTCGCCGGCGTCTCGCTCGAAGGCACCCTCATCAAGGCCAAAACCAAGGCGGACCGCCGCTACTACACGAGCGAGGTCTCACTGGCGACGATCCTGGCAGGCCGCACGGGACGCCCCTGAGCGCGTTGCGCCTGAATCGTAACCTTTAAATCGTTACATTAAAGCTCCGCCTTTTCGGCGAGCGCTAGCACGGTCTGGAATCCCGGGCTGCGCGTTTCCTTGTGAACAATGCTCGTCTCGACGGCGGTGAAGCCGGCCTGAGAGAGCATCTCGTGAAGTTCCGCCTCGGAAAAGCCCAGCCAGACATCAGCATAGAGTTCGCGCGCCTTCTCAAAGGGGTGCTTCAGGAGGTCGAGAATCGCGATGCGTCCGCCCGGTTTGAGCAGACGATGGGCGGCGCGCAGGGCTTTTTGCGGATTGGCGGCGTGATGCAGGGCCTGGCTGAGGATGGCGAGATCGACGCTGGCCGCTTCAATCGGCGGTTCCTCGATGTCGCCCAGGCGAAATTCCAGGTTGGCGAATCCATGTTCCCTGGCCAACCCAGCTCCGTATGCGACCATTTTTTCCGAGCTGTCGACGGCAATCACCTGTCGGGCGCGCTGGGCGAGCAGTTGGGCCAGCGTGCCTTCACCTGCGCCGAGATCGGCGATGACCAGCGGCGGCATGAGTTTCAGCAGCATCTCGCCAAGCGCCTTCCAGGACCGGCCAGGGATGTAGTGGCGACCGAACTTGCCGGCCAGGGCGTCGAAATAGGCCTGGGCACTGCGGGCGCGCTTCTGCAGCACCACCCTGAGGGCGGTGGCGTCCGTTTTCACCTCCGGCAGTTCAGCGCCGGCCGCCTCCAACAGGGTGAAGAAGGCCTCGCAGGTGGATGGGTTCTTGGCCAGGCTGTAGAGGCGGTTCTTGCCGCTGCGTCGGGCGGCGACGAGGCCCGCGGCCTTGAGCCGGGAGAGCTGGGCGGAAATGTTCGACTGTGGCAGGGCGAGAATTTCCTGCAGTTCGGCGACGCTGAGTTCCTCCCGCCGCAGCAGCAGCAGTAACCGCGCGCGAGTAGGATCAGCGGCGAGACCGAGGGACTTGAGCAGGGAGGCCATGGTAGGCCATGGTGGGCCGATCGGGCGCCTTTGTCATCCGCAAGTTGTATCCGCCTGGATTCCGCCCTTGTCTCACGCCCTGGGCAGGTTAACTTCCGACGTTCTGTCGCCCCCCAGGCAGTCCTCTCCCTCGTGAACCGTACGCTTGTCGCCGCCCTGCTGCTCGGTTTCGGCGCTCCGGCCTGTCCGGCAGACGCCCAGGAGACGCGTGCCCCGACAGCACCGCTTGAACTGGAGCGGTTGAGCTTTCAAAAACGCCTGCTGGAAGCCGGCTTGCGTCCGCTGCAGCAGCACCTTTCCGCCCTGCAGGAACTGGAGAAGCAGCGGGCGACTTCGGGCGACTACGCCGGTGCCATCGAGGCCCGCAATCAGCGCAAGAAACTGACCACCGAACTGGAGCGCCTCGACAAGGAATTGCTGCTGACCCAGACACGCGAGCAGTCGCTCAAGGCCCGGCTGCTGCCTGACCGTATCACCCTGCCCCTGGAAGACGCCAGGCTTGAGGGCGGTGTCCAGCGTACCGGCGGCGAATTGACCGGGTGGAGCGGTCCGGACTCGGCCGCCAGCTGGACCCTGCCAAACCTGCCGCCCGGCGGGTATGAAATCCTGCTGAAGTATCGTTGCGGCGCGCTTGAAGGGGGCACCCTGGAGATTCAGGAGACGCGCTTTCATCTGAGTGCCGAAGTGCTGACCACCCTGCGCGGACCGCAGGAAAAGAATTTGGGCACGCTCAAGATCACCGACGGGACCGGCCCATTGGTGATTCGGGCGCGCGGGGTGCTGAAGGACAACCTCATGCACCTGCTGGCCGTTCATCTTGTTCCCGCCGCCCGTTGACCGCCGCCATGCGCCTTCTGCTTCCCTTCCTGCTCGCCCTGCCGGTCCTTGCCTCCGGCCAGACGGCCACCGACCCCGCACCGCTGGCCGCCGCACGCGCCGGCTACCTGCGCGAACTGTTGTCGGTTTCGCAGAAGCTGACCGGCCAGTATGAGGCCGCGCTTGCCCGCACGGAGGCTGAACTCGCCGCCGCCGGGGGCTACGAGGAAGCCCTGCTGATCAAGCGCCGGCGAGACGAGCTGAAGGCGCTTTACCCGGCGAACGAGGCCGAGGTGGCCCTGTCGCTGGCCGTGCCACTGCCCGTGCAGCAGGCGCGCCTTTCCGGCTCCGTGGAAGCGCGCACGGACATGCTCACCAATTGGCGCACAAACGGCAGTGGCGCCGAATGGAGCGGAGTGCGGCTGACGCCGGGACGCTATTACCTGGAATTGGAAGCCAGCCTCAATCAGGTCGCCGCGCCGCCTGATGCCCTGCTGCCTGACCGGGTGCGCCCCCAGGACCGGGCCGTGTTTGAATTCCATGAACTGTCGCTGCTGCCGGGCGCCGCCGAGAGCCGGCGTTCCTTTGAGATCAGTCTCAGCCCGGACGAATCCTCCTTCGCCTCCGTGCAAATCGGTCCCATTCAGTTCACCCGCAGCCCGGTGACGGTGAGACTGGCCGCCACCACCGGCTATCCCGGCAATCAGATTCGCCTGCGGGCCCTGCGACTGATTCCCGCAGTCGAGCCCCCCACCACGGTCGTCACCCAATCCACGCCCGAGGGGCCGACCCTGGACAGCCTGAAAAAGTCCCTCGCTGAAAACCTGGCGGCCGTGCAAAAGCCGCTGGCCGATGCCTACCTGGCCCGCCTGCGGGAACTCGCCGCGAGTGATGCAACGCTCAAGGAGGCCGCCGAAGCCGAGCAGCGGCGCGTGCTGCGCCTGCTCAGCAACACCAGCGGCGCCGCCCTGCGCCTGAGCAGCGCCAGCAGTCCCCTCAACGCCTTTGATGACCTGGACGACGTCCGCTACGTGCCCGGCGATACCGACGAGGGCGACCGCTTCGAGGTCGAGCATGAGGGCAAGCGGATGCGCGTTCAACTGCTCTGGGTGCAGTGCGCTCCGAATGATCCGGCGTCCGACCCGGCCCGCGCCAAGGACTTTCGCGAACATTTCCGCCTCGACGACACGAGTGTGGCCACCCTGGGGCACTTGGCCCAGGAGTTCACCACCGGCTACCTGGAGGGCAAGCCGCTGCGGCTGCTCGTGCGTCCTGGCCGCAACAAGGATGGCAGTGTTTCCGCGCTCGTCTTCCTGCCCGAGATCGGCCTCTACCAAAACATTCTCGTCGACCAGGGGCTTGCTGCCGTGGTGCCGCCAAAGGAACGTCGCGGTGTCAGTGAGACCGGCCTGCTGGACACCCTGATCGAACGTGAACAGGCCGCGCGTCGCCGCAAGCCCGCCCCGGGTGCCTGGGCCCTGTCGGAAATCCACCCATGAATTTGCTCCGCCTGTTCCTTCTCCTCACCGCGGTGGCCGCCGGTCAGACGCCGGCGCCCAACTCGGCACCGGTCGCCGCCAGCGCCGAGGATTCGCGCCTGCGCCAGATGGAGGCCATCTACCAGCAGCAGTTGCGCGCGTTGCACGTGCCCGTGGTCTCGGCCTACGTCACCGACCTGCAGCGACTGGCCGCCTCGGCCGACGATCCAACCCCCTACCAGCGTGAAATCGCCCGTATCCAGGGCATCCTTGCCGCCGGCGGGGTCGTCGACCTCACCACGGCGGCGCGCTCCCTGATGGCACCGGCTGAACCGCCTCCGGAACCGGGCGTGCCACCGGTGTCGCGCATCCGCCGAGGCACACTGGCCCTGACTCCCGACTTGGCCGCCAGCATCCACCCGGTGCCAGACACCAGTGCAAGCCCGGAAGCCGCCGCCATCGGTGAGATCGACTGGCGCATAGACAGCCTGCCGCCCGGCCAATACGAAGTCCTCGTTCAATACGCCTGCGCGGCATTGAGCTCTCCGTTGTCGATCGACTGCAACGTCGCCGAGCACCGCCTCAGCGCCCAACTCGCCCCCGAGGGCGTCACCAGCGAGAGCGACTCCTACCGCATCCTACGGCTGGGTCGCCTTGACCTGAGTCGCGAGCTGCGCGGCGAAACCCTGCACCTGCGAGCGGGTGCCGTCGGCAGCAGCGCGATGCGGGTCAAGCAACTCCTCCTCACCCCCTCGAAGACCGGGGACTGATTCAACTCCAACCTCATCAAGATCTCAACCATGGGAGCACAGTGGAAACAGAAATGGCGCGAACTCGCCGCCGACCAGAAGGGCCGACTCGTCGGCAAACTCACCCGCGAAATCCAGGTGGCCGCCCGTCTTGGTGGTCCCAACCCTGAATTCAACGCCCGCCTGTTCGCGGCCATCGCCGCCGCCAAGAAGCAGAGCGTCACGCGCGACGCCATCGAACGCGCTGTCGCCAAGGGCAGCGGCACCGGCGCCGATGCCGTGCAGTTCCAGACTGTCGTCTTCGAGGGTTTCGCCCCGCACCGCGTGCCGGTGATGGTGGAATGCCTGACCGACAACAACAACCGCACCTCCTCCGAGATCAAGGTGCTGTTCAAGAGCGGCAGCATGGGCACGCCGGGGTCGGTCGCCTGGATGTTTGAGCACTGCGGACTCATCGAAGGCCACCACGCTGACGCGTCCACCGACATCGAAACCGCCGCGCTCGAGGCCGGGGCCGACAACGTCGAACCTCTGGAACTCGAGGATGACGACACCGCCGGCCAGGTTGGCGCGCGCTTTTTCACCGCCACCACGGAACTCGACACGGTGACCAAGGCGCTCAAGGCCGCCGGCTGGCAGATCACCACCTCCGAGCTGCATTACCATCCCAAGGACTGCCCGGAACTGGGTGACAGCCAGCGCGAGGAGGTCACCCGTTTCCTGCAGGCCCTCGACGGCCATGTCGACGTGCACCGCGTGTATGCCGCGCTGAAGTAAGGCGGTCGCACCCGGCGTATAACCAGCATCCCATTGCGATCCAGGCACCTGTCGATGTTCCCCCTCCGCCACCTGCTGCTGCTGACGGCGCTGCTGTTCGGCATGCCCCGCGTGGCCGCCGCGTGGCCCGATTGGCTGCGTCTGCCCGGCTTCGGCCGGCCCGCCGCGGAGAGGTCGCCACAACGTCTGCAGGTCGGTGACTTCACCGGTGGCACCGGCCGCAGCGCGCGTCTTGGCTTGCTGAAGGAACTCAGCTCCGTGCCGGATGTCCAGGTGAGCGAGGAGGCGGCGGCCTTCACGGTCACCGGCCATTCGGTCGGCGGACGCGTCACGGCCCGAGTGGCGGATGCGTTGGGCGAGCCGGTTTTTGAGCGCAGTTATGCCGCCCCGGGACTGGAGGAGAACCTGCGCCTGCTGGCCGATGACCTGATCCTTGCCGCCACCGGCAAGCCCGGCCTGGCCACCAGCCGCATCGCCTTCGTCAGCGACCGCAGCGGCAGTCGCCAGATCTACCTGTGCGATCCCCAGGGGCGCGACATTCAGCAGTTGACCCGACACCCCCATGGAGCGGTGTGCCCGAGCCTGTCGCCGGACGGTTCCGCAGTCGCCTTCACCAGTTATCGTCAGGGGTTCCCGGTCGTCATGCTCCTCGACCTCAGCCAGGGCTGGGAACGGGTCGTGACGGACACTCCCGGCATCAATGCCGGTGCCGCCTTTGCCCCGGACGGTCATCGGCTCGCGCTGGTCATGAGTTTCCTCGGCAACCCTGAAATCTTTGTCACCGATCTCGGCACCAACACTGCCGCCTGTGTCAGCGAAACCCTCGGCGTGCCGGCCAGTCCCTCCTGGCATCCCAGCGGCCGGCTGCTGGTCTTTTCGGACGATCGCGGTCGAGGCCCGCGCCTCTATCTGGCCGAACTGCCGGAGGCTGAGGGTGAGGTGCGCCTGACACCGTGGTCGACCCGCTACGGGTTTTGCACCGATCCTGAATTCTCGCCGGACGGGCGTCAAATGGCCTTCACCGCCCGCGTCGGCGGCGAGAGCGCCATCGTCGTCAAGAACTTCCCCTCCGGCCGGGCCCGGGTCATTCAGCGCGGCGGTGCCCGCCATCCCTCCTGGAGTCCGAACGGCCGCTACCTTTGCTACACTCAGCATGGGGTCCTCTACATTCACGACCTGCTGCGCCGTGAGCGCCGCATCGTGCTCGCCAATCACGGCACCATCACTGAACCCCGCTGGATGCGATGACCCGCCCCGCCCTGCTCCTGCCGCTCCTGCACTGCCTTGGTGGCTGCACCAGCCCGCTGCCCACCGGCGGTGAACCCACGGTGCTGCATGCCCTGAGCTCGCGCGACGGCTTCACCAGCCCGCTTCTGCAGCCTCTTCGGCCCGCGTGTTCAGCGCTGGTTTTCTCCGGCACGGGTTACGCGCTGAGTGCGGCCCATGAAAAGCTTCTGCGCGACTTCGCCGCGGCCCTGCCCGAGGGCGGCGGTGGAGCCCGTCATCTCATCGTCGGTCAGGCACCGCTGGAATTTCCCGGCAGCCATGCCCGCTCGCTTTCCGAGCGACGTGCCCAGGCGGTTCGCCGTTTTCTCATCGACCAGGGGCTGCCGGCGGAAAGCCTGCAGACAACGGGACTTGGCCATGATGCCGCACCCGCCGGATTCACCGGCAACAGTGTCGTCATCTATCGCCAGTGAACTCGATCAGCGCCGCTCCCGGCTGAAACGAGACGCCGCACTGGAACTGCGCGTCGAAACCAGGGAACTGCCCCCGCCACCCGAGGAAGCGCGCAGGCTGCCGCGACTGCTCGAGGGCGACCCGGAACTCCCGCGCTGCAGGGAGGACGGCGGGCGCGACGGACTCAGGGTCGGCGGACGCGACTCCCTGATCCTGGAAGAGGCCGGCGGCGCAGCAATGGAAGAGGGCAGCGAGGAACCGGCCCGCAGACGGCTGGGTGAGCCGCGATCAAACGTGCCGGAACCGGTCGAAGGCCCTGGCACCGTGGGGGCGCTGGCCGTGGGGCGACTGCCCGTGACAAAGGATTCCAGCGGGCGCGGATCGCGTTCATAGCTGCCGGCATGCACGGAGCGGTAGCCCGACACGGTTCGCGTTGGCGCAGGGTGATGGTGACTGCCATACTCGGTGTCGCAGTCGCGACCCCGCCAGCCCCGATTGCCCCACCAACCGCCGCTGAACCAGCCGACCGAGAGGGAGGAATAGGACGGCCCGTAACCATACGGCGCATAACCGTAGGGGCTGTGGCCGTAGTGCGGGTAGACGGCGCGCGGTGGCGGCGCGCCATAGGCATAGGGATCGTAAGGCGCGCAGGAAGGAAGCAGCGCGGCGGCAAGAAGGGCGGCGGCCCCCAGGGCGAACGTGAGGTTCATGCTGCATCTGACGCATCACGGCGTGAAGTATTCAATCATCCTTTCGCCCCGCCTTGCCGGGTGGCCCGGCACGTGCTATCGGAGGAAGGAATGCGTTACCATGTCATTCACCGCACGACGTATGTCTACGAAAGTCCGGTGACGGTCTGCCACTACCACGCGCGTCTAGAACCGCGCCTGCTGCCCGGCCAAGCCTGCCCGTGGCATGAACTGACCATCCATCCATCGCCGGTTGAACGCGCGAAACGGGCCGACACCTATGGCAATGCCTGCGTTTATTTTGAGATCGAGGTCCCACATCAGAAGCTCGAAGTCACGGCGCGCAGTCTCGTCGACCTGCGCCCCCCGGCTGCCCTCGACCCATGCCTGACCCCGCCCTGGGAGGAGGTCCGCAATGCCTGCCGCAGCGACCTCCCCGGCCCGGCCGCCGCGGCGGGGGAATTCGCCTTTGCCTCACCGCTGATCCCGGTGGGCGAGGCCTTTGCCGAGTATGCCCTTCCATCCTTCCCCGCGAAACGGCCTATCCTCGAGGGCATCTGTGACCTCAACCGCCGGCTGAACACGGAATTCATCTTCGATCCGTCCGCCACCGACCTGGCAACGCCCGTCGCCGAGGTGTTTGCCACCCGGCGCGGTGTCTGCCAAGATTTTGCCCAGGTGATGATCGCCTGCCTGCGCTCGCTTGGGTTGCCCGCACGCTACGTCAGCGGTTACTTGGAAACCCTGCCACCACCCGGCCAGCCCAAGCTGGTTGGCGCCGACGCCTCCCACGCCTGGGTCGCTGTCTACTGCGGCGAGGCTTTCGGCTGGGTCGATGCCGACCCGACCAACAACGTGCTGCCTTCCGACCGCCATATCACGGTCGCCTGGGGTCGCGACTTCGGCGATGTCAGCCCACTGCGCGGGGTCACCCTCGGTGCGGGCGCCCACCGCCTGGAAGTGGCCGTCGATGTCCTGCCCCAAACCGGCTGATGCGCCACCGCTTTGCGCGTGACAAGGCGTGTCATCCACGCTGAGATTACGCCCGCATGAGCGGACACTTTCACTGGCTTTACGACGGGGGAATCGTCGGGCTCTACCTGCTGCTGACCCTTGCAGCCGGCCTGGCGATGAGGCGCTACGTGTGCCGTGTCGAGGACTACCTCGTCGCGGGACGCGAGGTCGACCTGCATCTCGGCATTGCGTCGCTGGCGGCCACCGAGTTCGGCATCATCACCTGCATGTACACGGCGCAGGCCGGCTACACCCAGGGTTTCAGCGGCGCCGTGCCCGGCCTTTGCCAGGCCCTGGCCATGGCTCTTATCGGTCTCACCGGTTTCTGCATCAAGCCCCTGCGCCAGGCGGGCGCCCTGACCCTGCCAGAGATGTTTGAAAAACGCTTCGGCAAAACCGTGCGCTGGCTGTCCGGCCTCGTCATCGTTCTCGGCGGCCTGCTCAACATGGGGGTGTTCCTGCAGATCGGCGGCAAGTTCCTGTGCAGTGTTGCCGGATTCGACCTCTCGCATCTGGCGACACTGATGACCGTCCTGCTGCTGTTGGTGGTCATCTACACCGTGCTCGGCGGCATGCTCTCGGTTCTGGTGACCGACTTCCTGCAGTTCGTCTTCATGAGCGCCGGCCTGCTGGTCGTCAGCGTGCTCGTGCTCCGGGAGGTCGGATGGGACAACCTCGTCGACACCGTGCGCCGCCACCACGGCGAGGGCGGTTTCCAACCCCTCGCCAATCCCTCCCTCGGCTGGGCCTTCGTGACCAACCAGTTTGTCGCGAACGCCGCAGCAGCCCTGACCTGGCAGGCGGTCATCGTGCGCGTGCTGTCGGCCCGTGACAGCCGCACCAGCCAGCGCATCTACACGCGCACCAGTTTCTTCTTTGTCTGCCGCTTCCTGCTACCGGGCATCTGGGGCATCGCCGCCCTCGCCACCCTCGGCTGGCAACCCCTGCGACACCTCAGTGCGGGCGAACAGGCCGCCCTGCCCGCCGCGGTCGCGGAGAAGATCGCCGCCTCCCCAGTGGGCCAACCGCTGGTCGGCCTCGCCGTGCAGGAGAGCGCCGCCCTTGCCCCCGAGGTGCAGGCAAAGCTGGCCGACGCCTCCCTGCTGGCCCTGCCGGAATTTCTTGGCGGCCTGCTGCCCGCCGGCCTTCTCGGTCTGCTCATTGCCGCCATGCTCGCGGCCGACATGAGCACGAATTCCTCCTATCTGCTGAGCTGGGGCAGCGTCATCTACAACGACCTGCTCGCCCCGTTCCGGCGCCGTCCCTGGCCGGACAAGCGCGCCATTCTCTGGAACCGCTGCATCGTCGCCCTCATCGGACTCTACCTGCTGTTCTTTGGCCTGTTCTACCGCATCGAGGGCAATGTCTGGTCCTACCTGCTGCTCACCGGCTCGATCTACCTGAGCAGCATGTCCGTGCTGCTTATCGCCTGCTGCTACTGGCGGCGCGCCAACAACTGGGGTGCCATGGGCGGCATCCTCGGTGGTGCCGCCGTGCCGGTGATTCATCTGACCCTGGAAAAGCTGCCCTCCACCGCCGCCTGGGCCGCCGAGGTCGGCAAGGATGTCGCCGGTCTCGCCGCCTTCGCAGCCGCCGCGCTCGGCATGATTGTCGGCTCCCTGCTCAAACCGCAAGCCGCCGCCCCCAAGCCATGATCACCTTCTGGTTCCTCCTCACCATCGCCGCCCTGGTTTGGTATACCGTGGTCACCGCCTGGGTCGCCGTGCGAGGCATGCAAGACATTCGCGGCATGCTGACACGCCTGAACCGTCGCCGGGACGACGCCTCCCATGACGACGCCTGACATCGAAGCCGCCCGCGCCGCCTGCACCGCCTTCGAACTGCCGGCACACGTGCAAGGCATTTACCGGCACGGCAACGGCCACATCCACCAGACCTATCGCGCCGGCACCGCCGCCGGTGACTTCCTGCTGCAGGGACTGAATGCCCAGGTGTTTCCCGATCTCGAGGCCATCGCCGAAAACACTGCCCGCATCGCAGGCCACCTGGCCCTACACCCCGGACGAACCCGCGTCCGGCTGACTCCCCGCCCAACCCGGACGGGGAACTGGCTGCATCGCGACGCAGCGGGTGCCGTCTGGCGCGTCTTCGATTTCATCCCTGGCGCGATCTGCCATGAGATCGCCCCGAACCCCGGGATCATCGAAACCGCGGCCCGGGCCTTTGGCGACTACCAGCTCCGCCTCGCCGACCTGCCCGCGCCGCCCCTGCGGGAAACCCTGCCCGGCTTTCATGACACCCGCCGGCGCTTCACCCAGTTGGAACACGCCATCGCCACCGATCCTGCAGGCCGCCGGGACGGTGCCACACCCGAGATCGCCGCCCTGCTCGAACGCCGCCCCCTGGCCGGTGCCCTGCAGGACCTCGATCTGCCGCAGCGCACGGTTCACAATGACACCAAGCTCAACAACCTGTTGTTCGATGCCGCCACGGGCGAGGCGCTGTGCGTGATCGACTGGGACACCACCATGCCCGGCCTCGCCGCCCACGACTACGGCGACATGGTGCGAACCATGGCCGGCAACTGCGCCGAGGATGAACCTGATGCCTCGCGCGTGCTCTTGCTGCCGGAGCGACTGGACGCCATCCGGCGGGGCTACCTGGACGCGGTGGCCGACTGGCTGACCCCGGCGGAGATCGGCAGCCTGGAACTGGGTGCCCGCACGATTCTCTTTGAACAGGCCTGCCGCTTTCTCACCGACCACCTGGCTGGCGACGTTTATTATCCCGTGAATCAGCCAGGCCACAACCTGGTGCGGGCGCGGGTGCAGTTGAGTCTGCTCGCCTCGCTTGAGGCACTGACCTGAAAAAACAGGGCCCGCGTCGCCGAAGCGATCGGGCCCTGGGTAAAACCAACGAGATCAAATCGTGCGGCGCTTGCGCTTGACGTGCAGCTGGGCGGTGCTGCGCTGGATCATCGCCATGACCGCGGCCACCTCCTCCTGCTGCTCGCCGTGCTTGAGACTTTCGAGCGAGTGCTTGGCACGCTCCAGGGCTTCCTCGACCGCCTTTTCATCGATGTCGTCGCTGTGGATGGCCATGTCGGTGAGCACGCGGGCCGTGCTGCCGGTGACCTCAACGAGTCCCTCGCCGACCGCCATGTCGGTGGTCTTGCCGGCCTTCGTGTAACGAAGTTCGCCGGGCAGCAGGGTCGTCACCAGCGGCGCGTGCGCCGGCAGGACGCCCATCTCGCCCTCGTAACCGGGCAGGACGACGGTGTCCACCTCGTCGGAGAAGATGAGGGCTTCAGGGGTGACGATTTCGAGTTTGAGAGGCATCGGGGAAAGTTGGGGGTTCTCAGTTCAGGGTTGGCGGTTGGGCACGCGCAAGAACAACTGCGAACCAGGAACCGCGAACAGGAAACAACGTCAGGACTTCGGCACGGTGTCGATGCCACCCTTCATGTAGAAGTTGGCTTCGGGCACGTCATCGTGCTTGCCGTCGAGGATCTCGGCGAAGCCCCTGACGGTGTCCTTGACGGACACGTACTGGCCGGGGGTTCCGGTGAAGATTTCGGCGACGTGGAAGGGCTGGCTCAGGAAGCGCTGCAGCTTGCGGGCGCGGAAGACGATGAGCTTGTCCTCGTCGGACAGTTCGTCCATGCCCAGAATCGCGATGATGTCCTGGAGGTCCTTGTAGCGCTGCAGCACGCGCTGCACGCCACGGGCGACGCGGTAGTGCTCCTCGCCGACGATTTCCGGGGCAAGCGCCTTGGAGACCGAAGCCAGGGGATCGACCGCCGGGTAAATGCCGAGCTCGGCGAGCGAGCGTTCAAGCACGACGGTGGAGTCGAGGTGGGCGAAGGTGTTGGCCGGAGCGGGGTCGGTCAAGTCATCCGCCGGCACGTAGACCGCCTGGAACGAGGTGATGGAACCGCTCTTGGTCGAGGTGATTCGCTCCTGCATCGCGCCCATTTCGGCGGCGAGGGTGGGCTGGTAACCGACCGCGGAGGGCGTGCGGCCCAGAAGGGCAGACACTTCGGAACCGGCCTGGGAGAAACGGAAGACGTTGTCGACGAAGAGCAGCACGTCCTGGTTCTTCTCGTCGCGGAAATACTCGGCCATCGACAGGGCGGAGAGGGCGACGCGGAGACGGGCACCGGGGGGCTCGTTCATCTGGCCGTAGACCAGGGCCACCTTGGAGCCGGGCTCGCTGATGTAACCGCCCTGCGCGTTGCGGGCGATTTCGTGGCCGTTCTTCTTCACCTTGATGACGTCCGACTCGATCATTTCGTGATAGAGGTCGTTGCCCTCACGGGTGCGCTCACCTACACCGGCAAACACCGAGTAGCCGCCGTGGCCCTTGGCGATGTTGTTGATGAGCTCCATGATGACGACGGTCTTGCCGACGCCGGCACCACCGAAGGCGCCGACCTTGCCACCCTTGGTGAAGGGGCAGATGAGGTCGATGACCTTGATGCCCGTTTCGAGAATCTGGGCGGACGGATCCTGGTCGACGAGGGCCGGTGCCTTGCGGTGAATCGGGTAGCGCTTCTCGGTCTGGGGAGCGGGCTGGTCATCGATGGCGTCGCCGGTGACGTTGAGGACGGTCCGACACATGTCCAGCGGGCGATCGACGGGAAAGATCAGCGCGACAATGGCAATGGACTGCTCGGGCGAGATGCCGATGACGTTGAACACCGTGGCGGCGAGGAACAGGCTGGCCGAGGGAATACCCGCCGTGCCGACGGAGGCAACCGTGACCGTGAGCGCGACCATCAGATAGTCGTCAAGCCCCATGGAAATGCCCAGGGCCTGCGAGGCAAAAAGCGCGATGATGCCCAGATAGATCGCTGTGCCGTCCATATTGACGGTGGCGCCCATGGGAAGAACCGAACCGGCAACGACCCTGTCGACGCCCAGGTTCTCGGAAACGTTCGCGATGGTGACCGGCAATGTCGCGTTGGACGATGCCGTGGAAAACGCCACGGCCTGTGCGTCGGCGATGCCTTCGAAAAAGCGCCTCAGCGGCAGTTTGACGACGAGCCTAATGATCGCGCCGTAGGCCACGAGTGAATGCAGAATAAAGGCGACCAGACAGGCCGCCGCCAATGTGCCCAGGTTGCTGAGGACGCCGAGGCCCTGGGTGGCAATGACCCAGGCGATCAGCGCATAGACGCCATAAGGCGCGAACCCCATGACGACGTCGGTGACTTTTAAAACGGCTTCCGCCGCCGAATTGATGACGCGCGCGACGGGCTTGCCCGCCTCGCCGGCGGAGAGCACGCCAACGCTGAAGATGACGGCCCAGAAAATAATCGCCAGCACGTCCGCTTCGGCCAAGGCCGCGACGGGGTTTGCGGGGACGATGGCCAGCAGACGGTCGATGGCGCTGTCTGCGCCGCTTGCCACTTCCATC
>JAUREI010000070.1 GCA_030827515.1 Prosthecobacter sp. | reverse complement strand
TTCCTGCCCATGGCGGTCGGTGCAAGTGACTTTCTGCTCATGTTCAAGCCGATCGCGCTGGTGTCCATCCTGGTCATGCTCATCGCGCTGGTGGAGACCAAAATCATCCTGCCCGCTCATCTGGCCCACCCGATTCCCGGTCTCAGTGGCGCCTCGGACATTCTGGGTCCGGTGCATCGTTTCTCCGACCGCATGTTGCAGGGCTTCGTCAATGCCTGCTACCGTCCCGCCCTGAGCTGGTGCGTGCATCATCGCTACACGGCCCTGTCCTGTTTTTTCGGGGGACTGCTGGTTCTGTGTGCCTTCTTCTTCAGCGGCCGAATTCTCTGGGTGTTTTTCCCGCGGGTTGCCAGCGAACGCATTGAGGCCCGGCTGACCATGCTGGATGGCACTCCCTTCGAGGTCACCGATGGCCACATTCAGCGCATTTACGACATTGCCGAACAGATGCGCCGGGAGTACGTCGGGCCCGATGGCCGTCCGGTGATCCGGGCCATTTTGGCCACCACGGGCACCACCCGGCTGACGTATGGCAGCGGGTCTGGCACGACCGGTAGTTCGCACATCGGTGAGGTGACAATCGAGACCTATGGGCCGGAGGAGCGAAGCCTGAAGGTGAACACGGTGGACATGGCCAGCCAGTGGCGTGAACGCATCGGGACCATTGTCGGTGCCGAGGAACTGAACTTCCGTGCGGAAATCGTCCGCAGCGGCGATCCGGTCGACATCCAGCTCGCGGGAACCGATCCCGACGAACTCTTGGGGATCTCCGCCAAGATCAAGGATCGCCTGGCCACCTACTCGGGGGTGTTCGACATCAGCGACTCGCTCGACAGTGGGCGCAATGAGATTCAGCTGCGACTGAAGCCTGAGGCCCGGCAGTTCGGCGTCACGGTCAGTGATCTGGCCCGCCAGGTGCGTCAGGCATTTTATGGCGACGAAGTGCAGCGCATCCAGCGCGGTCCGAACGAGGTCAAAGTCATGCTCCGCTATCCGCGTTCCGATCGCAAGAGCCTGGCGACGCTCGACACCCTGCGTGTGCGCACTGCGGATGGCATGGAAATTCCCTTCGCTCGTGTGGCCGAGGCCCGGGTCGGCAAGAGCTTCACCAGCATTAGGCGGGTGGATCGGAGGCGGGCCATGAATGTCACTGCCGATGTCAACAAGGCGACCACCGACCCGGCCAAGGTGCGGGCGGACCTTGAAGTGTACCTGCGCGAGATCCTGGCCGGCCACCCGCACGTGCAGTGGAGCTTCGAGGGGGAGGCGCGAGCCCAGCGTGAAGGCGCTGACGCCGGCAAGTGGGCCTTGGTCATCATCCTGTTGGGTCTGTACAGCATGATGGCAATCCCGTTTCGCAGCTACAGTCAGCCGCTGATCGTGCTCCTTGTGGTGCCGTTCGGCATCGTGGGCGCGGTGCTGGGGCATCTTTTTCACGCCATGCCGCTCAGCAGCATGAGCGTCTGCGGCATGCTGGCGGTCACCGGTGTCATCGTCAACGACACCCTGGTTTTGGTCGATCGCATCAATCATCTCCATGAGGAGACCGGCGACTTGAAGTTCGCCGTGCAGGAGGGAGGTCGAAGCCGGTTTCGCGCGATCTTCCTGACTCAGATCACCACTTTTGTCGGCCTCATGCCTCTGATCTTTGAGTTTGGGGCGCTCATTGAAAACTCGCCGCCGGGCATCCGGCACCTGCTTGTGATGATCTTCGGGGATGATCGCGCCGCCCAAGCGACGAGTGCCCAGTTCCTGACACCGGTTTCCGTGGCCATGGGCTACGGCAGCCTGTTTGCCACCATCATCACGCTCTTTCTGGTTCCGCTTTGCTACCTGGCCATCTCCGACGTGGGTCGCGCATGGCGCTGGGTATTTCCGGCACCGCGTCCCCGGGTGGCGCCTGCGGAGGCGGTTGCTGCCTGATCGCCCCTTGCACGGGCGCTAATTTCCGTTGAAATCCCCGGCATGAGCCTCGCCCACATTCAGGAAGTTCGTCCGGACACCGCCGTCATCCTCGGCAGCGGTCTTGGCGGCGTCCTCGACGCCTTTGAGGCGGAGACCCAGGTCAGCTATGCCGCCGTTCCCGGTATGTCCACAGCCACGGTTCCCGGTCACACCGGCCGCCTGGTGCTGGCACGCGGTGAGGCCGGGCGAAGGGTCTTGCTGGCGCAGGGACGTCGACATTGTTATGAGGGGTTGAGCGCTTTCGGGGTTGCCGCCAGCGTGCGCGTCCTGCACGAACTCGGAGTCCGTCGGATTGTGCTGACCAATGCGGCCGGATGCCTGAACCCCGGTTTCGCGGTTGGGGATCTGATGCTGATCGGCGACCACCTCAACCTGCTGGGAGACTCGCCGCTGCGCGGCGGCCCACATTTCCACGACATGAGCGAAGTATACGACGCAGGTTGGCGTCAGGCGTTTCAAGCAGCCGCCGAATCCCAGGGGCTGAATCTGCGCGAGGGCGTTTACGCCGCCGTGCTAGGACCGCAGTATGAGACACCGGCAGAGGTGCGCATGTTGCGCGTTCTTGGCGCCGATGCGGTCGGCATGTCAACGGTTCCCGAGGCGATTCAGGCGAGGGCCCTCGGTATGAGGGTGGCCGGCCTGTCAATGCTCACCAACTGGGCTGCAGGCCTAGGTTCCAGTGAACTGCATCATGACGAGGTGGTTAGTGTCGGAGGGGCGGCCTCCGGAAGGCTGGCCTTGTTGTTGCGGGCTGTCCTATGACAGCCGGTTCCTGAAGTCTTCGTAGCCGAATCGGCGCACGACACGCATCTCACCGCTCGAAGGGTCGAAGAGGTCAATGTCCGGGTGGGGCACGCCGTTGAAGGTGGTTGTCTTCACCATGGTGTAGTGTGCCATGTCGGTGAAGACGAGGCGCTGGCCTGGTTGCAGGGGTTCGGGGAAGCTGTATTCCCCAATGACGTCTCCGGCCAGACAGGTCAGGCCGCCTAGGCGAAAGGTGTGGGCGAATTCGCCGGGCTTGCCCGAGCCGATCACGTGTGGACGGTAGGGCATCTCCAGTGTGTCAGGCATGTGCGCCGTCGCCGAGGTGTCGAGGATGGCGGTCGGGATGTCGGTTGGAACAAGATCGAGAACGGTGGCGACCAGATAGCCCGTGTTCAGCGCCACGGCCTCGCCGGGTTCGAGATAGACCTCCTTGCCCCAGCGCTCGCGGAAGTTGCGCAGTAGCCGGATCAGGCGTTCGGTGTCGTAGTCCTTGCGGGTGATGTGATGGCCGCCGCCCATGTTGACCCAGCGAACCTGTTCAAGCAGGCGCGGGAAGCGCTGTTCAACGGCGGCAAGCGTCCGTTCGAGGACATCGGCGTCCTGTTCACACAGTGCGTGAAAGTGCAGCCCTTCGAGGCCCTCCAGGTCCTTGTCCTCCAGGGCCTGTGCCCTTGTGCCCAGCCGGCAACCGGGTGAGCAGGGATCATAGAGGCTGACTTCAACCTCACTGTGCTCTGGATTGACTCGCAGGCCCGGGCTGGGGGCCCTGCGACCGGCCGCGCGGGCAGCATGGATCAGCGGTCGATAACGTTGCCACTGGGCTGGCGAATTGAAGCTGATGTGATCGGCAATCGGCAGTATGGCAGCCATCTCTGCGTCCTTGAAGGCCGGTGCGTAAACGTGGACTTCACGACCAAATTCCTCATGCGCAAGGAGAGCCTCTTGCAGCCCGCTGGCACAGCAGCCCTTCAGGTATTGGCGCACCAGTGGAAAGGAGGCGTGGAGCGCATACCCCTTGAGGGCGAGCAGGACATTGGCCCCGGAGCGTTCCTGAACGTCCCCGAGTTTCCTGAGGTTCGTCTCCAGCAGGCCCAGGTCCACGACATAGGCCGGGGTGTCGATGACCGAGGGGTCAAAGGCTGGCGGCTGCTGCTCGTAGACATGAGGGGGAGTGAAGATCATGGCGCAGCCCATAGAGAGATGCGCCGGTCCCGCCAGCAAAACCTTGTCTCAGACCGGGCTTGCATCCTGGGCGACATGAGTGCTAAGAACCGTCCATGAGAGCGTCCTCCCTCCTGGCTGCCACGGCGCTGGTCCTCCTCGGCCCCTTGTCCGCCCAGCAGTCGCCGCGCAAATGGACGGATCTGCAGGGAAGAACCGTTGACGCTGAATTCGCCGGTCTCGAGGGTGACAGCGTCCTCCTGCGCATGGGCAATGGACAGACCGTGCCATTCCCGCTAGCGCGTCTCAGCGAGGAGGATCGGGCCTTCGCACGCGCTGCCGGAGGGGGTGGAGGAACGCCGGTTTTAGCGGCGTCTCCACAGCGCACACCTCCCGAAAAACGGAATTGGCCCGACACGGTGACGGTGCCGACCCGGTCGGTCGAAATCCGGGCGATCGAGGAAAATGCCGCGGAAAGGCGCTATGTTTATCAGTCGGAAGCCTTCGAGTTCAGTTCCCAAGCCAAACTGGCGGGCAGTGTCATGACCGAAGTGGCGCGAACCTTTGAGGCCACGAGGTCCGTGGTGGATGCGTTGCCTTGGGGGGTGGTTTGCCGGCCGCCCGACGGGTTGCCGCGTTTCCTGGCGGCCTTGTACGAAACCCGGGAGGATTATGTGGCCGCAGGCGGACCGGAACTCTCCGGTGGGGTCTACAACACGGCGGAGAAGACCTTTCGCATCCCCTTTGCCAGCCTTGGGCTCGAAAAGCGCGGGCAGACCTACTTCAAGAACGAGTTTTCCAACGACACTCTGGTGCATGAGATCACGCACCAGATGATGCATGATTATTTGGCCTTCCTGCCGAAATGGGTGATCGAAGGAACTGCGGAATACGTCGAAATGCTGCCCTATCGCGCCGGCATCTTCCGCGCTGATTCGCACAAGACGGCCATGAAGGACGCCATTGACGAATGGTCCCGCCAGGGCTTTGCCCCGGTTATCGGTGATCTGGAGGCGCACCTGACCATGAGCCGTGAGCAGTGGGAGAACAACAGCAGCACCGCGGAGCGCATGCGTGAGATGTATCACAAGTCACACCTCTTGGTGTACTACTTCTGTCATCTTGACGGTGACAGAAATGGGGCGCGTTTCCTGCGCTTTATGGAGGCGGTGCATGGCGAGGTGGCGGCCATGCATGCCTTTTTCGCCGATCCCAGGGTGAAACGCATGGACGGTGGTCGCTTCAGCTATCCGCGCGACCTCAAGCCGCCGCCCTTCAATGACCAGACGACAATGCTTCGGCATATCGCCCTCCTAGTGGATGACCGTCCCTACAAAAAGATCGCAGAAGAGGTAATGGAAGCCTACAGGTCGATTGGCGTCAAGGTTCAGGCCCAGTGACGCCGTTGGGCGTGAGATTTTTCCATGAGCGTCTTGCCACTTTCGCTCGTATAGCCATGGTGAGAAACAACACCCATGAGCGCCGTTTTTGACCCGATTTCGCGTTTTTATTCTTCTACCATAGGCAAGAAGATCCTTGTCGCCCTGACCGGAGTCCTGCTGGCGGTCTTTGTACTCGGTCACATGATCGGCAATCTGCTCGTTTTTGCCGGTCCTGACGCGATCAACGAATACGGTCACATGTTGCAGACTGCTCTCCACGGCGGCGGGGTCTGGATTGCCCGGCTTGGCCTGCTTACCGCGCTTGTGATCCATGTCGTTGCCACGATCCAGTTGACACGCGCCAACCGCGCCGCCCGCCAAGACAAGTATGGCCGCGATGTCGCCAAGGTCTCTTCGCGGGCCTCGCGCACCATGATCTGGAGCGGTCTGACCGTGCTCGCCTTCATTGTCTTCCACCTGCTGCACTTCACGGTGCGTGCCGGGTTCGGTTTCGATGGCCCAGCCTACCAAACCGAGTTGCACGGCGAAATCGTTCACAACGTCCACAAGATGGTCGTCGACGGGTTTTCCATCGCTCCGGTGTCGGCCTTTTACGTTCTGGCCATGGTGCTGCTCTGCAGCCACCTTGGACACGGCGTTGCCAGCATTTTCCAGACCCTCGGTCTCGCCACCCACAAAACCTGGCCGCTTTTTGAGATGTTGGGACGGGCCTACGCCCTACTCATTCTGGTTGGCAACTGCTCGATCCCGGTCGCCATTCTGCTCTTTGGCTTCGGACGCTGAGCCACGCACCCCATCCAAGCCTCAGACCCTTTCTCGCCATGCCCCTCGACTCCAAGATCCCCTCCGGCCCGATGGCCCTCAAGTGGTCCAAGCACAAGCAGGACTCGAAGCTGATCAATCCGAAAAACAAGCGCAAATACACGGTCATTGTCGTCGGCAGCGGCCTCGCCGGTGCCTCGGCGGCCGCCTCGCTGTCCGAACTGGGCTACAAGGTGAAGTGCTTCTGTTTCCAGGACAGCCCGCGTCGCGCCCACTCCATCGCCGCACAGGGAGGCATCAACGCCGCCAAGAATTACCAGAACGACGGCGACAGCGTGCACCGTCTCTTTTATGACACGGTCAAGGGTGGCGACTTCCGGGCTCGGGAAGCCAATGTTCACCGTCTGGCCGAGGAAAGTGTCAACATCATTGACCAGTGTGTTGCCCAGGGCGTGCCCTTCGCCCGGGAATACGGTGGAGCCCTCGCCAACCGCTCCTTTGGCGGCGCCCAGGTGAGTCGCACCTTCTATGCACGGGGGCAGACCGGTCAGCAATTGCTGCTTGGGGCCTATTCCGCCCTCAATAAGGAGATTGCCCGTGGCGGAGTCGAGATGCACACCCGCTGCGAGATGCTCGAACTGGTCGTTGTCGACGGTCACGCCAAGGGCATCATCACCCGCGATTTGGTCACCGGCAAGGTCGAGGCCCATGCCGGCGACACCGTGCTGCTCTGCACTGGCGGATACGGCAACGTTTTCTACCTGTCGACCAACGCAATGGGCTGCAACGTCACGGCCACATGGCGAGCCCACAAGAAGGGGGCCTTCTTCGCGAACCCCTGCTACACCCAGATTCATCCTACCTGCATTCCGGTCAGTGGCGAATACCAGAGCAAGCTGACGCTGATGTCAGAGTCGCTTCGCAACGATGGCCGCGTCTGGGTGCCGAAAAATGCCGCCGACTGCGGCAAGCCGGCCCATCAGATCGCAGAGCAGGACCGTGATTACTATCTCGAGCGCAAGTACCCGAGTTTTGGCAACCTTGCCCCGCGCGACATCTCGTCACGTGCTGCCAAGGAGGCCTGCGACGACGGTCGTGGCGTCGGACCCGGGGGGCGCGGGGTTTACCTCGACTTCGCCGAGGCCATCCAGCTTTTCGGACGCAACACCATTGCCGAGCGTTATGGCAACCTGTTCGATATGTATGAGCGCATTACAGGTGAGAGCGCCTACGAGCGTCCCATGCGCATCTACCCTGCCGTGCACTACACCATGGGTGGCTTGTGGGTCGACTACAACCTGATGAGCAACCTGCCCGGACTGCATGTCCTGGGTGAGGCAAATTTCTCCGATCACGGGGCCAACCGCCTCGGCGCCTCGGCCCTCATGCAGGGACTCGCGGACGGATACTTTGTCATCCCGACTACGGTTGCCAATTATCTGGTCACGCAAACCCCCGGGGGAGTCACCACGGACCATCCCGAGTTCAAGAAGGCCTTGGAGGGGAGCGCCTCGCAGATCCGCCGCCTGCTCGATGGCAAGGGACGGCGCAGCGTCGACAGCTTTCACCGCGAACTCGGCCTTCTGGTCTGGGACAAGTGCGGCATGGAGCGCGACAAGGCCGGCCTGGAGGAGGCCCTGAGACGGATTCCCGAATTGCGCGAGGAATTCTGGCAGAATGTCGTTGTGCCGGGCTCGGGCGATGCCGCCAACCCCGAGCTTGAGAAGGCTGGCCGCGTTGCCGACTTCATGGAGTTTGCCGAATTGCTCTGCCAGGACGCCCTGCATCGCGAGGAGAGCTGCGGTGGTCATTTCCGCAGCGAGCACCAGTATCCGGATGGTGAGGCCAAGCGAGACGACGAAAACTTCTGCTACGCGGCCGCCTGGGAATACACCGGCGATCTCGCCAAGCCGATCCTCAACAAGGAACAGCTGACCTTTGAGGAAGTGCACCTTCAGGTCCGCAGCTACAAGTGACCCCTTTTTCTTCATTGCCATGGCACTTCTCAATCTTCACCTCAAGGTCTGGCGTCAGAACGCTGGTCAGCCGGGTCATTTCCAGGACATTGACGCACCGGAAATTCCGGATCACGCCTCCTTTCTGGAGATGATGGACATCGTCAACGAGCGGCTCATCGCCAAGGGCGAGGAACCGGTGGCCTTTGACCATGACTGCCGCGAGGGCATCTGCGGCATGTGCTCGATGACCATCAATGGCATGCCCCATGGACCTGAAAAGGCCACGACGACCTGTCAGTTGCACATGCGCAAGTTTCGCACGGGCGACACCATCTGGATCGAACCCTTCCGCGCGCGCGCCTTTCCGGTGATCAAGGACCTGGTCACCGATCGATCGGCCTTCGATCGCATCCAGCAGGCGGGCGGGTTCGTCACCGTTCGCACGGGATCCGCGGCCGAGGCGAACAACATTCTCGTCGGCAAGGAAGTTGCGGATGCAGCCATGGATGCTGCCGCCTGCATCGGCTGTGGAGCCTGTGTCGCCGCCTGCAAGAATGCCAGCGCCATGCTTTACGTCGCCGCCAAGGCCGGCCAGCTCAACACCCTGCCCCAGGGGCAGCCCGAAAAAACCCGCCGAACACTCGGCATGGTCCGCCAGATGGATCACGAGGGATTTGGCGGCTGCACCAACCAGTACGAGTGCGAGGCGGCCTGTCCGAAGGAGATCAGCGTGCGCTGGATCACCAAGCTCAACCGTGACTTCGCGGCGGCTACCCTCAAGGACGCCTTCGGCAACGGTCAGGAGCGAGGTGAAGGCGGGGATTGACGCGCTAAACTCCATGCCTGGAAGCTTTCGCCGCGGCGTGGGTGCCCTTGCAGGTTTTGCCCTGCTGAGTCTCGGACTGTTGTTCGGTGCGGATGCCTGGGTGCGTTCCCTTGGCGGGCCCTTCTGCGAGTCGCAACTGGAACGGCTGAAACCGGCACCGGTCGCTGTTGTTCTGGGTTGTGCGGAGGTCCTGGCCAATGGCAGGCCCAATCGTTTCTTTCGCCATCGCATGGAGGCGGCTGCCGCGCTTTACCACTCGGGCCGGGTGAAGGGCCTTGTCGTCAGTGGCGACAACAGTCGCTGGGACTACGATGAGCCTGGTGCGATGCGTGACGCCCTTGTGGCGGCGGGTGTGCCCCGTCAGCGCATCTGGTGTGACTATGCGGGCCTGCGCACCCTTGACTCTGTGGTTCGCGCCTGGAAGATCTTTGGTCAGCAGGACTTCATCGTCGTCTCGCAGCGCTTTCACAACGAGCGGGCGGTCTTCCTTGGGCGCCGCCTGGGTTTGCGCGTCCACGGTTACAATGCCGCCGATGTGCCCCTTGCGTCGGCCGCTTTCACCCACCTGCGCGAGTCGCTGGCGCGGGTGAAGGCTGTGCTGGATGTCACCCTGCTTGGCACGCAACCGCGTCATGGCGGGCCGCCTGTGGAAGTGAGCTTGTGACTTTCAGGGGGGATCACCCTGAACCACGCGCGTTGCCGCCAGGCGGTCATGAAGGCAGCGTCGGTCTTCACCAAAGATGAACAGGACGTCCACGATGCTGTAGACGGGGATCAGGCCAAACAGGGGTATGCTGGCGATGAGGGCATTGAGAAAGCTGCGCAGCCAGAACACGCGCATCAGCCCTGGATGACCTTCGTTTTCGAGCGCTACAATGCGGATGTGAAGGAGCTTTTTGCCGATGGTCTGGCCGCGGGTGGCGAGCAGGTAGAGATTGCAGGCCGCGAGGAGAAGCAGCAAAAGGCCGCAAAGGTAGAGCAGCTGCGGTGAGCCGCCCGCGCCGTTTTCGTCCGGCAGGCCGGTCAGGGTGAGGTGGTAAATGGCGGCCATGGGAACGCCATCCAGCAGGGCGGCGGACAGGCGCTGACTGAGCGTCGCCAGAGGCGAGGAAACCGGGGCGCTGATCTCAGGGGGTTCGACCGCTTCCTGGAACACCTCCCCCAGAGGTCGCCATTCGCTCATGCCCTCGGTCCAGCAGAGGTCGCCGGGGGCAAGAACGCCACTGGCCAGTCGCCGGCGGATTTCATGTTCACTGCAGGCTCCAGTCGCCTGATTGTTGCGTGCAAGGTGATAAGTCATGGCGGAACTCGCTGGTCAGGCGCGCAGGGAGGCGGCGCAATCCTCGGCTTCGGTCGCCAGGCGAATGTCCGAAGGGGTCAGCCCATCGGCACTGTGGGTGCTGAGTTGCACGGTGACCTTGCGCCATCCGACCAGCAGATCCGGATGATGACCGAGTGTTTCCGCCCTTTCCGCCAGCCGGGTGACGAACTGGATACCATCCATGTAGGAGGCAAAGGAATAGGTTTTGACCAGTTCACCGTCCTCGATTTCCCAGCCGGGCAGGGAAGCCAGGGCGGCGACGAGTTCCGTATCGGAAAGCAACTCGGACATGCTTAGCATCATGCCATCCGGTCACCAAATGACAAGTCCTTGAATCCATGTTCTTCCGCCAGGCGCAGGCAGTCGGCGACAGCACGCAGGCCACCGGAAGGGGTTGGGTCTGTCAGGCATGCAGCCGCGGTGCAGACCGCCAGACGCAGGCATTCGGAGGTGCTGAATCCCTCGTGGACGCCGTGCAGGTAGCCCGCGGCAAAGGCGTCTCCCGCTCCCGTGGCTCCGGCAATGAAACCCGGGGGGAGGCGCAACGAGGGCTGGACGGTGACGCTGCCGCAGGTGTCGGCTGCCACGGCGCCGGTCTCGAAGTGAATCACCACACGCTGGCCGACTCCCTTGCCAAGCAGAGCAAGGGCGGCGTCACAGACAGCGTCGATGTCCACGGGAACGGTTTTCAGGTGTATCCCGGCGACCTTGCCCGCCTCGACCTCGTTGATGACCAGGTGGTCGGTGTGGGGCAGGGCGGCTTCGGCGATGGCGCGAAAGTTCGGGTTCTCGGTGCTGACGATGTCGACCGAGGTCATCAGGCCCGCCTTGCGTGCCGCCGCCAAAACGTGCGCGGCCGGGGTGGTGCCGTCCGGCAGCAGGCGGTCCATTTCGTTGAGCAGCATCAGATAGCCAAGATGAAAGAGGCGGGCTCCGGTGGCGCCGAAGTCAAAGTCTGTTTCGCCGAGCAGGGCGTTTGCTCCGCGCTGATGAAAGAAGGTGCGACGACCGGTTTCGGTGACGGTCATGGCATCGGTGTAGGAGGTCGGTGCCCGATCGGTCTGGCGAAGTTGCGCGGTTCCGATGCGGGCGTCGCGGCAGTCAGCCAGAATCCAGTCGCCATTGGCGTCCGCACCCACCAAGCCAACTGCCTCGAGTGGGTAACCGACCCTCATCGCGGCGAGGTCCTTGAGAACATTGTAGGGTCCGCCGCCGTTGCTCGAGGTTTCCCCGCGGATGTCGGCAAGCATGTCCTGTTCCGGCCAGGCGTTGATGAGCTTGACATGATCGATGATGAAATTGCCTCCAGCGAGCAGGCCGTTGCGTCGGGACATGGGATGGGAAGGGGACACCGCACAAAGCAACAAGCAGGCTCGCCGGCAAGCGGAGAAGACGGTCTTACTCGGCCGGTTCCATCGTTGCCCGCATCGATCCGTTGCTTTCCTTCATGCGGGGGTCTGCGCCGTAGGACTGGATTTGTTCGACCCTGAGTTCGGCGAGTTCCTTGTGGCAGGTGGCAACGATGACACGGCCCCGCGAATCGACCTCGAGTGCGATGAGCAGACCGCGTCGTTTGTCATAACCAAAAAGCTGCCCCATCATCTCGATCACATACTCATAGGTGTGCGTGTCGTCATCGTGAAGAATGACGTGGTATGGGGGCTCCACCTCCGGCAGGGGTTTGGGCTGGGTGGGACGCACCTGCGGATGCGCCGAACCGGCGGTTGTCGCCAGGGCGTCGCCTGCAGGTGACGGGATGGAGTGGACCACGATCCAACATGCACCCGGCCACCGTCAGTCTCAACCCTGTCTGCAAAAGAAAGAGGCGGAACCCTCGTAGGTTCCGCCTCGTGCGTGCACAGGTTGTGGGAGTTCAGGCCGGGTCCTTCTTCGGTGCCTCGTCCTCAAACTGCGGCCGGGGACGGCCCTCACCCTCCGGGGGCTTGCGGAAGCCACCGCGGTCCGATTCGCCTTCGGGAGGACGGCGGAAGCCGCCTTCACGACTGCCTTCACCGCCTGGGCGACGGAATCCCTCGGGCATTCCCGGAGGGCCGCCGGGTCCACCCGGGCCGCCACGCATGGCGTTGCGCAGGCGCTCCATGCCGGAGCGCATTTCTTCCTTCGTCACCTTGCCGTCGCCATTCTCATCGAGACGGCCGAAACGCTGCTCGATTTCCTGTCGGGCAAACTCCTGATATTCCTCCTTGTCGACTGCGCCATCGCTGTTCTTGTCCATGCGCGAGTAGATCTCATCGGGATTCATGCCCATGCCGGGTCCTCCGGGGGGTGGGCCGCCTGGGCGGTCACCTTCCGGGCGAGGGCCGGGGCGACGATCGCCCTCGGGACGGGGGGCATCCGGACGTTCGCCTTCAGGACGTGTGGCACCTTCGGGTCGCGGCGCACCCTCCGGGCCCTCCGGGGAGCCGCCTGGCGGACGTCGAAAGCCGCCGGGACCTTCGGGGCGACCGGGGCCACTGGGAGGACTGCCGGCACCGCGGCGCATGCGCTCGCCGATGCTCGCCATTTCCTTGCTGTCCAGAAAGCCGTCACCATTGGTGTCGACTCGGGCGAAGCGATCGTCGCCCTCATCGCGCTGCGACATGGATTTGAACTCTTCCTTGCTGATTTTGCCATCGCCGTCCTTGTCGGCACGCTTGAGGAACTCGGCAAGGCGGCCGCCGCCCTGTTGCTGGGCGGAGAGGGGAAGGGCGCCGGCGGTCAGGATACCGAGGGCGCACAGGAAGGTGTTTTTCATTTTCATCTTGGTTTGGGTTTGCGATTCGGTCACGCAAGTTCTCTAACCGGAAATGTCGGGGATGGTTGCGCGGCGCCGAAAAAAGATATCCGCGATCGCACCCTTTTCATTTGAGGCCGTGCCGTTCCGGCGGAAACTGAGGTTTCTCGAGCGCGCCCTCATGCCATCCAACGCCTCCATTTTTCTGGCCCTGCGCTATCTCCGGCCAAAACGATCCCTGGTGTCCATTATCACCCTGATTTCGGTGCTCGGTGTCATGCTGGGAGTAGGGGTGCTGGTGGTCGTGATGTCGGTGTTTCAAGGCTGGCAGGTCGAGTTCAAAAAGTTGATTCTGGGGTTTGAGCCACATGTGCTGCTGCAGCAGGAGACTCATCTCAGCGATGCGCGGCCCGGAGGGAACGTGGCGCGTTCCGACTGGCGCGAGTTGATCAAGCGGGTCCAAGAACACCCCGGTGTGGTGGCTGCGGCACCGGTTGCCGGCGGCATGGCCGTGCTGCGCAAGGACGACTCAGATCCCGAGGGGGTCGAGTTGTTTGGATTGCAGGACTCTGAGGAGAAGGGACTTCTGGCAAAGATCTCCCGGCATCTCCTCAATGGCAATTTTGACCTTGGAGGTGATCACCTGGTGCTGACGGACCGGGTTGCCGGCCAACTCGGCGTCAAGATCGGTGACACCGTCGCTTTGCTGGCCTCCGAGACCATGCGCCAGATGATTCGGGATCTGCGTGCCGCCGAGGCGGAAGTCGATCCGGATAAGGCGGCCGCAGCACGTTCGGAAATTGTCGTCCTGCCGCGCGAGTTGATCGTCACCGGAATCGTCCGTGCCGACACAGCCGGAGAGCGTTGTTACGTTCCGCTGGATGTGGCTCAGGACCTGTTTGGCCTCGAGGGCGGGGTCTCGGGTATCAGCCTCGAGTTGGACGACCCAACTCAGGCGGACGATTTTGCCGCAGACCTTTTTCGCACCCTAGTGGTGCCGCACGACTGGAGCCTGCGCACTTGGAGCAGTAGCCACGGCGCCATGCTTCAGTCGGTCGAAAACCAGCAGTCGCTCATGTGGTTTCTCCTTGTCTTCATCATGCTGGTGGCGGCCATCTGCGTGATGAACACGACGATTACCGTCACTGTTCAGAAGCGGCGGGAGATCGGTATTCTCACCGCCCTTGGGGGCCGTGCCTGGCAGATCATTGGCATTTTTCTGGCCAAGGCCGGCGTCGTCGCCCTGCTGGGCATTCTCCTGGGCCTCGCCGGCGGCGGTCTTGTCTTGCGGTATCGCAATGACTTGCGCGACTTCATTGCCGAGCGCACGGGGCGCGACATCTTTCCCCAGGACATCTATTTCCTCAGCGGCATTCCGGCGCAGGTTCAGGCGGCTGACATTGCCTCGATCTGCGCACTAGCCGCGCTGCTCTGTCTGTTGGCGGCGGTGGTGCCGGCATGGTTTGCGGCCCGGGTCGATCCGGCCATCGCCCTGAGAGATGGAGGCTGACATTTTCGCCATATCCCGACGTTCCCCATGACCATGCCACGCCATTGCCTTGCTCTAGCCCTGTTGTTGATTCTGCCAGCCTGCGGCAAGAAGTCTGAGGTTTCGGAACCCGCCGAGTCCGAAGCTTCGAAATCCACGGCCGCGAAGACGGCTGGAGGCGTTGCCAAGCCCGCCGCGCCAGTCCCGGCGGCCTCACAGGCCGTGCCCAAGAAAGTCTGGTGGACCGCCGAAATGCTCCACACCGAGATCAAGTATCACAATCCAAATTACGCGGGCAACGGTGAGTTTGCCATCGAGCAGGGCGAGGTGTTGGCCCTGAACCTGCGCGAGGCACAGGTGACCAAGCTGGTTTTTCTTGAACGACTGTCCCCCCTGGCCCTCGACCTCAGCGGCACGCCGATTCAGGACATCCGGCCGCTGAAGGGACTCAAGCTGCAGGAGCTTTACCTTGAGGACAGCCCTGTCACCGACCTTTCGCCGCTGCGAGGCATGCCGCTGCAAAAACTTTATCTGAGCCGCACGCCGGTCAGCGACCTCAGTGTCCTTGAGGGCATGCCACTGGTGGAGTTCAACGCCGTCGACACCCGGGTGAGCGACCTCGCGCCGTTGGCGCACTCGCCGATTCAGATGCTCTGGCTAACGGGAACTCCGGTAGAGAGCATCGCGCCTTTGGCGAAGTTGCCGCTGGTCTCCCTGACCCTGCACCGGACAAGGGTGCGTGACCTCACGCCCCTTGCGGGCACCAGGCTCCAGCGCCTCCACATCGGCGAAACTCCGGTTGAGGACCTGTCGCCCCTCAAGGATCTGCCGCTGACGCGCCTTGTCTTCACGCCGTCAACTGTCAAAAAGGGTCTTGAGGCCGCGAGGGCACTTCCGCTTCAGGAGGTTGGCACGCGCTTTGATGAGGAGGGCCGCGACCTGTTGCCGCCCGCGGCCTTTTGGCCGCAACTTGACGGGACGAAGTAGCCGGGCGCTTCAGCGCCTGCTTTGACAAGGCCGTTCTCCGCGGCCATGAACTGCGGTCCATGCACGAGTTGCTGCCCATCTTTGAAATCCGCGACGAAGTTGTGCGGGCGCTGCATGATCCCGCGCTGGCCAACCTGCTGATCAAGGCACCCACCGGCTCGGGCAAGTCCACCCAGGTCCCGCAGTTTGTCCTCGATTCCGGCTTGCTCGCGGACGGCCAGCGTTGCGTCGTGTTGCAGCCGCGCCGCATTGCCGCCCGCTTGCTCGCCCAGCGCGTGGCCCGCGAGCGTGGCGGTCGCCTCGGTGGCGAGGTGGGCTACCAGGTTCGCTTTGACAACGTCACCAGCCGCGAGACCCGGCTGAGTTATGTCACCGAAGGAGTCATGCTGCGCCAGCTCATGGAGGATCCCGAACTCCGCGGAGTCGGCTGCATCGTCATCGATGAGTTTCATGAACGCCATCTGGACGGTGATCTCGTGCTGGCCTTTGCCCGTGCACTGCAACGCGGCCGGCGTCCCGACCTGAAAATCCTGGTCATGTCGGCGACCCTGGTTCCGGGGCCTCTGGAGGATTTCATGCACCCCTGCCGCCTGCTTGAATCCGAGGGGCGCACCTACCCGGTAACCGTCGGTTATCAATCACCGCTGAAGTTGAAGTCGGGCCATCCCGAGGCGCTCTGGGATCAGGCTGCGCGTGCCTGCGAGGGACTGATCCAGAGGCCGGGATTCGAGGGTGACATTCTGATCTTCATGCCCGGGGCCTACGAGATTCGCAAGACCATGGCGGCCCTCAGCGGTCGTGCACTGGCGAGAGGACGGCGCATCCTGCCACTGCACGGCGAACTGTCGCCCCAGGACCAAGATGCGGCGGTGGCACCCGGCGGGGTTCCCAAGATCCTTGTGAGCACCAACGTCGCCGAAACGTCTCTCACCATCGAGGGCATTCGAGCCGTTGTCGATGGCGGGCTCGCTAGGGTGGCCAACTATGATCCACGTCGCGGCATCAACACCCTGACGGTGCAAAAGATCAGTCGGGCCTCCGCCGAGCAGAGAGCGGGGCGCGCCGGTCGTCTGGGGCCCGGCCTGGCGGTGAGACTGTGGCCGGAACGCGAACAGCTGCATCGGTCCGAAAGTGAAATCCCTGAGATTCACCGTCTCGATCTTGGCGAAGCGCTGCTTGCCCTGCACGTGCAGGGCCTTGGGGAAAGCTTCGTGTGGTTTGAGTCCCCGGCTCCCGCAGCCCTGGAACGTGCCCAAAGGCTGCTTTTCGATCTGGGCGCCTTGGATTCCCGGGGGATCACGGACACGGGCAGGCGCATGGCCCGTTTTCCGCTGCATCCACGCTTCGCCCGCATGCTCCTCGCTGCGGGAACCCATGGCTGCGTGCGCGAGGCTGCCCTTTGTGCGGCGGTCGCTCAGGGGCGCGACCTGCTCCTGGCGGGCCGCAACGAGGCTTCCCACAAGAACGACGACCTCTGGGAACCCGGCGACCTGAGCGAGTTTCAGGCGCTGCTGCGCGCCTTTGCGCGAGCCGAAGCCCTGAACTTTGACCCTAACGCCTGTGCACCGCTGCGCATCCACGCCCAGGCGGCCCGCGAGGCGGCGCGCAGTGCCGATCAGTTTCTCCGTCTGGCCCGGCGTGCCGGGCTGGAGGTGAACGACGAGGTCGCACCCCCGGAGGCGCTGGCGCGCACCCTTCTGGCGGCGTTCAGCGATCATCTCGGGATTGAAACCAGCCCCGGCAGCCGCATCTATCGCCTCGCCGGGGGCTACACCGGCCACCTTGACAAGGATTCGCACATCAAGCCGCCACGCCTGCTTGTCGCAGCCGAGGTCACCGAGGTTCAGGGGCGAGCGTTGACGGTGCGGCTCAACCATGTCACCCGGATTGAGGAGGGCTGGCTCAGCGAGCAGTTTCCCGGGGATCTCTCAACCGGGCAGCGGGCGACCTATGACAGTGTCAATCGTCGTGTCATGAATCTGGAGGAAGTCCGCTTCCGCACCCTCGTGCTGGGCAGTCGTGAAAGGGGGGAGCCCGATGATGCCACCGCCGCCAGCCTGCTGGCCGACGAAGTCCAGGCCGGACATTTGACGCTGGTTCATTGGAATGACAAGGTCGAGCAGTGGATCACACGGGTGAATTGCCTGGCGAAGTGGATGCCGGAGCTGGAGATTCCGGCCATCGGTGAAGAGGACCGCCGCCTGATCCTCGAGCAGGTGTGCCACGGATGCATTGCCTACCGGCAGTTGAAGGATCGTGACATCTTCCCGGCCCTCCACCAGTGGCTCAGCCACGCCCAGCGCGATCTGCTCGACCGTTACGCGCCCGATCGTCTGCAGCTCAAGAACGGTCGCAGCGCCCGCATCGTCTATGACCTGCAGCAGCCGCCCAGTGTCAGTGTCGTCCTGCAGCAGCTCTATGACGTTCATGAGAACCCGAAGGTCGCGGGTGGCCGCGTCACGGTAACCATCCACCTGCTTTCGCCCGCGCAGCGGCCCATCCAGACCACGGGGGATATCGGCCGCTTTTGGAAGGAGGGCTATCCGGCGGTGAAGGCGCAGCTGCGCGGCCGCTACCCGAAGCACGAGTGGCGTTGAGTGGACGCCGGATTTTGCCAGCCGGTGTCTTGACCCGGCCGCCCAGCCCATTATGGTCGGCTCCCCTGTTTCTAAACCCATCCCATGAGCACTCCGACCACCCATGAATTCCAGGCCGAAGTGAGGCAGGTCCTGGACATCGTCATCCACTCCCTCTACACCGATCGCGAGATCTTTGTCCGCGAACTGGTCTCCAACGCCGCCGATGCGCTCGAAAAGATGCGCCTCACGCAGCTCACCGAGAAGGAGGTCTTCGGTCCCGAACTGCCGCTGGAAATTCGCATCACGACCGATGAAACCGCAAGTACGATCACCCTAGCCGATCACGGCATCGGCATGACCCGCGCCGAGCTGGTGGAAAACCTTGGCACGATCGCCCATTCCGGTTCCAAGGCCTTCGCCGCGGCGCTCAAGAACGCCGGCAAGGGCGGGGATGCCAGCCTGATCGGGCAGTTTGGTGTCGGCTTTTACAGCGCCTTCATGGTCGCCGAGGAAGTGAAAGTCTACACCCACTCCTGGCGCCAGGAGGGCGAGCATCTGGTCTGGTCGAGCACCGGCGTTGGCACCTACGCCATTGACGGGGCCCCGGATCAGGAGCGCGGCTGTCGCATTGTCATCAAGCTGAAGGAGGACGCCAGAGAGTTTGCCCAGGCCCAGCGCGTGCGCGCCATTCTAGGCAAGTACTCCAACTTTGTCGGCTTCCCAATCCATCTCAACGGAGAG
>JAUREI010000010.1 GCA_030827515.1 Prosthecobacter sp. | reverse complement strand
TAGGGCTCGAGCGGCAGGATGGTCTGGTCGACGCGCTCCAGGCCGGTGGTCGGGCCCTGGAAGTAGCCGTGGTCGAAGGCGAGCATGACGGTGCGGCCGTCCTTCGGGTTGAACACCCTGCTGAGGCGGTTCTTCAGGCCCCAGTCATACTGGTGGCTGCCCTTGAGGAAGAAGCCGGGGGCCTCCTGGGGGACGTGGGTGAAATATTCCTTTTCCTTCTTGTCAGCTGCGCTGGTCTGGATGTCAGCCATGGTCGTGTGGGTATGTCGTTGCGGTTGGTTTGGGTGATCCGGACCCTAGTCACCACCTCCCCTGTATCCATGGCGTGATTCGCCAGAGTTGTGTCGGATTTGGCAAGCGGGGGTCGGGTCAATCAGGTCAAGAGCGTCAATCAGGTCAAGCCAGGCTGGAGACCCAGCGGCGCGGGGTTTCCCAGGGGGCGAGACCGGCGCAGGCGCGGGCCTTGAACTCACGCGTGAGCTGGTCGGGCGGCAGGTCGATGACGGCGACCACTTCCTGGCCGCGCTCGGGGTCGCGGCTGGGTTCGCCACGGACTTCGATGGCGGCGACGCCGGAGGCGGCGCGCAGGCGGTCGGCGACCTCCCCCGGACTGAGCTTGCGGCCGGCCACTTGGATGCCGGCACCAAGACAGGCACGGAAGAGCAGGCGACCCGCGACGCTCTCGATTCGGTCCCAGGTCAGGTGTTGGCCGTCGCCAAAGACTTCACCCGATTTGGGGGCGTCATAGCCGAGGCCGACCGCGTCGCTGGCGACCCGCAGGCGGCCGTCGGGTCCGGGTGCCGCGCTGACGCCCGGCAGCAGCGTCCCGAGGTCGTCGGGGTCGGTACGTGGGGCGTCGTCGAGGTCGCAACTGACGGCGCCGGTTTCGCTGGTGCCGTAGAGATTGTGCAGTTTCAGTCCTGCGGCGGTGCGCAGGCGCTGTTCGAGTTCGAGGCGCAGCGGGGCGCCGGCACTCACCGCGCGGCCGACCGAGCGGAAGTCGATCCCGGCATCGAGCCAGGCTTTCCAGAGGGCGGGCGCTCCGGGCAGCAGCAGCCGCCCGCGACCGGCGCTGGCAAGGGCCTCGCTCAGGCTGCCTGGGAAGGGGGAGGGCAGCCAGTGCAGGGGCAGGCCATGCAAGAGCAGGGGCAACAGTGCCGTGGTCAGGCCAAAGGAATGGACCAGGCTGAGCGGGGCTAGCACGCCATCAAGTTCCGCCAGGCGCAGGGCCGTGTGCAGGCGATCGGTGTCGGCCTGCAGTTGGGCGAGGCCGAAGAACTGGCAGCGGCGCAGGCCGGAGCTGCCGACGGTTTGCTTGACCAATGCCGTGCCTGAGGGTGGCGGACAGGCCGGCACGCGACGCTGGCGGTCGGCTTCGACGAGTTGGACGGGCAGCCCCTGGATCAGTCCGGCAAGCAGGGCGCTGGCGAGTGCGGGAGCGTCGCCGCGGGCGAGATGGAAGGGGCCGAGCACCGGGCAGGTGTCCGGTTCACGACTTCGTGCGGCGCGGTCGAGTTGGGCAAAGGTCCAGACCCCTCCGGGATGGCGGATCGCGGCGTCGCCGCTCCGTCCATCGAGGATTTTCTGCCAGACTTCAGCAAACATTTGACACTCTGCGCCGCGCGCCGCTACAGCGTGGAGCGCGGAACCGCCATCCTGCCCGGATGCGCCCCGACTGCAAGCCCGGGTATCCGCGCGCCCGCTCCCGTCGTTTCCTTCCCGTGTCAACATTCCCCGACTCCCGTGTTTTCGTCACCGGCGCCGGAATTGTCTCGCCGCTCGGTCTGGACGCCCGGGCGAATGAAGCGTCGCTGCGCGCGGAGCGACAGGCCTTTCGGCCGGTCAGCCTGTTTGACGTGAGCCGACGCGTGGCGCGCACGGCGGCGGAGGTGGATCTGCCCGGCGAGCGTCTCTTCGCCCAACTGCCGCTGCGGCGCCAGCACCTGGCGGATCGCGGCACGTGCATGCTGCTGCTGGCCCTGCGCGAGACCCTTGCAACGGCCGGGCTGGGTGGGTTGGCGGGCGTGGATGTCATGGTCATCGGCACCTCGGCCGGGGCGATGCCTCTGGGGCAGGACTATTTTCGTGAGGCGCGCCGCAGTCCGCGCCGTGTGCCGGGGCAGGTGACGCGCGTGCAGTTTTACCAACCCTGGCGGCAGATGCGGTTGATTGCCGAGGAATACGACTGGCGCGGCCCGGTGCGACTCGTCTCCAATGCCTGCGCGAGCGGTGCCAATGCCATTGGCGAGGCCATGGCCATGATTCGCAGCGGGCGCGCCCGGCGGGTGGTGGCCGGAGGGTATGACGCGCTTGCCGAATTGGTCTTTGCCGGGTTCGACAGCCTGCGCGCCCTGGCGCCCGACGGTGTGCCGCGACCCTTTGATGCCACGCGCGACGGCCTGGCTCTTGGTGAGGGGGCGGCGCTGGTGCTTCTGGAAAGCGCCGAGGCGGCTGCTGAGCGCGGCGCGGTCGCCTTGGCTGAGGCGGCGGGTTACGCCACCACGACGGATCTGCATCATCTGACGCAGCCGGATCCGCAGGGGCGCGCGGCGCTGCGCAGCATGTCGGGTGCCTGCGCCATGGCCGGGCTCTCGCCCGCGGAGATCGGTTATGTGAATTCGCATGGCACCGGCACGCCGCACAACGATGTCGCCGAAGCCATGGCCATCCAGGGCTGGGCTGGAGAAGCCACGGCGCGCCTCGCAGTCAGTTCGACCAAATCCGCCATGGGCCACCTGCTGGGCGGGGCGGGTGCGGTCGAGGCGGTGATCAGTCTGCTCGCCCTGCGCGGCGGCTGGCTGCCGGCCAGCCTGAACGTGCGCGAGCCCGATCCGGCGGTTAGCTTTGATCTGGTGAGACACTTTCGCGAGGCGCCGCTGCGGGCGGTGCTGACGAATTCCTTCGGCTTCGGCGGCACCAACGCCAGCCTCGTGTTTCGCGCCGCCGACGAAGCCCCGCGGGCGGCATCGCTCGCGCCCGCGGCGTTGCCGGTGCTGCATGTCGCCGGGCTCGGGGCGGTGTCGCCCGCCGGCTGGAATCTGGCCGAGCTAGAAGGCGCCGTGCGCGCCGGTCGGCCGTTGCTGTCGCAGGACTGCCCGCGCACGATCGGTTCGCGCGAGGAGGTCTGTCCCGTGCGTCGTGTGCCGTTGCCGGCCCCGGAGCGACTGCCCAGGGTGCCGCGCCTGCGCCGGGCGAGTCCGATCAGTCGTTTCGCGCTCGCCGCCGCGCTCGAGGCGCTGGAGCAGGCCGGTTTTCCAAGCGGGAATGGGGCCGGCCGACTCGGCCTCGTGGTTGGCATGTTCAACGGCTGCGTGCAGTTCTCCGGCCGGTTTTATCAGGAGGTGCTCGACACGCCCGAACTGGCCAGTCCGCTGCTGTTTCCTGAAACCGTGTTCAACGCCCCTGCCTCGCACGTGGCGGCCCAGTTGGGAGCGGACGGGCCGGTGACCACCCTCCTCGGTGATGCCTCGGTGATTCTCGATGCCGTCGAAATGGCGCGGCTATGGCTGGAGCAGGGGATCGTCGACCGCTGTCTCGTGCTGGCGGCCGAGGAGTGCGACTGGCTGGGTGCCGAAGCCTTGCGCTACCATCATCGCGGTCTGGTGGCGGGCGAAGGGGCGGCGGCCCTGTTGCTGAGTGCCGATGGGGGCGGGCCGGTGCTGGCGGAAGCGGTGGAGCAGCCGGTGCGGGGGCCTTCCGAGCGGACCCGTGCCTTGGCGGCCCTGGCGCAGGCCTGGCGCGGGCAGGTGACCACGCTTGTCGGGGGGCGCAACGGCCAGCCGTCGCTGGAGGCCGATGAAGTCGCGGCCCTGGCCGGCCTTGCATTCGACAGTCTCCAGCCCGCCACGGTGCTCGGTGAATGCCTGGGCGCGGCCGGTGCCCTGCAACTCGTGCTGGCGGCGTCGGCGGCGGCTGATGGCCGGGCCTCGGTGGCACTGATTTCCAGCGCCCGGGAGGCGGTGCGCGGTCTGCGCTTGGTGCCTGCGGCGCCGGCCTCCTGAGGCAGGGCGAGCGGTCTGAAACCGGCGCGAAGGAAGCGCCGCGGCCGCGACGTTTTCTGCTTTCTATGCCAACCCTGCGTTCCCTGCTTCTGCTGCCCTTCTTCGTTTCCGTGGTTCACGCCCAAAAGGCGCCGACCAAGCCCGACATTGCCAAACTCGACCCGGCGATGGGCGTCAACAAGGCCGCGGCGGCCGAACTGGACTGGCACGATGTGACCGCCTGGGGCGTGGAGGGTCGCATCCTGCCGGACCAGGAGCGCAAGCGCTGGTTCGATCGCCTGCCGGCGAGTGCCGAGGGCAAGGTGACGCCGGCGGTGTGGAGCCTCAGCCGCGACAGCGCCGGCATGATGGTGCGCTTCAAGACCGATGCCTCCAGCATTCACGTGCATTACAAGCTGATGAAGGAGAAACTCGGTCTGGCTCACATGCCGGCGACCGGGGTCAGCGGGGTCGATCTGTATGCGCGCGACAGCGATGGTCGCTGGAAGTGGGTGCAGGTGACCAAGCCGGCCCATCAGGAGGTGAAGGTTGAGATCATCAAGGACCTGGCCCCCGGCTACCGCGAATACGCCGCCTACCTGCCGCTCTACAACGGCGTGGAATTTTTGTCGATCGGCGTGCCCCAGGGCGCGAAGTTCGAGGGCCAGGCACCGCGTCCGCGACCGATCGTGTTCTACGGCACCAGCATCACCCACGGCGCCTGCGCCAGTCGTCCGGGCATGGTGCACACCGGCATCCTCGGCCGCCGCTTCGACATGCCGGTGGTCAACCTCGGCTTCTCCGGCAACGGCCGCATGGATGCCGCCGTTGGCGATTACCTCGTGCAGCTCGACGCCGCGGTCTATGTCATCGACTGCCTGCCGAACATGCAGCCGGCGCAGGTCACCGAAAAGTGCGTGCCGCTGGTGCGCCAACTGCGCGCCGCCAAGCCGGAGACGCCGATCGTGCTGGTCGAGGACCGCCGCTTCACCAACGACTGGATCACCCCGCTCAAGCACAAGTTTCACACCGACAACCATGCCGCCCTGCGCGCCGCCTACGACAGCCTGGTCAGGGAGGGCGTGAAGAACCTGCACTACATCGAGGGCGACAAGCTTTATGGTGAGGATACCGAGGGCGCGACTGATGCCTCCCATGCGAGCGACCTCGGTTTCATGCGCCAGGCCGACATCTTTGAGCCCGTGCTGCGGCGCGCGCTGGGCCGCTGAGCCGGGGTTGCATTCGGGCGGGCGCGTCTTTACCTTTTGGGCCGCCCGCCATGCTTGACCCCGCCCAACTGCTCAGTGCCTACTGCGAGGGGGCCTTCCCCATGGGTGAGGAGGATGGAACGGTGTCCTGGTATCGGCCGCGCCAGCGCGGCATCCTGCCGGTGGAGGACTTTCACGTGCCCCGCCGCTTCCTCCAGTTCCTGCGCCACAGTCCGTTTGAGGTCCGCTGGAACACCGCCTTTGGCGATGTCATGCGGGGGTGTTCCGACCGTTCCGAAACCTGGATCACCGACGTCATTCTCGACAGCTACGAGGAGCTGCACCAGCTCGGATTCGCCCACAGCGCGGAAGTCTGGCGCGATGGCCGGCTCATGGGCGGGGTGTACGGCGTCGCCATCGGCGGTGCCTTCTTTGGCGAGAGTATGTTCAGTCGCGAACATCAGGCCTCGAAGACGGCGCTCGTGCATCTGCAGTGGCGGCTGCGCGAGCGCGGCTTCATTCTGCACGACACCCAGTGGACAACGCCGCACCTCGCGCAGTTCGGCGGCCACGAGATTCCCTGCGCCCGCTACCTCGACCTGCTGGAGCGCGCCATTCGTCTGCCCGCAACCTTTGATGACCGGCCCTCGCCGTTCCGTCTCGTCCTGCGCTGACTTTCCCACGTATTACCTTCGCTTGAACTCTCATTCCCACGCCTCACTCATCATCGTCGGTCACGGTTCGACCGTGAACCCCGACTCCAGCGCGCCGACCCATCAGCATGCCGACACGATCCGGTGCCTTGGGGTTTTTCGTGAAGTCGCCTGCTGCTTCTGGAAGGAGGAGCCGACGATGCGCGAGATTTTTGAATCGGTGGAGGGCGAGGTCGTCTACATCGTGCCGAACTTCATCAGCGAGGGCTACTTCTGCCAGCAGGTGCTGCCGCGCGAGTTGCGCCTCGACGGCCCGGTGACCCACCGCGACGGCCGCACTTTCTGCTACTGCGATCCGGTCGGCATTCACCCGAACATGACGCGCCTGCTGCTGCAGCGGGCCGACGAGGTGGCGCAGGGTGTGCCGCGCGACCAGACCAGTCTGGTCATTGTGGGCCACGGCACCAGCCTCAACGAGAACTCGACCAAGGCCATCCAGGAACAGGTGCGGCTGATCCGCGAGGGCGGTTACGGCTTTGCCGAGGTGCTCGATGCCTACATGGAGGAGGCGCCGCTGGTTTCCGACTGGGTGCAACTGACGAGCGCACCGAATGTCGTGGTGGTGCCGTTCTTTATTGCCGACGGCCTGCACAGCTTCCAGGACATCCCGGTGCTGCTGGGCATGGAGAAGGAGCCGGGCAAGGCCCTCAGCGAGATGGAGGTGTTTCGCCAGAACCCGATCGAGATGCACGGTCGGCATCTTTACTACAGCGGCGCGATCGGCACCGAGCCGCTTTTGGCCGAGGTCATCCTCGACCAGGTGCGCGATTTTGACCGTCGCCACCCGGAGGCGGGGCAGGGGTCGGCGGTCGCGCAGGTCTCGGCCCAGCAACAGGCGCTGGCGCGCTGGCTCGAGCAGGGTCGCCACGCCATTGGCCAAGTCGTCATCTCCGCCGTGGACGGAGGCTGGGAGCTGCGTCATTTGGACGACTGCGACAGCGAGAGTCTGATCACTCACACCCAGCCGGAGGACGCGCGCACCCTCGCCCGCTACGATGCCGCCGGTGCCTTCCGGCCGATCAAGACTGCGCCCGACCTCAAGCGCGGTTGGCGGCTGGTGCTGCCAGATCTCGCCGCTGTGCGTCTGGCCCTGGAGTTCTTCTATCCCGCCGCGCTCGGCATGGCGCTAGCACAGGAACGAGGCACACTTAAGCCGGTGCCGCTGCGCGCCCTGCTGGGACGTCAGACCGGCATGTATCGTTTTGCCAACGGCATCACCGATGACCAGGCCTGCGCCATCCTGGGTCGCTGCTGCGACACGGCGACAAAGTGCCTGCGCCGCATCGTTTACCCGCTGGCGGAAGGCCAGACGCTGTCCGGTCCGGCCGCGGCCAAACTCGGTGATGCAGCGGGACATGCAGGCGACGGCGGGTCCGCTCTTCCACTGCTGTGCATGGAGGCCTGCAATCACATCGTCTCGGCGGCGCGCAAGCAGGCGCGGGAAAACTTCGAGGCGAAAGAGCGCGCCGATTCACCGGCTTGACCCCTTGTCACTGACGGGTGGCCGGTTATGCTGATCAATTCATGAAGCGGTTTCTCCGGCGCCTGCTCAACCTGACGATTGCCAGCGCCCTGCTGGCCGCCGGTGTCTATGCCGGCTCCGAGGCGTTTGGGGAACGCTGGCGCGGTTTCGTCATCGCCCGTCTGGGTGAACGAGGCCTGCACATGGATTTTCGCCGTCTCGTGCTCGATCCCTTCGGCGGCCTGATCGCGCGCGATGTTCGCCTCTATTCAAGGCCCGACCGCAAGCAGTTGCTGATCTCGGTCGACCGCCTGCGCATCGATGTGGAGATCGGACGCCTGCTTGAGAAGCGTGTCGAGGTGCAGGGTTTTGAACTCACTCAAGCCAGCCTCAGTATCCCGGTGGAGTCGTCCGCGGAGTCGCAGCCCGGTGGGCCGACCATGCTCGAGGTGAGAGACCTGAATGCGCGTGCCTTCCTGCGCGACCGCCGATTGGAGCTGCGTCATGCCGAGGGTCTGCTGTCCGGCGTGCGCCTGAGTCTGTCGTGCGATCTCATGCTGCCCGCGCCGGACAAGGACAAACCCGAGGACAAGCCGACGCCGACGCTGCAGGATCGCATTCAGGTGCTGCGCAATCACCAGCAGCGCGTGCAAAAGGGTCTTGCGTGGCTGCAGCGCTTTCAGTTCGCCATGCCGCCGCGCCTGACTCTGGAGGTGCATGGCGAGATTGACCGACCGCTGGAGATGAATGCCCGACTGCTGTTTGAGGCCGACGGCATGAGTTACGGCACCTATGCCTGCCGCGAGGTCGTTGCCGAGGCCGAGTATCGCTCGGGATTGATGGACCTGACGAGGTTCTACCTGCGCGATGCCACCGGGCAGGTAAGCGCCAACGCCACCTGGCGCATGGCCTCGCCCGAGCTGAGGTTCCGCCTGACCTCCAGCGCCGACCTGCCCGGGGTCGCTCAGGCCTTCCTGAGCAGCGGCAAACTGCGCGAGATTGTTTTTTATGAGAGTCCGAACCTGGCACTCGACGGTGTCTGGTTTGTTGATGGTGAACTGGCGTCGCACAAGCGGCCGGTGCGCGTCACCGGCAGTCTCGACTGCGGTCGCTTCAGCACGCGCGGAGCGGTGTTCGACGGTCTCTCGGCGAAATTCGGGGTCGCTCCGGAGGGGGTGTATATCCGCGACCTTGTCCTGCGCCACCAGAGCGGCACGCTTGGCGCGCAGGTGCTGGCGCATGAGACGCAGGGGTTTCGCTACCGCGCGCTGCTGCGCATGGATCCCAACGCCTTTCTGCCCTTCGCACAAATGGAGAAGACACGTGAGATCATCCGTCGATTCGAGTTCACCCCGCAGTCCAACATCTTTTTCGAACTTGAGGGTGCCGGGCCCGAGGCCGACCTTCAGCAGTGCCTCAACCGCGGGCACGGCGAGTTGCGCAACTTCAAGTATCGCGGCGTCGATCTTGAACTGCTCACCGCCGAAGTCGAGTTCCAGGATCCCAAGCAGCATTATCGCAATGTTCGCCTGAAGCGTCCAGAGGGGGTGGCGGAGGTTGCTCACATCGAGGTCGATGACGACGAGCACTGGGTGCGCCTGACCGGCCTGAAATCGGGGGTCGACCCAGTGGCGGTGACGGGTTGCTTTGCGCAGAAAACGGCAGCGCACATCGCCAAGTACCGGTTGCCGGCTGACACAGTGGTTGAACTGGAGGGCCTGATTGACTACCGGGGCGGTGAGAAAAGCGATTTCCGGGTCAAGTTCGCCCACGAGACGGGGGAGGGTCACTACACCGTGCTGGGTGAGGACTACGCGATTGCCTCCCCGGTTGGGGACCTCCACATCAAATCGGGACGGCTCGACTTTGACGTCAGGGGCCGGGTGCATGGCGGCGCCATGAATGCGCGTGGCCACACAATTCTTGCGGAGGACGACAACGGGTTCGCGGTCGAGGTGAAGGCCGCGCGTTTTCCTCGCGTGGTGTTTGGTCAAAACGTGCCTTTTGAGGACGTTGGGGCGACCGTGGCGGGTGTTGGAACGACGACGCAGTTCGACGTCAGGGCGGGCCTGCTCGGCGGCACTTTTGAGTTGAAGGGAAGCCTCGAGGATCAGGATCCACCCCGGCCCTACCGCGGTGAAATGCGGTTGGAGGGCGTCAGCTTTAAGCGCTTTGCACAGATCTACTCGGCCAACTCCGAGACCGAGGGGGATCTCACCGGGCACTTCCGTTTCGATGGCCGGGAGGAGGACTGGAAGGAGCTCAAGGGAGAGGGCGCAGCCATCATCCTTAACGGCAACCTGTATGCCGTGCCCATTCTTGGGCCGTTGACGCCGCTGCTCGACAATCTGCTGCCGGGCAAGATCAAGGATTACAATGTGGCAACCGAGGCCAACTGCACCTTCCAGATCGGCGACGGATTTGTCATGACCGAGGATTTCGAGGCCCTCACCAGCGTCTTCCGGATCGCCTCCTCCGGACGCATCAACTTCATGGAGGATGCCGTCGACCTCACCACCCAGGTGCGTGTGCGCGGCCTGCCCGGCATTGTCCTGCGACCCTTCAGCGAGCTCTTTGAGTTTCGAGGCTCGGGCACGGTGAAGGAAACAAAGTGGACTTCGAACCTGCTCAAGACCGGCAGCCGCAACAAGGAACCCGCCGCCGAATCCAAACCAGCCCCCCTGCTGCGACTGCCCCTGCCTTCGTTCTTCAACCGTTCGGAGTCGCGAAGCAAGCGCTGACGCGCTTTGCGGTTGCACTCCGCCTCCGCCCGGCCACCGGTCGCTGCCGTGCCCCCTGTCCCCCCCCTTGTTGCCCTGCTGCCGCTCGCCCTTCTCGGCCTGTGGCTGGCGCGACGCGCGCGAGGTTCCCTCCAATTGCTGGCGGCCGGCGGACTTGCCGGCGCCGGCGTCGCCAAGCTTTTTCTGCTGGTGCTGCCGCTGGAGGGGTTGGTCAGCGATGCCCTTGATGCGGCCTCCTTCGCCCGCAGTGGATGGTCGGTCTGGGGTTCAACCCTCGCTTTTTCCGCCCAGCTCGTGCTGGCGTTGTCGGGCGGCACCGATCTGCTGCGCGCGCTTGCCCTGCTGCTGCGGCGACGCCTGCCCGTCCTGCTGCGCGCGCCCTTCCGGGCCGGCAGTTTTACCGGTGTCTGGCGGCGCTTCTGTCTGCCGGGCCGCCGCCTCGGCAGTCCGCGTCGTCAGGCGGTGGCCGGTCTGCTGCTGGTGGCCGCCACGGCCGTGGCCTGGCGGGGGTGGTCCACGCCGGTGCTGGCCTGGATGATCCTGCACGCCCTGCTGATGGCCGCCGAGGCGGCGCGCGGGGGGCGCAGCCTGTTTGCCGGTCCCGTGCCGCCACCGTTGCGCGCCGTTCTGGTCGCCGCCGTTTGGGCCCTGTCCACGGTTTTGCTGTTGTCGGCCGATCTCGCCGACCTGCAGGCCAGGTGGGGGTTGTTGCTGGGCCATGGCGCGCCCAGTGCTTACACCCTGCTGCTGGACGCGCGTCTGGGCGGTGCCTGGGAGGTCACTTTGCTTTGGATCGCCTGGTTGACGGTGGCGCTGCCGGCATTGCCGCGCCGGCCCTGGTTGCAACCGGGTTTCGGACTGCTGCTCCTTCCCGTGGCGCTGTTCCTCGCGCCCACACTTGCCGGTCTGCCGGCCGCCACGGCAACGGCCCGATGGCTCGCGGAATGGAAACTCGACACCTTCGACGAGGGCGATCGCGTGGTGGTGTCGGGACGCGAGGGCTGGCTGTTGGATGTCGCCGACCTTGAGCGCCTGACCTGCCCGCCGGATCGCGGTCGCTCCGCAGACCTGCTCGCCCGTCTGGAAGCCTGGCGGGGGCAGGGGACCGCATTGATGGTGGTTCCGGTGCCTTCCAAGCTGGGGCTGCAGCCGGAGGCGCTGGTGCCGGCCAAGTTTTCCGCGACGCTGCGAGCGGTTGACCTGCCGGCGCGTCTGGCAGCCCTTGAACAGGCCGGTGCACAGGTTCTGGATCCGGCGTCAGGACTCTGGGAGGAGCGCCGCCGTCAATCCGCCTACTTCCGCCAGGGGCGGCATTGGACGCCCGAGGCGATGAAGCAGACCGCCCTGGCCGTGGCGGCACGGGTCCGGCGCGACTTGCCATCGCTGGCGGTGTCGGCCACGCCGCTGGTGGACGCCAGCGTGCTGGAGCGCGAGGCGGTCGGGGATCTTGCCCGTGACCTGCTTGGCGGGCGGGCCGAAAAGCGTTATGCCGCCGAGGCAACAACCCTGGTCGCCCTGAGCGGTCTGCCGGTGGACCGGGATTCGCCCGTGCTGGTGGTGGGCGATGACCTGCGCCGGGTCTTTGACGATCCGGGCTTGAGCTTTGGCGACCCGGAAGGGCGGCGGCAGGAGGCGGGATTCACCGCCCAGTTGTCCGCCCTTCTGGCGCGATCCCTCGATGAAGCGTCGGAGGCCGAGGTGCTGGCGGAGCCGGGGCGGGTTGCAAACAAGCGACTCATCGTCTGGCTGCTGCCGGCCGACCGTCTGTGAGGAGCTTGTCAGTCGAGGCTGCCGAGGCGGGCGTCGGGGTCGGGTGCGATGAAGCCCAGGTTGACCAGGAAGTCGTCCATGGCCATGAGCGTGGCCTCGTAGTTTTCGAACGAGAGGTTGAAGTTGAAGAAGCCGTGGCCCTGTCCCTCGAACTCAATGAGGTGGCAGGTGTTCTTCTTGCGCGAGCTTTTCTTGGCGAAGACCTTGGAGCCGGCGAAGGGCACGACGCGGTCGGCGGTGCCGTGCATGATCATCATGGGCGGCAGGCCCTTGCGGATGGCGCGCAGCAGGTTCGCCTTCTTCGCGCTGCCGGCGTCGGGAAAGCGTTCAAGGCCGAAGCCGTGCTTGGAGGTGTCGAGGACCGGATTAAAAAGGACGAGGGCGTTCGGTGCCGGGCTGCAGTCGAGGGCGTCGGTGGCATCGTCGTAGCCGTCCAGCATGGCGGCGGAGGTAATGGCGTGGGCGCCACCGCTGCCACCCACGGCGACGATCTTGCCGGGATTGATGCCGAGGCCGGCGGCATTGAGGCGGATCCAGCGCAGGGCGCTACGCGCATCGGCGATGGCTTCGAGCGGGCCGGCCTGGTGGCGCGCGGCGACGCGGTAGTCGAAGGCCATGGTCATCATGCCGCGCGAGGCGAAGTAGACGCAGTGTGGTGCGAACTGCGCCACCTGACCGTTGTCCCAGCCACTGCTGAAGAAGAAGGCGGCGACCGCCTTCGGTCCGTCCGGGGTCTTGTCCGGATCGGGTTGCCAGAGATAAACTGGCAGCTTGGTATCCCCGATGATTTTGTAAACCGTCTCGTGGGCGGTTTTCAGGAGTTCCCGATTGCGGTCGAGGGGGGGCGGTTTGTGGGGACCTGCGCCGGGAGTTTCCATGAATCAATGTGGCAAAGATGCGACCTTTGCGAAAAAGCCTTCGGCGGCAACATCTTTTCCTGGAAGGAGTGGGCGGCCGGGTGGTTAATGGCCGGGTGATCACGATGTTCCCGCGTCTTTTCTGTGCCGCACTGCTCCTGTTGCCGGTCGCTCCTTCCATCGCCCAGGATCGGGCGGTGACCGCCGAACTGATGCGCGCCTACGAGGGGTGGCGCGGCGCCATGGTCGCCAAGGATGCCCGTGTCTGGGCCTCGGCGATCACCACCTACCGTCAGGTGGTCACGCGCAACCTGATCGTCAGCCAGAAGAAAAGTTTCCCGGGAGCGGTGTTCGAGGTGCCGGTCCAGCCGCCGGCACTCGATAACCTGCGTCTCCTTGAGGCGGAGGCCGTAGGTGACACGGCGCATCTGCTGCTGTTTGGCAAGGTCGACATGGGCGGTGATTCGGCACAGATTCCCGAGAGCGTGCTCATGCTGAAATTCTTCCGCGAGCGCGGCGGCTGGAAGTTCGACAGCAGCAAACTCCTCCGCCTCAATGACCAGCCGGAGATCGCCCGTCAGATCAAGGAGGGTGGTCGCCCCGACTTTCTCGACTGGCCGGACTTCACCCCGCCCGGCACGCCGCCGGCCGTGCCGAAACTCTGTGAAACGCCCGAGCACATGGCCGGCTGCACCTTCCAGACCTTTGGCTACGAGACCAAGCTGCGCATCAACGGCCATGACTATCCGGTGATGACCGATCATGCCGAGAAGATCTTCGTCATCGGCGGTCTGCGCAGCGGTCCGAACGAACTGGTGCTCGAGCTCAAGCCGGTCGAAATTCCCGCGGGCGAGCAGCGCCTGTTGAGGCTTGATTTCTTTGTTCTCAGTGGTCAGGAAGGACAGCAGCCGGTCCGGGTGTTCCACTACGAGGACCGCAGCGGCACTCTGGGAGGGACACTGCGCCTGCCCCTCAACCTGACGGCCGAGATCCTCGCGAAGGGTTTGTGACGGCCGCGGGAAATCCGCCGACGGCTTGCAAAGAACGTGCAACGCGCCCAAGCTGTGCCTTCTTCGTTCCACCGACCATGCCCACGTCCTACCTCACCGTCCCGACCGACGCCCACAACGCCCTTGTCCGTGCCGCCTACCTGCACCGCGGCTATACCGCCGACGAGGCCGAGGACGCCGCCCGATTCTGCGAAATGGCCTCGGCGCACGGCATTCGCACGCACAACGCCATCAAGGCCCTGCACCTGGACCACCTCTTTGGTAGCGCCACCGGCGGTTGCAAGCCGGGTGCCGAGATCCGGGTCATTGAAAAGAAGTTCGCCGCCAGCGAAGCCTGGGACGCCCAGCTCAAGCTCGGCCAGAGCGTCGCGTTCCGTGCCATGGACCGCTGCATGGCCATGGCCGACCAGTATGGCATCGGCCAGGTCAGCGTCGACAACGCCTTTCACTATCTCTGGGGCGGCGGTTACGTGATGGAAGCAGCGCGCAAGGGCTACATCGCCTACACGAACTGCACCTCGACACTCGGCGAGGTCGTGCCCTTCGGCGGCAAGTTTCCGGTGCTCGGCACCAACCCGCATTCCTGGGGATTGCCCACCCAGGATGCCTGTGGATTCCCGGTCGTCATTGACTGGGCCACCAGCACCGTGGCGATGGGCCGCGTGCAGCAGCTCAAGCGCGAAGGCAAGCCGCTGCCGCCCGGCGCGGCGGTCGATGCCGCCGGCAAGCCGACTACCGACGCCAACGAGGCAGCCTGGCTGCTGCCCTTCGGCGCGCACAAGGGCTACGGTCTGTCGCTGCTCATCGAACTCATGGGCGCCATGATCGGCGGCAGCCTGCCGACCCTGCGCGGCGGAGGCGCCCATCCCGACATCAAGGGGCAGCCCTTCCCGGCCGGCGAGAAGCGCACGAGCAGCTTCTACTTCCAGGTCATTCATCCGGATGCCATCAGCAGTGGCATGTTTGCCAAGGGACGCAATTTTGCCGAAAACCTCAAGGCGGTGATCGATGACATTCTCGGTCATGGCAACGAGGGCTGCCTGCTGCCCGGCCAGCCCGAGGCGCAGAACGCCGCGCACACCGCCAAGGCTGGCGGCCTGCTGTTCACCGTGGCCGAGGTCGAGGCGCTCAACGAAATCGCCGCCGAGGCCGGTGTGGCCGGCTTTGACGCCGCCGCCCTGCCGGTCTACGAGGCCTGATTCCGCCCATGCCCGCCGCCAAGGATTTCAAGTCCATCCCGCGCCACGTTGCCATCATCATGGACGGCAACGGCCGCTGGGCGCGTGAGCGCGGCCTGCCGCGCACGGAGGGCCATCGCGCCGGCGCGGAGACCGTCCGCCGCGTCACCGAGGCCTGCACGGAAATCGGCGTCGAGTTCCTGACCCTCTACGCCTTTTCCTCCGAGAACTGGAAGCGACCGGCGCGCGAGGTGGCCGCGCTGATGAAGCTGCTCGAACAGTTTCTGCGCCAGAAGACGCCGGAGATGATCGAGCAGAACATCCGCCTGCAGGCCATCGGCCGGCTCAACGACCTGCCCAAGTCCTGCCAGGACCAGCTGCACCGCTCCATCGAGGCAACCTCGCAGAACAGCGGTCTGACCCTCATCCTGGCTCTCAGTTACGGTGGGCGTGAGGAGATCCTCGACGGCGTTAAGAGCCTGCTCGAAAGCATTGAGCGCGGGCATCTCGACAAGGGCATGATCGACACCGAGGTGTTCAGCAAGCATCTGTATACCCGCTATTACCCGGATCCCGACCTGCTCATCCGCACCAGCGGCGAGCTGCGGCTGTCCAACTTCCTGCTCTGGCAGCTCAGCTATACCGAACTTTGGATCACGCCGACCCTCTGGCCGGACTTTGGTCGCGAAACCTTCCTGGAAGCCGTGCGCGAGTATGGCCGGCGCCAGCGGCGCTTCGGCGGCCTGTGAGCGCGATCGCGCTTCCCAAACCCCGGCTTTCGTGCTACGCCTAGCCCCCGCAACCCGTGCGCCGTCGTGAAATTTCTGGTCCATAGTCTCCTCCTGGTCGCGTTCGCCGCCCTCGCCGGCGCCGCCTGGGTGGCGCATCGACCGGCGGCTGTTCCGCAGGCGGGTGAACCCGCCAAGCGTCCGCGCGACGTGCTCGATGAACTCAAGCAGGCGGCCATCAAACGCTCGGCCGTCTTTGAGATTAGCGAACAGGAACTCAACCTGCATGTGGCACGGGTTCTCGGATCCAGCACCCGGCCGCCGCTCGATCGCTGGACCCGGTTCAGCCGGCTTGCCGTGGCCCTGCGGCCCGAGGTTCTGGAGGCGACCCTGGTCTGGGACATTGGCGGGGCCGAGCGCACGGTGAGTCTGCGCTTCCAGGCGGCACGCGGTGAGGAGGCTTTTCAAGTGGAGTTGGTCGGCGGCAGTTATGGCCGTCTGAACGTGCCGCGCGGCCTGCTGCGCCCCCTGCAGCCCTTGCTCACCCAGCTGGGGATGGTGTTTGGCGAGGAGATCCGGGCTTTGTTCCAGATGAACCAGGTGCGCGTGGCCCAAGGCCGGCTTGTTCTCGATCCCCGTTTTCCGTGATGGTCATGCTTTCGCCCCGCTTTTTTGTTCTGCCCCTTGCCGCGGCCCTGTCAACCTTGCAGGCCCAGCAGGAGGTGCCGCCGCTGGTTGCACCCGCCGCCGCGCCGGCACCCCGGGTCGCGCCCCCGGCGCCCGGACAGCTCGAGGCCGCGCCAGCCGCGCCCCTGCCACTCCCGACCGCCCTGCCACCGCGTCCGGAACTGCCCGGTGAGGTGCCGCGCGTGGCTCCGCCCCGCCCCCGCGCCACCAGTTCCACCAGCACCAGCGGCCAGTTCATCGTTCATGGCGATGACCTTGCCCTGCGCAGCGCCTTCTCGAGCAAGTGCGAGGACATCGCCGAAGAGTTGCGCAAGCTGCTGCGCGACAACCGCCCCTCGAACACCCCGATCGTGATCCTGCTCAACAGCGGCGAGTCCGCGATGAAGGCCAACCAGCCCGTGGTCACCTCGGTGTCCGAGATCGATCATGGCGGATTCCACCTGCAGGTGACGATCCACCTGCGGCCCGACCTGCGGCAGTCCGACGCGCGTCGCGAGATCGTGCGCGCCCTGCTGGCTGAGCGCATCCTGCGCGACCAGAAGGAGATCAAGGCCAAGCGCCCCCTGCTGCTGCCCGACTGGCTGTTCACCGGCATCCTTGAAGCACTCGATTACCGCAGCCGCACGCGCCCCAGCACGCTCTTCGCCGCCATCTTCAAGAGCGGTCGCATCTACGGCATAGAGGAGATCATCGAAGCCTCGCCGGTGGCCATGGACGCGCTCTCGCGCACCATCTACCAAACCTCCTGCTGCGCGCTGGTGCTCGCCCTGCTCGACCAGCCCGATGGCGGACTGCGCATGGCCAAGTTTCTCAGCGCCCTGGCCTCCGACCCGAGCACCGAGCGAGAACTGCTCGACCAACAGTTTCCCGCCATCGCCGGCAGCCCGAGCAGCCTGAACAAATGGTGGTCGCTGCAGCTCGCCACGCTGGCCTCGCCCACCCTCAACGAGCCGATGAGCATCGACGGCACGCTTGAGCAACTCGATCACGCGCTGACCTTCCGCTATCTGGCCAAGCCTGCCGAGATCCCGCGCCCGCGCCCGGTGGTGGCACGGTCGGAGTCGCCCAAGCCCGCCGCGACCACATCTCAACCCAAGGCTGAACCGCCAGCGGCGGTTGAAGCGACGGAGACCAAACAACCCAGGCGCTCCTTCCTGAGCCGGCTCAATCCTTTCTCCCGCAGCCGCAGGGAAAATCCCGATGAGGTCATTGCCGCGGCCTTGGAAGAGGTGTCGATGACCGGGGTCACTCCGGAAGTGGAGGAGACCGGTGAGGAAGCGACGAAAGAAGGCGCAACAAAATCGGCAGTGCCGCGCCAAGCCAGGGTGACGGCCGCGGAGGGGGACCCGCAGGATCCGGCTGAGGCGGCTCCCGCGAAGACCTTCGACAAGCGCTCCTTCCTGCGCCGTCTCTTTTCATGGGCGGGCAAACAGCCCAAACAGGATGAACCTGTCTCCAAAAACGAAGACGCCGCCGCGATGGTCGAGGCGCCGGTCACGGTCATCACCAACGAACCCATGCCGGACGAGCCCAACCCGGAGGCGAGTCCCGCGAAAAAACCCACGATCCTCAATCCGCTCAACTGGTTCCGCCGCAGCAAGGCGAAGGACGACAGTGATTCCCCCGAGGCGGACGACGCCCCTTCCGCGTACAAGACCGAAACCGCGCGCGAATCCGTTCGGGACAGCGACTCGGCAGCCGCCGCGATGCCGCGCACGACGGCCTGGCTGACGGATGTGGGTGCGGTCACCGGACAGCCGGTGCTCGTCATGGAATTCTTCGGTCTGCGCAAGGGTCGCAAAACTCCGGAAGAACCGAAGCCGGACGAATCGGCGGAAGCCCCGGCCAAGACCGGGAAAGAACCGGCTGCCAAGGCGGAGTCGAAGCCGGCAGAGGCCGAGCCCAAGGCCGCGGACAAGAAAGCCGAGGCCACGTCCGAGACGCCCGCCACGGAGGAGTCGGTCCCCGACGAGGCACCTCGCAAGCGCTCGCTGTTCCGTCGCCTGCTCTGGGGCGACAGCTCCAAGGAAGTGGGCAAGACGGAGGAAACGGACGCGTCGAAGCCGGAGGACCGCAAGCCGGAGCCTGAACCGAGTGCAAGTCCGGTCATGCCGATGGTGAAACCGGCCGCCCAGCCACCGACCGCAGCGGCAGATGACCTGGTCGCCGCCGAGGTGGCGCTGGAGGATTACTCCGTCGTGCTCAAGCGACCCGATGCCAAGAGGATTCTGGACGCCAACATCCGCGAGTTGGCCGCACTGCAGAATCGCGCGGCCATCCTGTTCCGCCCCGTGGTCACCGAGGCCAGCAAGCTTCTGGGCGACCTGAGCGAGGGGCGCACCAAGGGCATGGACGCGCGCATCCGCGAGTTGCGGCGCCACATCCGTGAGGCGGAAACACGCTGCCGGGCTGTGCGTGACCTGCTCGACCTGCATGAGGCCAATGAGCCGCTCTTCATGTCCGGTGTGTTCGAGGACTACCTGAAGCTGCCGGAAACCCTGCAGAAGGAGTTGCCCGAACGGACGGACCCGATCGCCCGCTACCTGGACGCCCTCGAACGCGAGTTCTCCCGCGAGTGAGGCAAGTCAGCGAATGAAGTAGCTGAGGTTCTCTAGTTCTACCGCCAGGTCGACACTGTTGACGACCACGTTCTCCGGCACGTCGAGCACGGTCGGCGAGAAGTTCAGGATGGCCTGCATGCCGGCGGCGACCATTTCGTTGGTGACGCTCTGGGCGCTGCTCGAGGGCACGGTGAGGATCGCCATTTTCACCTGCTTCTCGCGGATGAACTCGGCCATCTCCGCCATCCCAAGGACCGGGATGCCTAGACCGGGCAGGCGGCGCGGTTCTAGGTCGAAGGCGGCGATGACTTCGAAACCCTCCTTGCGGAAGCCGCCGTAGCGGAGCAAGGCGGAACCGAGATTGCCGACGCCGACGAGGATGACCGGCTGCAGGCGGTTCTGGCCAAGCACTTCCGAGATCGTCTTGCTGAGGACCTCGACGTTGTAACCTAGACCACGCGTGCCGAACTGGCCGAAGTAAGTCAGATCCTTGCGCAATTGCGTGGACTTCACGCCGGCCGCCTTGGCCAGGGCGTCGGAGGATACCGTGTCCACGCCGTTTTCCTTCAACCGGCTCAGACAGCGCTGGTAGATGGACAGGCGATAGATGGATTTGCGGGGGATGTCGACTCGCTGCTGCACTTGTGAAAATTCACGACAATATGGGGATTGTCAATGCAACAGCGTCAACCCGGGCCCCCACCTCAGGGGGTCTTGGCCGCTGGCGCTGGGCTGGGCGCCGGCGTGGCGGTGCTGGAGGTGCTGGAGGTGCTGGAGGTGCTGGAAGATGCCGAGGCACTGTCCTGCTTGGCGGCCGCCTTGTAGGAGTCGCTGCGGTAGTCGGTGATGTAAAAACCGCTGCCCTTGAAGATGAATCCCGATCCAAGGCCGATTTTGCGCTTCACTGGACCGGCGCAGTCGGCGACGGGGCAGTCGGTCAGATGCGGGTCCTTCATGGACTGGCGGGCCTCGAACTCATGGCCGCAGGTCTGGCACTGGTAGTCGTAAGTGGGCATGATGTTTCAATGGAGTGATTTGGGGGAAGTGGAAAGTAGGGGCGGGACCCGCCGGCGCAAAGGGAAATTCAAGACCGTTGCCAAGGCCGCCCGCGCGTGCGAAAAGCCGGACATGTCGCTGCCGCGTTTTCATCTGCCCCCAGGCCACTGGCGGGAAGGGGACCTCGTCTTGCCCGAGGACGAATCGCGCCACTGCGCGCGCGTGCTGCGCCGGCAGGTAGGCGACGAGATTGAGATCTTCGATGGCGCCGGCCGCGTCGTGCGCGCCCGCCTGACCACCGTTGCCCGCGAGACGGTGACGGCGGCGGTGGTCGAGGTGCTGCCCACCCCGGCGCGCCCGCCGGCCGTGCACCTGCTGCCGGCCCTGATCAAGACCGAACCCTTCGAGTGGCTGCTCGAAAAGGCGGTCGAACTCGGTGCCGCCTCGGTGCGACCCGTCCTCACCGCGCGCACGGTCGTGCAGCCGGGCGGCGAGCAGTTGGAGAAAAAGATGGCGCGCTGGCGTCGCCACATGCTCGAGGCCGCCAAGCAGTGCCACACGCCCTTTTTGCCGCAGCTGGAAGCGCCCAAGCCCTTCGCGGAGGCCATCGCCGCCGCGCCCGCCGGCGCCCTGAAAATCCTGCCCTCGCTGGCGGAAGCCAGCCGCACCCTGCACGGCCTCGGGGCCGGGGCGACCGAGGCCTGGGTGGTCATCGGTCCGGAGGGCGACTTCACCCCGGCCGAGGAGGAACTGGCGCGTGCCCGAGGGTTTCTTCCGGTGACGCTCGGGCCCTTCATCCTGCGCGCCGAAACGGCCTCGCTGGCGGCGCTGACCCTGCTCGTCCATGAAATGGGGAGGAGCCATGGCTGACGAAGCCCCGCTGTCGCCCGGTCTCGCCTGGCTCTACGGCACCCAGGTCTACGGCATCAAGCTCGGCCTTGACGGCGTGCACCGCCTGCTCGCCGAGCTCGAGCTGCCCCCGCCGGGCATGAAGTTCCTGCACGTCGCCGGCACCAACGGCAAGGGCTCGACCTGCGCCTTCCTGCATGCCGTGCTCAGCGCCGCCGGTTTCCGGGTCGGCCTGTTCACCTCGCCGCACCTGATCCGCTTCAACGAGCGCATCCGCGACCCCGAGCGCGCGATCACGGACGACGAGATCGAGGCCGGACTGTCCCTCCTGCGCGGGCGCGTGGCCGACTGGCAGCCGGCGCCGACCTTTTTTGAACTCACCCTGGCGCTCGCCCTCGACTGGTTCCGCGCCCGCCACTGCGAGTGGGTCATTCTGGAAACCGGCCTCGGCGGCCGGCTCGATGCCACCAACGCGCTGCTGCCCGAGGCCTGCGCCATCACCCGCATCGGCCTGGATCACATGGCCCAGCTCGGCGACACCCTGGCGGCCATCGCCGCCGAAAAGGCCGGCATCTTCAAGCCCGGCGTGCCGGCGGTCAGCGGTCCGCAGCAGCCCGAGGCCCTGGCCGTGTTGCAGGCCACCGCCGCCGAGCGCGGCGTGGCGCTGCGCCTTGTCGACACGCCGTTCGACGGCCTGCCGCTCGGTCTGGCCGGCCCGCACCAGCGCTGGAATGCCGCCGTCGCCGTTGCCTTGCTTGAGGTCGCCGGCTTCGACCTGTCGTCGGCCGTGATCGAGGCCGGCCTGCGCGACGCCGTCTGGCCGGCGCGCTTCCAGCGCTTGGAGGAGGGGCGACTCATCCTCGACGGCGCCCACAATCCCGATGCCGCGCAGGCGCTGGTCGCCGCCTGGCAGGAGGCCTTTCCCGGCGAGCCGGCCGTCATCGTCTTCGGCGGCTCCAGCGGCAAGGACCACAGCGAGACGCTGCGCCCGCTCCTGCCCCTCGGCGCGCGCTGGATCTTCACCGCCTTCGATTCCCCGCGCGCGGTCCCGCCCGCCGAGATTCTCGAGGCCTACCGCGCCGCCGGTGGCGACCCCCAGCTCTGCCAAACCGCCGACAGCCTGCCGGCAGCCCTGGCCCTCGCCCGCCCCACGGCCTCCGGCTGCTCGTCACCGGCTCCCTCTTCCTCGCCGGCGAATTCCTCGCCCTGCAGGAACTTTCCGCCCATCAGCCGAGCGTGCAGTAAGGGGTGCGCTCAGTCCCGGGGCAGGGAACAAGGATGGCGGATTGAACCGAAATGCCCCACGACCGCTCGCAGCGCTCTGGAGCGTACGGTAGGGGAGGCGCGACCGCTGGAATGCTCCGCCACGGCTCCGCTTCTGCTGCGCATTCCAGCGGAACGACCGTCCTGCCGGGTTCTTATGACCTGTCCAACTTTTCATGGGAACGCTCCAAGGGGGGCTTGGCCTGCGGGGCGTTCGGCCAGCCGCCCCCGGTCATCTTGCCCCGGGGCGGCTTTTTTTGCGTGCCTTGGGCGTTCGGTTCGTTATCATTTGCCCGCCCTCGGGCAATTCATCCCCACTTCCCACCCACCATGAGCCATTCCCTTCCCAAACTTCACAACGCCATGTGGCCCGGTCTTGTCGGCAAAGGCGACGGACCCGACCAGGAGCCGCCGATCAGCCTGGAGCGCATGCTCGACCTCACCGCCGCCGCCTCGGTCAACGGCCAGAAGTTCGAGGGCATCGACTACTTCCTGTTCCTGCCGCACACGAACCCGCAGGCCAGCGACGACGAACCCAAGGGCATTGCCGACCTGATCGCCTCGAAGGGCTTCTCGGTCGGCTCGCTGGTGGCCCCGGTCTGGCCGGGCACGGTCGGCGACTCCGCCATGGGCGACGACGCCGCGCAGGCGAAGTTCCTCGACGCCGTGACGATGGCCTGCCGCATCGCCAAGGTCTTCAACAATCACGGCGTGCGCAAGTATGGCGTCATCCGCGTCGACAGCGCCGAGTTCGGCGTGTCCAAGTGGCGCGAAAACCCGAAGGCGAACACCGCCCGCATCGTCGACACCTTCCAGAAGGCCGCCAAGATCGCCGCCGACCACGGCGAGCGCCTGGCCGCCGAGGGTGAAATCTGTTGGGCCGGCATGCATTCCTGGAAGGACATGCTCGACGTCCTCGAAGGTGTTGGCATGCCCGAGGCCTTCGGCTTCCAGGCCGACCTCGCCCACACCTATCTCTACACCCTCGGTTACAACGCCCCCGAGCACGCCCTGCTCAAGGAAGGCTACAGCGACGCCGAGTTCTGGGCCGCCTACGAGAAGATGACCGACGCCCTGCGCCCGTGGACGATCGACTTCCACGTCGCCCAGAATGACGGCACCGTGCACGGCGCCGGCTCGCACGACAAGACCGGCAAGCACTGCCGCGCCGACGATCCGAACGGCAAGCTCGACATCGTCAAGGCGGCGGGCTACTGGCTCAAGGACGCCTCCAGCCGCGGCATCCAGCACATCTGCTGGGACGGCTGCATGTTCCCGAACGCCGTGCTGGAGACGCCGGACACCTGGAACAAGATCCTCGACGTCATGCTCAAGGTCCGCGCCGCCCACGGCTGGTCCTGAGTTTCCGTCGTTCGGCAAGCCGCGGCGCGGAGTCCGACTCCGCGCCGCTTCCCGTTCCAATCATGACCGATCTGATGTTCCTTCAGGCTGTCCAGGAGGCCGTCGCCAAGGACCCCCGCTACGATCCGCACGCCTACGAGTTCGTGCGCGAGGCGCTGCATGTCGCGGTCAAGCACTTCCGCGAAGGGCAGGAGGACCAGCATGTCACCGGTCAGGAAGTGCTCGAGGGCGTGCGCCTGCACGCACTCGAGGAATACGGTCCGATGGCCCTGCACCTGCTGCACGACTGGGGCATCCAGCGGGGCGAGGACATTGGCAACATCGTCTACAACCTCATCGGCACCGGTTACTTCGGCAAGAAGGACGGTGACAGCCTCGAGGACTTTGCCGGGGGCTACGACTTCGAGCAGGCCTTCGGCGCCCCTTACCAGCCGTCGTCGAAGCCGCGCACCTGACTCACGGGCCCGCGGGCAGCGGCACCTGGCTCGGGTGCATGAGGTAGGCGATCAGATCGCGAACCTGTTCCGGAGCGAGCGCGTTGAGCAGGCCCTCGGGCATCATCGACACCGGCAGTTCACGTGACTCGGCGACTTCGCCCTGCTCCAGCGTCAGGGTTTCCGTCATCGTGCGCAGGTTCAGGGTGCGACCGTTGCGCGGGCCAAGCACGCCGCTGAGAACGCGGCCGTCCTTCATCGTCACGACGTTGAGGCGGAAGTCGGCGGCGACCTGGGCACCGGGATCGACGAGGTTCTCCAGCAGGTAATGCAGGCTGTCACGCCCGGCACCGGTGAGGTCGGGTCCGAGCGCGCCGCCGTGGCCGTGCAGTCGGTGGCAGGTGGCGCAGGCGGCATTGAACAACAGGCGACCGTTGGAGCGATCGGCCTTCGCCAGCACCTCGGGCGTCAGGGCTGCGGCCAGTTCGGCCATGCGCGCCTTCTTGTCTGCCGCGCTCTCGCGGGTTTCACCCCAGACCTCGGACACCTTGTCGGCCAAGGTGCTGTCACCCAACTCACGCATGCGCCGGGCGTGGTAGGCGGTGACCCCGCTGCGCGGAATCGCGTTGGCGGCGACGGCATCGAGCAGGGCTGCGGCGAAGACCGGACGGGTGGTCAGAACTTCCAGCAGTTGACCGCGCTCGGTGTGATGGAACTTGCGCCAGGCCTTGACCAGAAGGTCGGCCGATTTCGGGTCGCCGAACTGGGCGAGGCCGGCGGCGGCGACCGGATTCAGGTAGCGCTCGTTGAGCAGCTTTTCGCAGATCGCGCGCAGGTCCGGCGGGCGGCTGTCGATGAGGGTGCGCAGGGCGGCCTGACGCTGCGGCATGGACGCCTTGGTGTCGTAGGCGATGCGTTTCACCTCGTCGAGCGCCCGGCCATCTCCAAAAAGCGCGCTGAGTTCGCGCACCGTGTCGGCCAGCTCGGCACGGCGGGCAAGCTTGCCCGCCAGGGCATCCCAAGAGGAGGGCTTCGGCGCCTTGCGCCAGCCGGTGAAGGCGGCGCTGAGACCGGCGAGCAGATCGGCCTGCACGGCGGTGTCGGCAACGGCCGCGAAAGTGAGCAGGGCCTCAAGCGGCTGCGGTCGGCTCTCGATGTCCTCGGCAATACGGCGGGCCAGGCACTGGCGGGTCACCGGCAGGCTGCAGGTGCGGGCGAGGTCGACCAGATGCTGGGGATGGTCGTTGGCGACCGGGATGAGGCCATACCAGATCATCAGCGGCAGGTTGTGATCGGCGGCGTCTTCGGCGTGGGCGACCAGGCCGGCGGCGATCTCGGCGCGCCTGTCCACCGGCAGGCGCTGGAGCAGGGAGGCCAGGGTGAGGCGGACCAGCGACGAGCCGTCCTCGCGAGCCAGTCGGGCCAGTTCCGGAAGCAGGGTTTCGGGGTTGGGGACGTTGGCGACCGGTTGGGCGCCGAAGTTCGCCGGGCGGGCGCTCATCAGCGTGTCGAGCGGCCAGGCATCCGCGAGCAGGCGCAGGGCCCAGACGCGCAGGTGCTCGTTTGAATCGCGCAGCAGGCCGCGCAGCAGGGCTTCGTCGGCACCGCCAATCACGTTCAGGGTCCACAGGGCGCGCAGTCGGAGGACGGGATCCTTCGAGTTTTCGAGAAGCTCGCGCAGCGGGGCGCGGGCATCGGCGGCATCGGCGCGGCCGGCGAGTTCGATGCGGGCGCGGCGCGGGAACCATTCGTTGGCGTGGGTGTGCAGGGCGGCGAGATCGGCCGCGGACATCCGTGCCAGGTCGGTCTGCACGGGTTTGGGCTTGCCGTGCTGGATCTTGTAGATGCGCCCGCTGCTGCGGTGCACGCCGTCGCGTTCATGGCATTCGCCGGTGTCGCTCCAGTCGAGCACAAAGACACCACCGTCGGGGCCGTAGCCGAGGTCGATGCCGAGGAACCAGCTGTCACCGGTGCGGAAGAAGTCGGGCCGGTGGCGGGCGACATAGCCCGAGCCGTGCCGTTCGACATGCTCCTGATTGGAGCGTCGGCCGTGCTGGTTGAGGGTGAAGAACTCGCCACGGTATTCCCGCGGCCAGTTGTCGGCCAGGTAGAACATGCCGCCGATGTGGACGTGGCCGCCGCCGAGCGAGTCGGACAGGTTGGCGTCCTTGCGCCGCGCCGTGTCCTGCCAGCCGAGGGCGGTGTCAAAGTGCCAGTGGTCGGCATGCAGGTCGATGAGGGCGTAGGCGCGAGGGTTCGGGTCGAGGGTGTGGGCGCGGACGAAGTGGGCGCCGTGGGTGGCATGCCAGAAGTGGCCGTTGACGGTGTTGACGTAAAAGAGTTCGCCGACCTCGTTCCAGTCGTGGCCCCAGGGGTTGGTGTTGCCGGAAGTGATCGTTTCGAAGACGCGTCTCTGCGGGTGGTAGCGCCACATGCCGCCGCGCACGGGGATGCGCTGTTCCTCCGGCGTGCCGGTCACGCCGACCTCGGCCGCGCCGGTGGCGCCGCAGCGGCCATAGAGCCAGCCGTCGGGACCGAAACGCAGGCCGTTGACGAGATTGTGATAGCTGTCCGGCGGCACCTTGAAGCCCTCCAGATGCGGCACCGGTGCGCCGTCCGGAATGTCGTCGCCGTCGGCGTCGGGAATGAAGACGATGCGCGGCGGGGTCGCCGCCCAGACGCCACCGCGGCCAACCTCGAGGCCGGTGAGCTGCTGCAGTTCATCGGTGAAGACCTTGCGGGAGTCGAAGCGGCCGTCGCCGTCGCGGTCCTCAAAGATCAGGATGCGGTCGCGCAGGGTCGGATCAAAGGCCTGCTCGCCATAACTGTAACACTCCGCCACCCAAAGCCGGCCGCGGCCGTCCCAGGCCATGGCGACCGGGTTGCGCACGTCCGGTTCGGCGGCGCTGAGGACGGCTTCAAAGCCCGGGGGCAGGCTCAGGCGGGCCAGGGCCTCGGCGGGCGGCAGAAATTTCTCGAGCTTGGTTTCCGTGTCGAACGGTTCGGGAAAGTCGGCGCCGATGGCGGGCAGCGCGAGGGCGAGCAGCAGGCAGAAGGAACGCATGTACGGCAGACTACGCCGCTCGGCCGCGGGTTCCAGCGCGATTCAGCCGGCGGGTTTGATCGACAGCTTCTGGACGCGGAACAGTTCACCGCTGGCCGGCAGCTGGCGCGGGCGCAGGAAGACCTTGTAGGTGCCGGCTTTGGCCATCTCCACCTCGCCGAGGATGAACCCCTTGAACTCGCCGCCGGTGTCGACCACGGCGGCGGGCAGCACGCTTTCGCCCAACTGGGCTTCGTAGGTGCCGGTGGCGGCGCCTTCTTGGGCCTGATGGATGAGGATCTCATACTTGCCGGGGGCGGGAAGTTCGATCAGCCAGGCGGCCCAGTCGGCTGTGTCGCTCCAGTCGACGAGGGCGCCGTCCCGATGGGTGAGTTGGGCTCCCAGGCGATACTCGGCGCGATCGGCCGGCAGCACGGTTGGATCGCTGCCGGGGGCGATGGCGATGATGTCCGCCAGTTTGTCGCGGTAGGACTTGGCCAGGGCGCGCGCCTCGCGGCGCTGGCCGCCCTGCAGGGTTTCGGCGTAGCGCTCGAAGAAGTCGGCCGTTTCCGGCGTGACGATGCGGCCCAGCAGACTCAGGACATAGCGCTGTTCCGCGCTGTCGCGCGCCTGGCTCCACAGTTCCTGGGCGTGCGCAAACAGGGACTGCTGCGACAGCGGTCCAGGCCGGTTCACGAGCTCGATCGCGGCGATCAGCAGGTAGGTGCGGCAGGTGTCGTTGGCTTCGGCGGGGAAGCGGGCGGCGATGGCCGGCAGCGGGTCGTGGGTGGGATACTCGGCGAGCAGGGTGATGGCCGCGCGGCGAACCTGTTCGGAGGGATCGGCGATGGCGCTGGTGATGATGGCGAGCGTGTCGGCCCCGCCGACGCGAGTGAGCACGTTGAACAGCAGAGTGCGATGGGGGGCCTCGCCGGGGGCGGACTGCCAGGCGGCAATGACGGCCTGCGTGGCGTTGCGGCGGTCCTCGGCATTCTGCACGGCGGCCATCAGGCCCTTGCCGACGGCCTCATGATCGCGCGGCGAAGCCTTGGGCACGGCGGCGAGCACGCGCGGCAGATTGGCGGTCGAGGTGAGCGAGCCGAGCGCGATCCAGGCTGCCTGGCGCACCGGGCCACGGGCGTCCTCCAGAAAGCCGATCACGGTGTCGAAAGCCGCGCTGGCCCGGCGCTGGCCGATGACCTGAATCAGCTTCTCGCAGGCGGGGAAGTTGCGAACCCGGTCCAGATGTTCGAGGACGAGGGAGTTGATGTAGTCCCCCCCCTGCAGATGGGCCAGCGTGGTTGCGGCGGTGTCCTGGGAGTCGGGATCATCCAGGAACTCCAGCAGCAGCCGGACATCGAGATCAGAGCCGGTCGGAGCGTCCTGGGCGGCCAATTCGGCGAAGCGGGCCGCGCGTTCCTCGCGCTTGCTGTGCTTGTACCAGCTGATGAAGGCGAACTGGGCGACCAGCATGAGCGCAAAGGCCACCAGAATGATCTGCAGGGCCGAGCGCTTTGGCTTGGGTGCCTGTGGGCGGGGAGGAGGCGAACGGCGCAGGGCGGGGGAATCGTCGATCAGGGCCGGAGCTACCAGCGGGGCGGTGTCGGCCGGGGAAAAAAGCGGGGCTGTGTCACTCGGTGCCACGAGTGGAGACGTGTCAGCCGGAGAAACGAGGGCCGCGGTCTCGGCCGGAGAAACGAGGGGAGTCGTGTCGGCCTGGGTGAGGAAGGGTGCAGGGGCCTCGGCAACTTCGAGCACGGCGTCGGCGGGTTCGGCCAGGGCGATCAGTGGCACGGCATCCTCGATGACTTCCGCGGCTTCCATCAGACCGGTTTCGGGCGGCAGGGCCTCGAAGCGGCGCAGGGCGGACCCGGCATCGGCCGGGCGATCGGCCGGATGGTGGCTGATCAGGCTTTCGACCCAGGCGCAGAAGCCGGTGGAGAGATCGGGCCGGAGTTCGGCGAGGGGTGTCAGATCATGGTGCAGGTGAGCGGCGGCGATTATGGCCGGATGCCCGCCCTCGAAGGGCATGCGACCGGTGAGGGCCTGGTAATAGATGACACCGAGCGCGTACAGGTCCGTGCGGGCATCGAGCAGGCTGCCGTCGAACAGTTCCGGGGCCATGGAGTGCACCGAGCCGGCGTTCGATTCGTTGGGGGCGCCGCCGGGTGCCAGCGGTTGGGCGAGGCCGAAGTCGACGATCTTGATCTTGAAGGCGTTGTGGACGTCCCAGAGGACGAGGATGTTGCCGGCCTTGAGGTCTCGGTGCAGCACACCCGCCTCGTGCGCGGCGCCGATGCCGGCAAGGGTCTGGCGCACAAGTTCGCGAAATTCCCCCAGGGGCAGGGGGCCTTTGCGGAGGTGGTTTTCCAGGGTTTCGCCCTTGATCATTTCCATGACCAGATAGGCGCCCTCGTTGTCCTCGCCGTAGTCGTGCACGGTGACGATGTTGGGGTGGCGGATGCCATACAGCCTGCGCGCCTCGCGAAGCAGGTCCTCTTTGCCGACGCCTTCGGCATGCAGTCGCTTCAATGCGACATCCCGGTTTTGCGAGGTGTCGAAGGCGCGGAACACCGTCCCGCTGCCTCCGGCTGCCAGCTTGGATAGGATTTGGTAGCGATCGTTCATGAGGCGGAGCGAGTGGATTACAACGTCTCCGCGAGCGCGGGATTTCGCAAAAGCCAGGACGGACACCAAATCATGGGATTGCCACGTGCACCGGGCCGCGCTAATGGCAGGGGAGCCGTGAATCCCGAACTCAACGAAGCCGACACCCCTTTTGACCTGGCCTTGCGTCCCGGCGATTTTGCGGAGTTTCACGGCCAGGCCAAGGTGAAGGAGCAACTCCTGGTCATGGTGGAGGCGGCCCGGCTGCGCGGCGAATCGCTCGATCACGTGCTTCTGTGCGGTCCGCCCGGCCTCGGCAAGACCACGCTGGCCAATCTCATTGCGGGTGCGGTGGGCTCGCGCCTGCACACGACCAGCGGCCCGCAGATTGAGCGCGCCGGCGACCTGGCCGGAATCCTCACCAACCTGCAGGAGCGCGACATCCTCTTCATCGACGAGATTCATCGCCTGCACCCGAGCGTCGAGGAATACCTCTACCCGGCCATCGAGGACTTCCGTCTCGACATCATCATTGATCAGGGGCCCAAGGCGCGGACGATCCGGCTCGACCTGCCCCCCTTCACCCTCGTCGGCGCCACCACGCGCGCCGGCATGCTCACCGCGCCAATGCGCTCGCGCTTCGGCATCCCCAACCGGCTCGATTACTACACGACCGAGGAACTCGGCTGCATCCTCGAGCGCTCGGCCCGCCTGCTCGGCGTCGCCGCCGATGCCGAGGGTCTGCATGAGATCGCCCGCCGCGCCCGCGGCACGCCGCGCATTGCCAACCACCTGCTGCGCTGGGTCCGCGACTATGCCCAGGTGCGTGCGGACAGCCGGGTCACGGGTGACGTCGCCCGCCAGGCCCTGGAAATGCGTGACATCGACGAGACCGGACTCGATGAGATGGACCTGCGCATCCTTGAGGCGGTCATCCACAAGTTCGAGGGCGGCCCGGTCGGCCTCGGCAGCGTCGCCGTTGCCGTCGGCGAGGACGCCAGCACGCTCGAGGACGTGCACGAACCCTACCTGGTCATGCAGGGCTACCTCAAGCGCACGCCGCGCGGCCGGGTCGCCATGCCCGCCGCCTGGCGCAAGCTCGGTCTCGTGCCGCCGGTCAGCGGTCAGAACGAGCTTTTCTGAATTCAGACGCAGGGGCGGCAAATCGCGACGGGGAGTTGGCCTCAGTCCTGCTTATTGCTGAATTACCAACCCAAGCGACTCATCCTCATGCTTTTCGACAACTACCAGCCGGAGGACTTCTTTGACGAGATGTTCACCGCCGACGGATCCGTTCGGCCTCATTACCGCGGCGTCGCCGACGCCCTCAATCCGGTGGATCCCGGCGAGTTCCGCAACAAGCAGGCGGCTGTTGAGGCGGCCTTCATGCGCGGCGGCGTCACCTTCACCGTGTACAGCGATGCCCAGGGCACCGAGCGCATCTTTCCCTTCGACTGTGTGCCGCGGGTCATTTCCGCCGAGGAATGGGACGTGGTCGAGCGCGGTCTGATCCAGCGTCTCACGGCGCTCAACCTCTTCCTGCACGATATTTATCACGAGCAGAAAATCCTCAAGGACCGAGTCATCCCGCCGCAGTATCTGCTCACCGCGAAGCATTTTCGCCGCGAGTTCATGCACTTCGAGGTGCCCAAGGACGTTTATGTCCACATCTGCGGCAGCGACCTGATCCGCGACCGCGACGGCCGGTACCTCGTGCTGGAGGACAACCTCCGCTGTCCGTCGGGCGCCAGTTACATGCTGGAGAACCGCGCGGCCCTGAAGCGAACTTTCCCCGAGTTGTTTCAGGCCAGCGGCGTGCGGCCGGTGAGTCATTACCCGGCCGAGTTGCTCAAGGCGATGCAGCACTGCGCACCGAAGAACTTCGACGGCCGTGACGCGCCGCAGTGCGTGCTGTTGACGCCGGGGGTCTTCAACAGCGCCTACTTTGAGCACGCCTTCCTCGCGCGCCAGATGGGCATTCCCATCGTCGAGGGGCGCGACCTCGTCGTGCGTGACTTCAAGGTCTTCATGCGCACCACCGCCGGTCTCGTCAAGGTGGATGTCATCTACCGGCGCATCGACGACGACTTCCTCGATCCCTCGGTGTTCCGTCCTGATTCGTTGCTCGGCGTTCCCGGCCTGGTCAACGCCTATCGAGCCGGCAACGTCAGTCTGGCCAACAGCATCGGCACCGGTGTCGCCGACGACAAGGTGGTTTACTACTTCGTGCCGCGCATGATCCGCTACTACCTTGGCGAGGAACCCATCCTGCCGAACGTCGACACCTACCTTGCCTCCGAGCCGGAGGACTGCGCCTTCATCCTCGACAACCTCGACAAGCTTGTCGTCAAGTCCGCCAACGAGGCCGGAGGTTACGGCATGCTCATGGGTCCCTGGGCCAGCCGTCAGGAAATCGCCGACTTCCGCGTCCAGATTGAGGCCAACCCGCGCAACTTCATCGCCCAGCATCCGATCTCGCTGAGCCGTCACCCGACCTGGGTGGACGACCGCTTTGAGGGTCGCCACATCGACCTGCGCCCCTACATCCTTTGCGGCGAAAAGATCGTGGTCACGCCCGGCGGTCTGACCCGGGTCGCCCTGCGCAAGGGTTCCCTCGTGGTCAACAGTTCGCAGGGTGGCGGATCCAAGGACACCTGGGTGCTCCGTCATGGCGTCCGCTGAATCGATCTGAATCCCAACCCGTCATGCCCCAGCCTTTTTCGCAAGAACAAGTCGCCCGCCACAAGCAGGCCAACATCATGTTGTCCCGGGTCGCCGGCAGCCTGTACTGGATGAGTCGCTACCTGGAACGCGCCGAGAATGTGGCGCGCCTTGTCGACGTCAACCTGCAGATCCTGCTCGATTTTGGCCAGGTCTCCGACGAAACCCTCAAGGAGCACTGGCTGCCAATCCTGCGCTCGACCGACGACGAGGACCTCTTCTTCCAGTTGTACGAAAACGCCGACAGCGAAAGCGTCACCGAGTTCCTCACCTTCCGGCCGGAAAATCCCAACTCGCTGTTTTCCTGCATCTCCAGCGCGCGAGAGAACGCCCGCCAGGTACGCGACCAGATTTCCAGCGAGATGTGGGAGGTGCTCAACGAGGCCTACCACTTCATCAAGAGCGCTGACGCCACCCGGGTCTGGCACGATGGAGCCAGCGCCTTTTACGACCAGATCAAGCGCTACTCCCACCTCTTTCAGGGCATCACGGTCTCAACCTTCTCGCGCAGCGAGGGCTTTGAGTTCATCCAGTTTGGCAAGTATCTGGAGCGGGCCGACAAGACGACGCGCCTGCTCGACATGAAGTATCACATCCTGCTGCCGAAGGTCACCGATGTGGGTGGGGCGGTCGATGCCGCGCAGTGGCATGCCGTGCTGCGTTCCGCGAGCGCGGTAGAGGCCTACCGGCGTTTTTACGTCGCCGACATCCTCTTCGCCAAGGTCATCGAGTTCCTCATCTTCCAGGACAGCTTTCCCCGCTCCCTGGTGTTTTGTCTGCAGCAGATGGATCACTTCGCCCACCTGATCGCCGATGTGCCGGAGGACGAATACCGCAGTCCGGGTGAGCGCCGCTTCGGCAAGTTCCTCAACAACCTGCACTTCACCACGGTGCAGGATATCATCCAGCAGGGTCTGCACGAGTTTCTCATGGAGGTGCAGGACGAGATTGGTGCCTTCGGTTCCCACCTCTACAACACCTTCATGTTTGCTCCGCCGGTCGACCTGCAGGCGGAGATCCGGTTCCACCAACAGCAGGAACAGCAGCAGCAGGCCTGCTGACGCACTTTTTCACCTGCACGTCGCCGCGCGCGCGGCATGGTTGAGTAGCCACGTGATTCCTCCCTTGTCTCCGTCCGAATCCCCGATTCAGCCCGCCGGCCAGCGTCTGCGGGTCAGGCACCTGACGCGCTTTCTCTACGAAAGCGTCGTGCATGACAGCTACAACGACGTCCGACTGTGTCCGGTCTCCGATCCCCTGCAGCGCAGCGAGTCGTTTCACTTGGTCCTGCGCCCGCCGGTGCCGGTCCACACCCATCACGATTTTTTTCTCAACCGGGTGGACCACTTCGAGGTGCACGAACCCCATGACCGGCTCGAGGTGGAATCGGTCGCGGTTGTCGAGACGCGTCCGGATCCACGCGGTCTTCCGCCGAAGGGGCTGACGCTGGCAAGCCTTGAGGCCCCCGAAGTGCGCGAGAACTATTTTGATTTCGTAGTCGAATCCAGATTCGTGCCTCAGAACGTCGCCATCTGGCGCGAGGCGATGGATGTGATCACGGGCGATGCCGGTGATCTGTGGGGCGATGCGGTGCGTCTGGGGCGTCATGTCCACGACACGTTCGCCTATGATCCGGACTGGACCCATGTTCACACCGACGCGGCCGACGCGCTCAAGGACCGTCGCGGCGTCTGCCAGGACTACGCCCATGTCATGATCGCCCTCTGCCGCAGCAAGGGCATCCCGGCGCGATATGTCAGCGGCTACTTTTACGGCGGCCGCAGCGGCGAGGAGAACGAGGCTTCGCATGCCTGGGTCGAGGTGTTCCTGCCCGGCTTTGGCTGGAAGGCCTGGGATCCGACCCATGCCCGCGAAGCCGACACGCGCTACGTCAAGCTCGCCATCGGCCGCGACTACGACGATGCCAAGCCGGTCAGTGGTCGCTTCCGCGGCACTTCGGGCCGCCGTATCGAGGTTGAGGTGATGGTCCGGCTGCTCGACTGAGCCCCGCACTTTGGCAAATCCCGGCTGGCGCGGGCAGCTGCTTGCGGGTATGGGCGCGCATGCCCTTTTCCGCCCTCGGTCTCGCCCCTGTCATCCTGAAAGCCATTCAGGAGGCCGGCTACACGGAGCCCACCCCCATTCAGACCGCGGCGATCCCCGCCGTGCTCAAGGGCGGCGACGTCATCGGCATCGCCCAGACGGGCACCGGCAAGACCGCCGCCTTCACGCTGCCCATCCTCACCCGCCTCGCCGAAGCGGCGCCGGCCGCCGGCCGTTCTCGCACGCGGGTGCTGGTCCTGGCGCCGACGCGCGAACTGGTGGCCCAGATCGAGGAGAATGTGATGGCCTACGCCCGTCACCTGCCGCTGCGCATCGCCCGTGTCTTTGGCGGCGTCGGCGAGAAGCCGCAGAAGGACGCCCTGCGCGCCGGGGCCGACATCGTCATTGCCTGCCCGGGGCGCCTGCTCGACCTGATGAGCCAGGGCTGCGCCGACTTCACCGGCCTGCAGCACCTTGTGCTCGACGAGGCGGACCGCATGCTTGACATGGGCTTCCTGCCGGACATCCGCCGCATCATCCGGCAGTTGCCCGCCAAACGCCAGACCCTGCTGTTTTCGGCGACCCTGTCGAAGGAGATCGAGTCGCTCACCCGCGAGTTCCAGCAGCAGCCGCAGTTGGTGCAGGTCGGTCGCCGATCCAACCCCGCGGAGACGGTCACCCAGTTTGTCCACGAGGTGCCCCGCCACCTGAAGCAGGCCCTGCTCGAACGCCTGCTCGAGGATGAGAAGATGCAGATGGTGCTGGTCTTCAGCCGCACCAAGCACGGGGCCGACAAGATCGCGCGCAAACTCGGCAGGGTCGGGGTCACCTGCGCCACCCTGCACGCCAACCGCTCGCAGAATCAGCGCCTGCGCGCGCTGGCCGACTTCAAGGACTGGAAGGTGCGTGTGCTGGTGGCGACCGACATCGCCGCCCGCGGCATTGACGTCGACGGCATTTCGCACGTGGTGAACTACGATTTCCCGCATGTCGTCGAGGACTATGTCCACCGCATCGGCCGCACCGGCCGCGCCCAGGCGATTGGCGATGCCATCAGCTTCGTCAGTCCCGACGAGATGGACGACCTGCGCAAACTCGAGAAGTTCATTGGTCGCGGTCTCGTGCGCAAGAAACTCGAGGGCTTTGACTATCGCGCATCAGCGCCGGCGGGTGAAGCCGCGGAAGCGGAGCGCGAGGAGCGCCGCGGCGGACCGCGGGGACGCCAGGGAAGCGGTGGTGGTCGCCAGGGTGGAAGTGGCGGACGCCACGGCCAGCGCGGGCGTTCGGGCGAAGCCGAGTCAGGTCGCTCGGGCGGTCGTGGCGTTCGCGACGGTGGGCGTTCGCGCCCGGAGTCCGAGGCGCGTTCCGACAAGCCTCGTCAGGACAAACCGCGTGGCCCGGCATCTTCGGGTCGCTCCGCCTCCGCCCCGGCCAGGTCGGCCCCCACGGGAGCGCGCAAGCTCTGGAACCGTCTGACGGGTCGCTGAGCGCGGCATCCCCTGCATTTCCGCGCTTGCGACCCGCGCGCGCCGGCGCTCCATGTGCTCACGCATGCCAGCCGCCCACGCACCCACCGTCGTTCTCGAAAATTTCTATCCCTGCCTGGAGGGCGGTCGCCACGCCGTCAAACGCGTCGTTGGCGAACCGCTCGATGTCTGGTGCGATGCGTTCACGGACGGCCATGTGGTGATGAGCGCCGTCCTGCGCTGGCGTCTGCAGGGCACACGCCGCTGGTTCGAGGCCCCGATGAAGCCGATCGACAACGATCGCTGGCACGGGCGCTGTGAGTTTGGCAAGGCGGGTCGCTGGGAATACGTCGTCGAGGCGTGGGCCGACACCTTCAAGGGCTGGAAGAAGACCTTTGCCGTTCGAGTCGAGGCGGCCGATCCCGACGTGCCGGTCGAGGCGCTGGAGGGCGCGCGCCTCCTGCGCGAGGCCGCCGGCCGCGCCCGTGGAGCGGGCAGTCCGGAGGCTGCCGTGCAACTGGAGGAAATCGCCGATCTGCTGGCCGGAAGGCCCGCTGCCGGCCTGCTCGGCGTCCTCCAGTCGGAAGAACTGCAGGTGCTCATGGATGCCTATGCCGATCGCTCGCTGTCCACGGCCTCCGCGCCGCTCGGGGTCATTGTTGAGCGCGAGCGTGCCCGTTTTTCCGCCTGGTATGAATTCTTCCCGCGCGGAGCCGAGGGCCGGGCCGACAAGCACAGCAACTTCCGCGACTGCCTGCCGCGTCTCGACGACGCGAAGGCGATGGGTTTTGATATCATCTATTTTCCGCCCATCCATCCGATTGGCGTGACCGCGCGCAAGGGTCGCAACAACACCCTGACCGCCCTGCCGGATGACGTGGGCAGTCCCTGGGCGATTGGCGGTCCGGCCGGCGGTCATCGCGAGATCGAGCCGCGGCTGGGCACGTTGGAGGATTTTGTCTGGCTGCTGGGCGAGGCCAGGGAACGCGGCCTGGAAATCGCCCTCGACTTCGCCATCAACTGCTCGCCGGATCATCCTTACGTGAAGGAGCATCCCGAATGGTTTTACCAGCGGCCCGACGGCAGCATCCGCTACGCGGAAAATCCGCCGAAGAAGTATCAGGACATCTACCCGCTCAACTTCCACTGTGCCGACTGGAAGAACCTCTGGCGTGAGTTGATCGACGTCGTGCTGTTCTGGGTCGCCCAGGGCGTCAAGATTTTCCGGGTCGACAACCCTCACACCAAGCCGGTGGCGTTCTGGGAGGAACTCATCAAGACCGTGCACCGCAAGGATCCCGAGGTCATCTTCCTGGCTGAGGCCTTCACCAAGCCAAAGATGATGCGCGCTCTGGGCAAGATCGGCTTCAGCCAGAGCTACACCTACTTCACCTGGCGCGAGGACAAGGCTGGCCTGACCGAGTATGCCAGCGAGTTGAGCCAGGGAGAGATGCGCTGGTTTTATCGGGGCAACTTTTGGCCCAACACGCCGGACATTCATCCCTATTACCTGCAGAACGCGCCCGCCAGTGTCTTCCGCCTGCGCGCCGCCCTCGCGGCGACCCTGTCCTCGTCCTGGGGCATGTATGCCGGTTATGAGCTCTGCGAGAATGCACCCCTGCCCGGCAAGGAGGAGTATCTCGATTCGGAGAAGTTCGAATTGAAGCAGCGCGATTACGACGCGCCAGGCAACATCAAGGGCTTCATTGGACGGCTTAACCGCATTCGCCGCGAGCACCGCGCCCTGCAGCTTTACGATAACCTGATCTTCCACGGCGCCGACCACGGCGAGATGCTCTGCTACAGCAAGTGCACGCCGGGCTTCGAGGATCGCCTGCTCTGCGTCGTCAGTCTGGATGGTCATCAAACCGTCGCAGGGCTGGTTCATCTCGACCTCGCCGCACTTGGCCTGGATTCAGCTCGCCCTTACCAGGTTCAGGACTTGATGCACGGCCAGACCTATGAATGGCTGGGTGCCGACAACTACGTCAAACTGAACCCGCAGGGCACCTCCATGCACCTGTTCGCGGTGCGCCAGTGAGGGGTCACGGCCAGTCCCGGGTCCAGAAGGTCAGCGGCTTGGGCGATTCCGCCGCCTCGCCGATTTCCTTCCAGACAAACTCGGCCCGCAACTCGGGCCTCCTGAGGTAGCCGAGCGACGTCCAGAACTCGTCGAGCGGCCGGTAGCCCGGGGGGCGCAAAGGGTGGTCGTCGGGCCGATCGACCGCGCAGAAGGTCGTCAGGCGGGCTCCGAGTTTTTGCGCGTGTTCCTCACGGCGCTGGAAGAAGCGCTTGCCGATGCCGCGGCCGCGGTAGTCAGGCAGCAGGATGGACTCGCCAAAGTAGCAGATGCCGTCAATCTCGAGGCCGGCCTGACCGAAGGGCGCCTGAAACTCCGGTCCCTCCTGGGCCAGCGGCAGGCAGGTGCTGGCACCCACCAAGGTTTCGTCATCGATCACCAGCACCACGAGGCTGTCCGGGCTGGTCAGGTAGGTGCGCAGGTAGTCGCGTTCATAGTCCAGCGTGCCGTCGTACAGGTAGGGGTAATCCCTGAACACGGCGATGCGCAGGGCGCCAAGGGCATCGAGATGCGGGGCGAGGCGGGGGCCGTGAACGTTTTCCAGACGGAGCATGGTCACCCATTTCACAGTCGGCGCCGATGTCATGAACTGTTTTCGCCGCTTGAAGGAAAGCCCGGGCTGCGTCATGTCCGGGCATGTCCACCCCCGTCCAGATCTGGCTCAACGGCCGTCTGCTGCCCGCCGAGGCAGCGAGGATCTCGCCTTTCGAACACGGGTTGCTGGTTGGCGACGGTGTCTTCGAGACCCTGGCCGTGCGCGGCGGCCGCGTCATCGGCCTGCACGAGCACTGGCAACGGCTCGTGCGTTCCTGCAAGGCCCTTGGCCTGTCCGCCATGGACGAGACGGAGTTTGCGACGGCCATCCAGGCGGCGCTGTCGGCCAACGGCCTGATTGAGGCGCGCGTGCGGGTCACCCAGACCAGTGGCGACGGACCGCTCGGCTCGGACCGCGGGGCGGGGCAGGGGACCCGGTTGGTCGCTGCCATGCCGCTGAACACTTGGGCGGCGACCGAGAAGGTCTGCCTCGTGCCCTGGACCCGCAACGAGAAGGGCGCGCTCGCCGGTGTGAAAAGCATTTCCTATGCCGAGAACGTCATCGCCCTCGCCGAGGCGAAACGCCGTGGCTGCGGCGAAGCCCTGGTGGCGAACACCCGGGGCGAACTTTGCGAGGGCACCGGCTCCAACGTCTTCGTTGTGCTCGAGGGACGCCTGCACACCCCGCCGCTGGATTCCGGCTGCCTGGCGGGTGTCACCCGCCTGCTGGTGCTGCAGGCCTGCGCGGCAGCCGGCATCGCCTGTGCGGAAACCGCCCTGCCGGCGGAGGTGCTGACGCGCTGCGAGGAGGCCTTTCTGACCTCCTCGACCCGCGACGTCCATCCGATTGCCGAGATTGACGGTCGCACGCTGGCCGCGCCCGGGCCGGTGACGCTTGCGGTGCAGGCCGCCTACGCCGCCCACCTCGGCGCTTGACCGGAACGCCGGCCCGGCCATGGATGCGAGCCCATGAAGTCGCTGTTCCTCCTCCCCCTGCTTGCCCTTGGCCTGCATGCCGCCGAACCTGTGTCGCTTTTTGACGGCAAAAGCCTCGCCGGTTGGAGCGGCGCCGACGGCAAGGCGCCCGGTTCGGGTTGGAAAATCGAGGATGGCGTTCTCGTGCTCGACGGAGTGGGCGGCAACCTCATCAGCGACAAGGAATACACGAACTTTGAGTTCGAATGGGAGTGGAAGATCGCCGAGGCCGGCAACAATGGCGTCAAGTACTGGGTCACCCAGATTGGCGGCAAGGAGTGGCTCGGCATCGAGTATCAGATGCTCGACGACCAGAAGCATCCGGATTCCAAGAACGGTGCCAAGCGCCTGACCGCCTCGTTTTACGACATCCAGGCCACGGCGGTGAAGACCCCGGTCAACCCGCCCGGCCAGTGGAACGCCAGCCGCATCGTCGCCAGGGATGGCAAGCTGCAGCATTGGCTCAACGGCGTGCTGGTCGGCGAGGCCGACACCACCTCGCCGGACTGGAAGGACAAGATTGCCCAGAGCAAGTTCAAGTCCAAGGTGGGCTTCGCGCCCGGCAAGGGCCGCATCATGCTGACCGATCACAAGGACAAGACCTGGTTCCGTAACCTGCGGATCAAGGAACTCTGAGACCCGGATCAGGCTGACAGCGTGTTGCGCACCGCGAAGTTCTCCGCTGGAGGCACGCCCCAGATCAGGTGGTTGGAAAGCAGGCGAATCAGCCAACGGCTGTAGCCGGAACGGGTGCGCCCGCCCGAGGCCATGCTGGCGATCTGGCGCGTGGAATGCCGTTCCATGTGGCTCGCCACCTTGAAGGGCGAGGGCTTTTCCGCCAGGTGTCGGCCCGCCAGGTGCATTCGGAAAATGCGGCCGTCGTAGAAGTAGGCAATGAGTTCGCTCCAGGCCTCATGCCAGTCGGTCATGCGCCGGTTGTAGGTGTCGAGTGCCCGTGCCAGCGCAGCCGGCTGGTGCAGCAACCGCGTGCCATGCCGGAAAACGCAGGCGTCGAGTTCGCGCGCGCCCTGCAGCGACAGGAACAGGCCGGGCGACAGCATGGGGTCGTTGAAGCCGAAGGCGTCGCCCAGCAGGGCCCACCCGGGGCCGTGGCTGCGTTTCGAGATCAACTGGTAGTTCGTGTAGGTCATCACCGGCGTCACGCGCCGGGCCTGCGCACCGCGGCCGCCGAAGGCCGGATCCTCGCGGAGGATGCGTTCGAGACGCTCCTCCGGCGTGGCCCCGAGCGAGCGGGCCACGTCCTTGGGCAGGACCACGCCCACTGACAACCGGCCCGGCAGGGGGATTCGCCAGCTCCAGCCGGCGCGCAGCAGCGAGATGATCACCTGGCCCTCCGGCACTTCGTCGTGGGTAAAGTCCACGAAGTGGGCGAACAGGGCAACATCGTCGCGGCCTCCGCGCTGCGCTGGAAGGTTCAGGAAGCGGGCCAGCAGCCGCGCACGCCCTGAGGCATCCACGAGGAAGGGTTCGGCGTCGTCGGACAGGCCGAGGAGGGAGCGGTCCGCCGCGCTCAGTCGCACCGACGGCTGGCCGTCGCGCTCACACGGCTCGAGTTGGGCGCGGGCATGGAGGAAGCGCGCTCCAAGTTCCTCCGCGCGCCGGCGCAGCAGGTTGTCGAGTTCGGGCCGCGGCGTGTTGAAGGCGTAGGGCGGGAGGTGGTCGGCGACGTTGGTGAAGCTGAAGTGGATGCGCGGGCCGTCGGCGCCATCGAAGAACGAGGCACCCGGCTTGCGCACCGACATCGCCGCCACCTGGTCCTCGATGCCGAGCTGGCGGAACACGGGAACGACTCCCGGAATGAGCGATTCCCCCACCAGCAGGTCGGGGCGTTGATCGTCATCAAACACCGTGCAGGCGATGCCTCTCTGGGCGAGCAGGGCGGCAAGGGTGCAACCGGCCGGACCGGCCCCGATGACTACGACTTCGGACATGAGGGATGAAATGCCCGGGACGGGAGAGAAGGCAACGGGGAATGAGGGATCATGGAAACGGGGGAGATGTTGAGGGGCCGCATGTTACTAGGGGTAAACACTCCCCTTCTTCGTCGCCGCCTCTCATTTTTCTTGACGGATTATCTTCGGTTTCGTTGCATGATTGACGTGGTTGTTGGGGCAGTTTGTCATGCAGAGCAGCTGAACCATTTGGCATGATCATGAAGACTCAATGGCTGCTCATTTCAGCGAATGATCCTCGGAATGCTTTCTTGGCAGAATGGAGCTTGACCCTCGCCTGCATTGAATGGCTGCTGATTTTCGCAGCAATCTCGGCTATGCCTCGTGATTATTTGCCTCCCCTCAACTTCAATCTGACCGTCATTGCAGGCAGTTTGATCATGCTCTTCACAGGTTGGCGCGGTCTCATGAGCGGTCATCCAAAACGCATGGGCAGCCTGGTGCTCGTCTCCACCAATTTGTTCATGGTGGTGCTTTTCAGCATTGGCATCGTTTGGTCCTAGTCAGCCAGCAAGGTGGTAGAGGGGTTCACTCCACACGCGGTAATAGCAGCCTGCACGTTAGCAGCGCGCCGGACTTGGCAGGGCTCATAGGCTCGCCACGGTAAGGCATGGCGCTTGTGTCCATTCTTTTGCCGGTGCGGGACGGGGCGGCGACGCTGCCGGCGGCGCTGGACTCGATCCGTGCGCAGACGCTGGGGGACTGGGAATTGGTCGCGGTCGATGACGGCTCGGTCGATGCGACGCCGGAGTTGCTCAAAGCCTGGGCCGCGGCCGATCCGCGGGTGCGGGTGCTGCAGACGCCGCCACAGGGCATTGCCGGGGCGCTGCAGGCGGGGGCGGCGGCTTGTCAGGGGCGTTATCTGGCGCGCATGGATGCGGATGACCTGATGCATCCGCAGCGACTCGCCCGCCAGGTGGCGTGGCTGGAAGACGAACCGGCGGCCGGGCTGGTGTCCTGTCGCGTCCGCTACGGTGGGGCGGCGGCGGGTTATGCGGAGCATGTCGACTGGATCAACGCGCAGGACAGTGCCGAGCGGATGAGCCTGCGGCGGTTTGTTGAGGCACCGGTGGCGCACCCGAGCGTGCTGTTCCGGCGCGAGCTGCTGGAGCGTCATGGCGGCTGGCGGGAAGGGTATTTCCCGGAGGACTATGAGCTTTGGCTGCGCTGGCTGGAGGCGGGGGTGCGCTTTGCCAAGTGCCCGGAGGAACTGCTGGTCTGGAACGATCCGCCGCAGCGGCTGTCGCGGCGCGATCCGCGTTATGCGGTGGAGGCGTTCTACCGGATCAAGGCGGGTTACCTGGCGCGTTGGCTGCGCCGTGAGGTCGCTCCCGGACGGGCGCTCTGGCTGTGGGGCGCGGGCCGGGTCACGCGCCGCCGTTTCGACGCGCTGGAGGCCGAGGGCCTGCGCTTGGCCGGCTTCATCGATGTCGATCCGGCGAAGCGCGGTCGCCACCGCGATGGCCGGCCGGTGCGGCTCGCCGATGATTTGCCGGACCCGGCGACGAGTTTTCTTCTGGCCGGGGTCGCTGCCCGCGGAGCGCGCGCGCAGATCCATGACCACCTGCGGGAACGCGGCTGGCGGGAAGGGCAGGACTTCCTGCTGGTGGCCTGATCAGTAGAGTTCGACCGGCGAGCGTTTGCCGTCCTCGACGCTGAGGATGCTGGCGCGCTCCTCGCCGAGTGTGGCGACCCGCAGGTCCCAGATCTCGCGGTTGAGTTCCGCAAAGCGGTCCAGTCTGAAGACATCGGGAGCCCGCAGGCGCTTCTTGGTTTTCTCGATGCGCAGCAGGGCGTCGTGAAGGATGGGGTGTTCGACGCCCTCGAGGTGCTGGCGGGCAAGTTCGACCATCTCGAGCCGGTGGCAGATCATGACGAGATCGTTGCCGGCGCGCACAGCCTCCTGGATGGCCTGCTCGAAGGTGACCTCGTTGAGGATCGCACCCATGTCGAGGTCGTCAGTCATGGCGAGGCCTTCAAAGCCGAGTTGGTCGCGCAGCAGTCGGGTGCAGACGTTGTGGCTGAGGCTGGCCGGCCAGCGGCCGCGGTCGGGGTCGTAGGCGGTGTAGTTGCTGTGGCAGGTCATCACGCTGTCGAGTTCCGGCAGAAGGGCGCTGTAGGGCAGCAGTTCGCTCATCGCCATCTCCTCGCGGCTCTTCGCAATCACGGGCAGGAATTCATGGGGATCGCACTCCGCCGGGCCGTAGCCGGGGAAATGCTTGCCGCAGGAGAGAATGCCCTCTTTGCGCAGGGCGCGGTTGAAGGTGCCGGCGTTGCTGATGACCTGCTGCGGGTCCCGTCCCCAGCAGCGACCCTTGAGCGAGTTGTCGGCGGCATCGTCGTAGGAGATGTCGAGCACCGGACAGAGGTCGAGGTTGAAGCCGAACAGGCGCAAAAGCTGGCCGGTAAGGCGGCCGTGCTGCTTGATGAGGGTGGGATCGCCCTTGTCGCGCAGTTGCTGGGCGTTCGGGGGTTCCTCGCCGATCAGGCGCAGGCGCGAGACACGGCCGCCTTCCTGGTCGATGGTGATGAAGGGCTCGATCTCTGAGAGATCGCGCAGGTCGTCGATGAGTTTTCGCAGTTGCTCGGGCGACTGGATGTTGCGGCCGAACAGGATGAAGCCACCGGGCTGCAGTTTCTTGAAGCGCGCGGCGGTTTCAGCATCAAGGACGGGGCCTGGAACGCCAGTGAGGAGAAGTTGGCCGAGGGACATGGGGGAGATGGGGGATCGAAGATTGGAGAATCTGAGACCTGAGATTCCTCAGCGGCCCAACTGGGCCAACAGGGTGTGCGCGCAGGCCGCGGCGAATTCGGGGGCGTTGATCTCGCAGTCCATTTCGACCACGGGGATGTCGACACTCAGGTGCGCCTTCAGGCTGCCGAACAGGGCCTCGTCGGCTTCAGGGTCGTGAAAGGGCTGACCGGGGGCACTGATGACACTGATCGCCCGGCGCGGGATGAGGACGGTGACCGGGGCGCTGTAGGCGTTGAGCTTTTCGGCCAGGATGCGCCCGAGTTCGGTGCATTCCCCGGCGTTGGTCCGCATCAGGGTGACCTGCGGATTGTGCGCGTAGAAGCGGCGGTTCTTGAACTTTTCCGGCACACTGGCCGGTTCGCCAAAGTTGACCATGTCGAGGCAGCCCGGGGTGACGATGGCCGGCACACCGGCCTTGCCGGCGGCCTCCAGTCGGTGGGGGCCGGCATTCAGCACGCCGCCGACGAGTTCGTCGGCCCATTCCGTGGTGGTGATGTCGAGGACGCCGCTGATCATGCCGCTTTCAATCAGGCTTTCCATGATGCGGCCTCCGGTGCCGGTGGCGGCGAAGACGAGGACTTCATAGCCCGCCTCCTCCAGAATCGCCTTGGC